>JBBQLL010000003.1:0-146046 GCA_038327865.1 Chitinophagales bacterium | reverse complement strand
ATAGGGCTTACATTACAGCAAATATAAGGAGACAAATTATTAGTAATTTTCAGTTTTATTTGGCTATTAGCTTACAGAACTATTATTTTGCACACGGAGAGCTGGCAGAGTGGTCGATTGCGGCAGTCTTGAAAACTGTTGTCTGTTACAGGTCCTGGGGTTCGAATCCCTAGCTCTCCGCCAAATATCAAAATAAAACATATCGAAACTTCGCAAACTCAATGTTTTCGGGGTTTTTTATTTTCTGAGGATTTAGCAAAAAACGAAAGTATTTGACATTTAGATACTAACTAAAAAGGCTAACCCCACTTTAAGAGATTAGCCTTTATTATTTTATTTTCAATGTCAATCATCTTCCTACAACTTCCTTCACCAACTTAACTGTACGTGCCACATCTGGGATAGCTAAAGCCGCCAAATTTGGCGCGTAGTGCATGGGCGCATCAGCACTTGTAATTCTACGAATTGGTGCATCTAAATAATCAAAACCTTCTTTTTGTATGCGGTAAGTAATTTCTGAACTTACAGATGCAAATGGCCATTGTTCTTCAACAATTACCAAACGGTTAGTTTTCTTAACACTTTCTAAAATGGTTCTCCAATCTAACGGACGTATCGTACGTAAATCAATCACCTCAGCATTAATACCTTCTTTCTCAAGTTCAGCCGCCGCACCTAAAGCTACTTTCATCATTTTATTGTACGAAACAATGGTTACATCGGTACCAGTTTTCTTAACATCGGCTTTGCCTAATGGAATATAATATTCTTCATCTGGTATATCGCTTTTATCGCCATACATCACTTCACTTTCCATGAAAATAACAGGATCTTTTTCGTAACGAATAGCTTGTTTTAATAAGCCCTTCGCATCGTAGCCATTAGAAGGTGACACCACTTTTATACCTGGAATATTAGCATACAATGCTTCAAAAGCCGTTGAGTGTTGTGCACCTAGCTGACCTGCACTACCACCAGGTCCACGAAATGTGATGGGGCAACCAATTTGCCCACCACTCATAGCCAACATTTTAGAAGCGGTATTTAAAATTTGGTCTAATGGCAATACTGCAAAGTTCCAAGTCATAAACTCAACAATTGGTATTAATCCATTTTGAGCCGCACCAACAGCAATTGCTGTAAAACCAAGTTCGGCAATGGGTGTATCTATTACACGTTTTGCACCAAACTCTGCCAGCATACCTTGACTTACTTTGTAGGCACCATTATATTCGGCAACTTCTTCACCCATTAAAAATACTCGCTCATCTCGCCTCATTTCTTCACTCATGGCTTCTCTTAACGCCTCTCTAAAAGCTATTGACCGCATGTATTTTATTTTTAAAATTGAGTTGCAAAAATATAGGTTTGTGGGGTAAAAAAATCAATAGAAATTTTAAAATATTGGTGTTAATTTTTTAAATTTTAAAAACAAAAATCCCCCAGAAATTCTGAGGGATTTTTATCATTAAAAAAAATTTAACTAAAATACATTCCAAGCAAAACTTGCATAGTACAAGCCACCAACTTGCGCATTACCAAAACCATTTATGTAGTACTTGTTTAAAAGGTTAGTGGCACCTAATTTAAATATTGACTTTGTTTGTGGAAATTTATAACTTACCTGTGCATCTAAAGTTGTAACAGATGGTAACGTGCCTGCACCAAATGTTCCTTCGTAGTAGAAGCTATCTTGCCATCTATACACCAAGCTAAAGCCCAAACGTTTATCTGTACCAAAACCAGTGTTAGATAAAGTAATATTTGTACGATATTTAGGTGTGTTGAAGAAAGTGATAAAACCTGCAGGAATATCTGTAATTTCATCAGAATAGAAATTAGCACCAACTGTAAAGTTGCTTGGTAATAAATAATCTAAAGAAATACCATAGCCACGTGTGGTTACTTTGCCTGTACTATTGGTAGAAACTTGGTACACTTTAGCTTTACCACCTACTATTTGGTACACATTTGTACCCCCTAAAAAGTTATCATATGATGCTGTATAGCCATATACATCAATTAGCAATTTCTTACCAATTAAGCCTTTGTAACCAATTTCGTATGAGGTAGCTGTTTCTGGTTTAAACTCGCCAAAAACTGCTGGCGCATTTGTTCCTACAATAAATACAGGAGCACTGCCAAACACAAAATTTCTTAATTGCGGTAAGCCACCCAATAATGTTGCAGCACCCACATTTAACTTAATCCATTGGTTTTGTGTTGAAGGAAAACGATATGCTTGCTGATAAGATAAACGAATATTTTGATCTTTAGCAACTTTAACTACTGCTGAAAAACGTGGTGTAAAACGACCTGCAAAGTTCTCGTTTTTATCATAACGACCTGATGCAGTCAATTTCAATACATCATTAAAAATTTTTTGAGACAATTGACCATAAACGCCCGTTTCAGCAATTTTAATTTTACCAGCAGTATCGGCAAATAATGTTCCTTCAGAATTTAACCGATATTCTTTGTAGTTACCACCAATTAAAAATTCAGTACCACTTTTTGCAAGGCCTAATGCGTTGGTTAAGTTGTATTGACCTTCATACATATACAACGAAGTTTTATCTACAAATAACCCCCCACCTTTAGAAATTGGTGTGGTAATTACTTTGTTAAAAATAGCATTGTCCAATAAATTACCAGTTGGTCTGCCAACATCTGCTGCAGCTCTTCCTGCAACATGAGCCATTGCATCAGTGGCACCACCCAATCTGTTGGTTAAATAAGCTTGAGTATACTGACCAAACCAAGTAGAACTTGGTTTCCAAGCTTCGTTAAAGTATTGGCTTGCGGCAGATGCATTGTAGCTATCGCCAGCATCTTCTTGTGTAGTATAGGCTCTTACGTACCAGTTTTTTGCTTTTAACTCTAATTTATATTGACCAATTCTAAAATTCTTTAAAGAATATCTGCCTAAGCCAGTATACACTGTATTGCCAATACCATAGTTAGCAACAAATGATGCTTCTAAATTATCGGTGATTTTATAGTGTAGCGCACCAGTTAATTTTACATTTACAGTTAATGGGCTTACAACATCTTTTTCATCATAACCAGTTCTAGATACGTTTTGTGTCGTTGGAATTGTAGCAATAATACCAGCTAATGCAGGTTGATATGCAGCAGGAAATTGTGGAGCAACTGCAAATTGAGCGAAATTTTTAAAACTATTTACAGGAGAAGGAAAGGCCGAAAAATTAGTTTCATCGCCATATACATTAACCCCATCGTATGCAGGATCTGTTCTGTCGCCATCAATTATTTTACCTGTTGTTCTATCGCCACCAGCACCAGTTTGAAAATTTCTTTTATCATTACCTATCCAGTCTGTTGCTTGGGTAAAAGAAGCTCCAATTTTAAAAGCCCATTTTTCAGATAATTTTTGCGCCCAACGCAAATTCCAATCATAAAAAGTTGAACGATCTCTTTGACTTCTATCAACATGGTTTAAACCAGTTTTTATTTGAAAGCTTAAACCTTGGTATTTGAAAGGATTTTTACTGTTAATTAGCAATGTACCGTTCATGCCACCTGGGCCGTATAATGCAGAACTTGCTCCAGCCAATAATTCTACGTTATCTACATCCAATTCTGTTAAACCAATTATACTACCTACAGAAAAATTTAGACCTGGCGCTTGGTTATCCATGCCGTCCATAATTTGGTTTAAACGTAAGTTACCACTGCTATTGAAGCCACGTGTACTTACTGTTTTAAATGTTAAACTAGATGTAGTAACGTCTACACCTTTCATATTACCTACAATATCATAATAATTACTTGCAGGCGATTGACGAATATTAGCAGCACTAATTCTTTCAATAGAAACAGGAGACTCTAAAATACGCTCGGGTACTCTTGAAGCAGATACTACTACTTCTTCGCCAAGCACAAAGCTAGTTTCTAAACCAACAGACACACTACTACCATTGAATAGTACTTCTTTGTTGGCAAAGCCTACAGAGCTAATAATTAATGTAAATGGTGGTTTTTGTGTAGTGGAAAATTTAAAATTGCCCTTATCATCAGTATAAGTACCCGAGGTACCGCCTTTAATTGTTACTGATACGGCCGATAAAGCCTCTTTTGATTTATTGTTAGTAACACTACCAGAAACGGTAGTTGAAGATTGCGCAATTGCAACTGTTGAACTTAGAACCAACAATACAAATGCAACAAATAAGCAGTACAGCTTTTTCATAATGGCAATTTATGTTTAGAAATAATTAATTAGCAAACAACAAAGTAATAGTTGTTTAACTAACTATAAAAATATAACTTGTTTACATACCAAATGCATTTTTAAAAAAAAATATTTCTTAAATACCCATTAAGTTTTTGTTGGCTGTTACTTTTGCTTTTATGGCAGTATTTCAATTCCCAAATCAAACAAATTTTTACAGCGGTAAAGTACGTGATGTATACAGCATTGGTAACGATATTTTGGTAATGATAGCCAGTAACCGTATTTCTGCTTTTGATGTAATATTACCTAGCCCCATACCTTTTAAAGGGCAGGTTTTAAATCAAATTGCAGCCTATATGCTAGCTGCTACCAAGCATATTTGTCCCAATTGGCTGCAAGCGACACCTGCCCCAAACGTGAGCATAGGTAAGCGTTGCAAGCCTTTTAAGATAGAAATGGTGGTGCGTGGCAATCTTACTGGTCATGCGTGGCGCACGTACAGTACTGGCGCAAGAATGCTATGTGGTGTACCAATGCCAGATGGTATGAAAGAGAACGACTACTTCCCTACACCAATAATTACCCCAAGTACCAAAGCTAGCGAGGGGCACGATGAAGATATTAGTAAAGAGGCCATTATAGCCCAAGGTTTAGCAAGCGAAACTGACTGGGCAATACTAGAAAAATATACGTTGCATTTATTTGCCTTTGGCAAAGCACTAGCTACCAAACAAGGACTAATATTAGTAGATACTAAATATGAGTTTGGCAAAATAGGCGATACCATTTATTTAATGGATGAAATACACACGCCAGATAGTAGTCGTTACTTTTATGCAGATGGCTTTGAAGGGAGACAAGACAAAGGCGAAAGACAAAAACAACTGAGTAAAGAATTTGTGCGTGAATGGTTAATAGCCAATAATTTTATGGGTAAACAAGGGCAAACTGTACCATCTATGAGCGATGATTGGATAAACACCATTAGTAATAGATATATTGAGCTATACGAAACCATTATTGGCAAACCCTTTGTGCCGTTGGCTTTAACCGATGATGCTACTTACACAGCTATTGTAAAAGCTTTAGGGTAACATTTTACACCATAATGAATTAACTAAGGTTGCCAACTTTTAAAAGTTAGCAACCTTTTTACTTTTTTCCTTAACAACTTTTTGTTAGGTCTCAAAAACTACGCTACTATAAAAGTCAAAAAAAAATTAAACTGCCGCAATGTGCGACGCCTATGTAGATGAATAGGATTACAAATGCTGATAACCAAAAATAAATAATTGCTTTAATGATTTTTTAAAACCGTTCTGCTACTTAAACGTGCATCTTTTTACCACATGTGAATGTTATAAAATTTTTCTAGAATACTGTAATAACTACCATTATCAAAGTGTGGAATTTTACAATCAACCCATTTGAAATTTTAAAAACCCAATAGTATGGATACAAAAGAAATAGAAAGCCTATCTAAAAAAGATGGCGAAATTAAAAGAGGTAAATCACATATAATAGTTGAACTAATAGAATATGAGCACAACGCAGTGGTAAGTAAATCAATTTTAAAAAAAGCAACAGGATCTATAAATGCCATGTCGTTTGATAGTGGTGAGGGCTTAAATGAAAAAACATCACCCTTTGATACATATGTACAAATAATTGATGGTAGTGCCCTTATTAAAATTAATGGCAAAGAAACTACACTTGAAATTGGCGAAGGCATATTGATACCAGCACATATACCAAGTAATATAGAACCAAATGGCAGATTTAAATTAATTTTAACCGTTATAAAAAGTGGGTACGAATAAACAAAAAATATAGTTTTATTATATTATTTGTTTTGCTGTATTGCCTTGGGCAAAACATTGCCAACAACGTGGTTCGTAGGTATCTTTTTCGCCCAATAATACTTGGCCGCCTTGTGCAGTTTTGCGGTAAGATACGTTGGCAATATGGCCACACTTTACACAAATAGCGTGTAGCTTGGTTATATAATCGGCAATGGATAAAAGGTTAGGCATTTGGCCAAATGGCTGACCCTTATAATCCATATCTAACCCTGCCACAATTACGCGTATGCCACGCAGGGCAAGGGTTTGGCACACATTCATAATTTCATCGTCAAAAAATTGGGCTTCATCAATACCAACCACATCTGCATCTTGTGCTAGTAATAAAATGGTTTGCGAATTATCTATTGGGGTAGATTGAATGGTATTTGCATCGTGACTTACCACATCGTTTTCGTGATATCTAATATCAATAGCGGGCTTAAAAATTTCTACCTTTAAATTGGCAATTTTTACACGTTTCAATCTACGGATGAGTTCCTCGGTTTTACCACTAAACATGCTGCCGCAAATCACTTCTATCCAACCCCTTCTTTCGCCACTTAAACTTGGTTCTATAAACATGTAAAATATATTGGTATAAAATTCGTTAGTAAATGTATTGCTTACTGAAACGCCAAAAATATTATATCTTATGGAAAGAGTAAATGTTCTTATTAACAGACTACAAGAGCAGTTAAATGAAAATACTGCTTCTAGCAATTTATTAATTACCGCACAAATGTTGGTAAAGGAATTACAACAAAAACCCTTGCAAAAAACAAGTAGTAAAGTGGCAGTAACCATGCCTTTTATTAATAGCGAGGTGTATACAGAACCTGCAATTATTACAAATATTTTAGAAATACCACAACCATTAGATACCGAGGATTTTATTGCCGAAGAAGAAATTGTAGCCAAAGAAGAAGCGGTTGCTTATAAACACACTAACTTTTTTGCAGATGCATTTACTGCCATACCAACCATGGCGTTTCAAATACAAAAAGAAGTGTATGAATTAAATGATACCATGATTGCGGAAGCAGAAAGCATCAATACCAAATGGCAAGATAGACAGGTAGAAGTGGCTACAGTATTGGAAAGAACACCGATAAAGGATTTTAGAAAAGCCATTAATATAAACGACCGTTACTTATTTATTAACGATTTGTTTAGAGGTGATGAAGCGATGTACGAACGCAGTTTAAAAACTATTCAAGGGTTTAGTATATTGCCAGAAGCCACTTTTTGGATTCAGCGAGAATTGAAACTAAAATTAGGTTGGACAGAAGGCAGCCAAGCCGTAAAACTATTTGACCAATTGGTAAGTAGACGGTTTTCGTAACCCTTAATGGTGAATGATTGAAATGATTGACTATGATTAATTTAGAAATTGTTTGGAATTAATGTACCCAACAATCTCATCAGTAGCACCAGTTTTATTAGCAACATAATCACTAGCATTTCTACAAACTTTTGTGTAGGTAGTTTCGTTTGAAAGTAAGTTATTGAAAGTCGCTTCTAATTCTAATGCATTGTCTACTGTAAAAGCCCCGCCTGCCTCTATTAGCTCTTCGGCTTCAATGTACTTCTCATATTCAGAACCAAATACCACCGGCTTACCATAAACAGCAGCCTCTAATACATTGTGAACCCCATCGTTACCAAAACCACCCCCTATAAAACAAATAGTGCCGTAATGATAGAGTTTACTCAGTAACCCAATATTATCAATAAGAAGAATGTTACTGGTTACTGGTTGATCTGCTAACTGCCAGCTATCAACTGTCAACTTAGAAAATAGAATTATATTTTTATATAATACTACACATTCATCAATTCTGCTTTGTTGTACATCGTGTGGGGCAATTATAAATTTTAAATCAGGATGATTGTTAGCAAAATGCTGTAATTCTTTATCATCTTCTAGCCAAGTGCTACCAGCAACAATTACTTTACTATTGCCAATAAAATCTTCTATCAAATTATTTGGTGTGAAATGGTCTGCAATCTCTTTTACACGGTCAAAACGTGTATCGCCACTTACGCTTACATTATCTGTAAATCCAATAGCAGCAAGCAATGTAGCTGATGCTTGGTTTTGTAGAAACAAGTGTGTAAAGCAGCCCAACATCTCTCGGTAAAAACTGCCATACCATTTAAAAAACGGCTGGCTTTCTCGAAAAATACCCGAAACTAACAGTAAAGGAATTTGTCTTTGTTTGGCCTCTTGCAAATAGTAATACCAAAACTCGTACTTTACAAAAAGCACTAAAGAAGGCTGTACAATATCATAAAATTGCTGCGCATTTTTTGGGGAATCCATTGGTAAATAAAATATCCAATCTGCACCTTTATAGTCTTTTCTTACCTCGTAACCAGATGGCGAAAAAAACGTTATAAGAAATCGTATATTATCGTTCTTCGTTCTCAATTGTTCAATAATTGGCAATCCTTGTTCAAATTCACCTAATGAAGCACAGTGCATCCAAACAACCTGCGACGTATTACTGGCAAATGCTTTGGATATTTTATCAAAAATGCCTTGTCTACCAGCAACCCACAATTTAGCTTTCTCGTTTTGTGGACTGATAAGCTTTGCAATAAACGGGTAAATATGTAAAAATAAATGATAGAAAAATTTCAATGGTAGTATTTAGGTAATCACAAAATAACAGATAATACTGTGATAGACCTATTACAAATTATCAATTAGCAATAGTTTTATTTGTTTAAAGAGCCATTGAATAGGTTATGTTGTAAAAAAGATTTCAATCAGTATGCAGAAAAAATATCACACATCTTACTAAGAAATAGCAACAGCATTTTTCCCGTAGTTTTGCCCCTTCAAAATAGTAGTATGAAGGCAATTCAAATGGTAGATACTAAAAGTCAGTATCATAAAATAAAAACAGAAGTAGATGCAGCCATTCACGAGGTGTTGGATAGTGCAGCATATATTGGTGGCAAAGCCGTAGCAACGTTTACAAATTCACTCAATCAATACATTGGCGCTAAGCATACAATACCCTGTGCTAATGGTACCGATGCACTGCAAATAGCCATGATGGCATTGGGTTTACAGCCAGGTGATGAAGTAATTACGCCATCATTTACATACATTGCTACAACCGAAGTAGTGGCTTTATTAAAGTTAACGCCAGTATTTGTAGAGGTAGATAAAACAACATTTTGTATAGATCCAGAATCAATTCGCAAAGCCATTACACCAAAAACTAAAGCCATTGTGCCGGTGCATTTATACGGTCATGCTGCGCCAATGGAAGCCATTATGGCTATTGCTAATGAGTTTAACTTATTTGTAATAGAAGACAATGCACAAGCCATTGGTTGCGATTATACATTTAGCGATGGCACAATAAAAAAAACAGGAAGTATTGGCCACATTGGTTGTACCTCGTTTTACCCAAGTAAAAACTTAGGCGCTTTTGGCGATGGCGGTGCCATTTTTACCAACGATGATGCACTGGCAGCTAGTATGAAGATGATCGCTAATCATGGGCAAGTAGTGCGTTATTACCACGATGTTGTAGGTTGTAATTCAAGATTAGATGCTATTCAAGCAGCTATCTTAACTATTAAATTGGGTGAGTTAGATAATTATATTGCTGCTAGAAACAATGCGGCAGATTTTTATACAAAAGCATTTGCAGGTAATGCAAAAATTACTACACCAAGTATCGCAGCTTACTCAAACCATGTATTTCATCAATATACTCTAGTATTAAATGATGTCAATCGTGATGGCTTAAATACATATTTAGCCGAAAAGAAAATCCCATCTATGATTTACTATCCTGTACCTGGGCACAAACAAAAAATGTTCGCATCTTTAGGGTTACAGAATTTGCATTTACCAGTTACAGATTGGTTAACAGAACGTGTAATTTCTTTGCCAATGCATACAGAATTGGATGAGGAACAATTAACCTTAATAAGTACAGAGGTTTTGAATTATATAAATGCGAATTAATAATTTGACAATTCTTTGTTTTCACAAAATCAACGATAAGATTTTAAAAATAATTTAAAAATTATCACCAACTTTTAGCTATTTAACCCAATGGAATTAACAGCATTATTACAAAAAAAAGAAAAAATTGCTGTCATTGGTTTAGGTTATGTGGGTTTGCCTGTGGCATTGGCTTTTGCTAGAAAATTATCTGTTATTGGGTTTGATATTAATGCAGAACGCATTGCATTATTACAAAATAAAATTGACCCAAGTAAAGAGGTTAGTACTACTGGTTTTGATGGTTGCGACATTCAATTTACCAATTCTATTGAGACATTACGAGAAGCTAGTTTTTACATCGTAGCAGTTCCAACACCGGTTACAGAAAATCATATACCTGATTTAAGTTTTTTACAAGCAGCCGCAACTACCATTGGCAACGTTATTAAAAAAGGCGACTATATAGTCTTTGAATCTACTGTTTACCCTGGTTGCACCGAGGAAGATTGCCTGCCAATTATTGAAGCGATTAGTGGTTTAAAAGTTGGCATTGATTTTAAGTTGGGTTATTCACCAGAGCGTATTAACCCAGGTGATACAATAAACACTTTTGAAACCATTGTTAAAGTAGTTGCTGGTTGCGATGAGGAGGCTTTAGAAACTATTGCTGCGGTGTATGGTCTAGTAGTTACTGCAGGCTTGCACAAAGCACCCAATATAAAAGTGGCTGAAGCAGCAAAAATTATTGAAAATACGCAACGTGATTTAAATATTGCGTTTGTAAATGAATTGTCTATCATTTTTGATAAGATGCATATTAATACTTATGATGTGCTAGAAGCTGCTGGTACCAAATGGAACTTCTTGAAATTTCAACCCGGCCTAGTTGGTGGCCATTGTATTAGTGTAGATCCGCATTACTTAACCTTTAAAGCAGAAAAACTAGGTTATATACCACAAGTTATTACCGCAGGCAGGGTTATTAATGATGGCATGAGTAACCATATTGCCAATAAAATTATTCAGCATATTATTTTACAGTCTAGCAATGTAAAAGCAGCCAAAGTATTAATAATGGGCGCTACGTTTAAAGAAAACGTAAGTGATATTAGAAATAGTAAAGTGTTTAAAATTATTGATGCGTTAAAGACTTTTCATTTAAATGTAGATGTAACCGATGCCCATGCAGATAGTAATGAATTACAACAGGCTTATGGCATTGCATTAACCGAAACAATTGGTAATGATTATGATGCAGTTATCATTATTGTTCCGCACAATAGTTACAAACATTTTGATGATGCCTATTTTGCATCCATCACCAAAAAAGAAGCCATTATTGCTGATTTAAAAGGAATGTATCGTCATAAAATTACTTCTCGCCATTATTGGAGTCTTTAGTAATTACAAATTTCAAAATACTAAACAGCAACTATTTACCATTCATTACATAATATGAAACCACTTATTATTGTTACTGGCAAAAACGGACAATTGGGTTGGGAATTAGCACAATTAGTACCACAATTTCAAGTACAATTTGACTTTGTGTTTGTAGATAGGGAAGAATTAGATTTAAGCAATCCAGCTTCAATACCAGACTTTTTTAAACAATACCAACCTCAATATTTTATTAGCTGTGGTGCCTACACGGCGGTAGATAAAGCCGAAACGGAGAAAGCACTTTGCTATAATATAAATGCTGCGAGTATAGGTGTAATTGCTAGTGAATGTGCCGCTATTAATTGCAAGTTGATTACCATTTCTACAGATTATGTGTTTGATGGCAATGGTACATCACCATATTTACCCAACCAAGCCAAACAGCCACTTAATTACTATGGCGAAACAAAAGCTATTGGTGAAGATTTGGCTTTTGCCAATAATCCAAAAACTATTGTGGTTCGAACCTCTTGGGTGTATAGTGTACATGGAGCCAATTTTGTAAAAACCATGTTGCGTTTAATGAAAGAAAGGGACAGCTTGAATGTAGTAGGTGATCAAATTGGTTCGCCTACTTATGCAGCCGACTTGGCAAACGCTTTAATGCAAATAGTTGTTCAATTAAAAAAGGGTAATGAACATTATGGTTATTACCATTACAGCAATGATGGTGTTATTTCTTGGTACGACTTTGCCGAAGCAATTAAAACCAATGCTGGCTTAACTTGTAACGTTTTACCAATACCTACAACCGCCTACCCCACCCCTGCAAAGCGACCAGCTTATTCCGTATTAGACAAAGCCTCTATTATAGCAGATTTTGATGTTACCATGATGGATTGGCAGGTAAGTTTAAAAAAATGTATCAACAAATTATTGATAAATTAAAACATTGTATCATGCCCGTAAACGAAATAGCCTACCAATCAAT
Source organism: Chitinophagales bacterium (assembly GCA_038327865.1). Lineage (GTDB taxonomy): Bacteria > Bacteroidota > Bacteroidia > Chitinophagales > Chitinophagaceae > Parasediminibacterium. The sequence goes on along the minus strand of JBBQLL010000003.1, from coordinate 133,657 downwards.
TATTGCAGAATTACAACCGCAACATGTAACCTTAGTGGCTGTAAGTAAAACCAAGCCCATAGGTGACATTGAAACACTTTACAACCTAGGGCAACGAGATTTTGGTGAGAATTATGTGCAGGAATTTGTTGATAAAGTACCTCAATTACCCGCAGATATTAATTGGCATTTTATTGGTCATTTACAAAGCAATAAAGTAAAATATATTGCACCTTTTGTGCATTTAATTCATGGAGTTGATAGCTTTAAATTGCTACAAGAAATAAACAAACAAGCCCTTAAAAACAACCGCGTTATTAACTGCTTATTGCAAGTACATATTGCAGATGAAATAACAAAGTTTGGCTTTGATGATGCCGAATTAGACAATTCAATGCAACAATTACATGGGTTAAATAATATAAATATTGTTGGCTTAATGGGTATGGCAAGTTTTAGTGATGATGTTGAAAAAGTTGCCAACGAGTTTAAAAAACTGAAATCATTATTCGATAAATACACTCAACTTGAAATTACAAATTCCAAATTCCGAATTCTCTCTATGGGCATGAGTGGTGATTATCAATTAGCTATTCAACAAGGCAGCAATATGGTACGTATTGGCAGTTTGCTATTTGGCAGTAGGAATAATTGATAGACCTTGGTTGTTAGTTGTTAGCTGATAGATATTATAGCAGATATTTAGCAAAATCTATCATCTACTATTTACAAACAATAAACAACTTTCTTCAACCCACAAACTTATTAACCCATCTACCACTTTTCATATACCAATATGCAGGTACAAACATGCTTGTCCAATATAGCCATTCGCTACCCCAACCATAAATAAGTGGTAACTTAAATTTTTCTAGTACCAAATACACATAAGTACAGTAAAGTATAATTGCCATGGTTTCTATCAGCAAGTTCATTTTTGTATTGCCAGTACCTACCACCGCATTTAACCAAACTACCGAAAAACTCATAAATACCAATGCGGTAGAAACTACACGTAACACAGGAATAGCTGATTGTATAAAATCATCGCCTTGCCCATAAATTGATAAAAACAAGCTTGGGAAAAGATTGAGTAATAGACAGACCGATACTGCAAACCCTACAGATAAATGGATGATTTTATGCAGCAATTCTATTACCCTACTTTCTAAACCTTGACCAATAATATTACTAACCATAGTGGTAGTGGTAGCTGCAAAAGCCCATGTGAAACATCCAAAAAAGCCAAAAATATTTCGCATAGTATTAGATATAGCCAAATCTTTACTACCGTGATGCTCTATTAAAATATAAAAAAACTCCCAACTAATTATACTAATGGCAAATTGTAATGCCAATGGTGCAGATTGGTTAAGTATTAGCAATGTATTTTTTTTATTAAACACCATATTTTTAAATAACTGTAGCTGTTTAATAGTACGGTTGTTACGTACCACAAAATAGATGCTTACTAAGCCGGCAATTTCTGCAATAATAGACGCATAGGCAGCACCATTAAACCCAAGTTGTGGCAACCCTAATTTGCCATAAATAAACCCATAATCAAATGCAATATTTGTAAATGCTTCTATGCCAGTACCAATTACTAAAAACTTGCTTTGGTTGGTACCAACCAATAGTGCAGTACGCAATTGATACAGATATAAAAATGGCAAACCAAACACCCTAATATTTAAAAAACTGACAGCCATTTTCACATTACTTACATCTTTCATAGCCCAACCTAAAATACTTGGGGCAATCAACCAAGTAAACAACATACCAAATATACTTAATGCAAGGGCAATAAAAATACCCTGTGTAAATAAGCTGGCAATGTCATCTAATTTATTTTCGCCAGCACGCCTTGCAATTAACGATTGCAAGCCATTGTTTAGCCCCATACAAATTACTGCAAACACTAAGTAATACACCCCTGTAATGCCTGCTAATGCTAAGGCTTGCGTACTTAAACCACCTAAAAAAATATTATTGGTAATAAAATTAATTTGAGGCACCACAATAGATGCAGATATAGGTAACGCAATCTGTAATATTTGTTTATAACCTATGTTTACTTTAAAATTTAGGGGTGTTGAAGCCGAACTCATAGTTGCTGGCAAAGCTATGGTTTACAAATACTGTAATTGCTTTTAGCCAAACTGTTATTTTTTTTTTATCATTGCAAATAACTTCTATTGATTATGGCTAAGAAAGTGGTTGGTCTATATGGTGATATCGCATCGCAAAGTCCTTTTAACAGCGACCAACTATTTATAGAAGTTGGTAGCCATCATGTTGCTTGTATTGTAAAAATGACTGCTAAAAGTACATTTGGAGCAATAGAAGTATTTCATTTTGATAGTAATGACGAAGAGTGGTACGATGTTTTTCAAAGCATCCGCTCTAAATCTCGCATACTAGATAGAGGATTTATAGATACACGAGTTTTCTATAATTTACCTGAAGCCCTAGTTATACCTTTTACAAAATTTACAAGTGAGGCAGCCGAAGGATATTTACAATTAATACATGGCGATACTACCAACCATGTTATTAAGTACGATGAGGTTAAAACTACCCCATCGTTAATTGTTGCTTACAAAATAAAAAGAGCCCTTAGCGATACAGTAAACAGCAATTTGATGATGATTACAACACGCCACAGCTTTAGCAATATTATTGCAGATGTATTGTCACCAACAAGGCCCTATAACCACACGCTTTTAAAGATACAGATTTATCATAAGGAACTAACTGTAGCATTGGTACACAACGAGAAGTTGTTACTCATTCAAACCTACGAGCAAAATACACCAGAAGATATTTTGTATTATTTGCTAAATATCCTACAACAATACAATTTACCAACCGAGGAAGCTACTGTAGAATTATCGGGTAATATTGAAATTAAAACACCAATGTACGATAATATTAAAAAGGTATTTCCAAAAATAACTTTCGAAAATTTAGAGGAAGATTTGGTTTTTGCTGCTGATTTTGCAGATTATCCAAAACACTATTTAACGCCTTATTTTAACATGGTTAAATAACTTTTATTTGAGCCTAAACTTGGTAGTAATAAAATGATTATTGCATTTAAATTACAAACTCATAAATAATAGTAGCCGCTTTTTTAGAGGCATTGGCACCTTGCGATAATAAGTTTTTCAATGCCTTATAATCTTGTTGTATTTGCAGTTTCCGAGATTCGTTAAGTAACAAGTCATGCAGTTCAAAAATCAAATTAGCAGTAGTCATTTCATTTTGAATCAACTCTTTCACAACTAGTTTATCCATTATTAAATTTACAAGGCTTATAAACTTTATTTTAATTAAGCGTTTGCCAATTTGATAGCTAATATTACTGCCTTTGTAGCACACCACCTCTGGCACTTTAAACAATGCAGTTTCTAATGTGGCTGTACCGCTTGTAACTATTGCTGCTGTTGCTATTGATAGTAAATGATACGTATTGTTTTTTGCTGTGCTTATATTATTAGCAATACCCAATGCTGTATTATTATAAAACGATTGATAAAATGCTGCCTCTATACCTGGTGCTTCTGCAATTATAAACTGGTGGTTAGGAAAATGCTTTGCCACATCTAACATTATGGGCAGTTTTATAGTAATTTCTTGCTTTCGGCTACCCGGCAATACGGCAATTATTGGTTTAGATGTTGTAAGAGGTAAGTGGTAAGTGGTAAGTTTTTCTGCACTGTCAACTGCCAACTTACTGCTTGCAACTTGTAACTGGTAACTAGCCACCACGTCTACCAACGGATGGCCTACATAATCTACTTGCCAGTTCCAAACATCTAGATAATATTGTTTTTCAAAAGGCAAAATCACCAACATTTTATCTATGCATTGTTTCATTTTTTTTACCCTATTAGCCTTCCAAGCCCATACTTGTGGTGATATGTAATAGACCACTTTAAAACCTTGTTTTTTTGCCCATTCGGCAATACGTAAGTTAAAACCAGGATAATCAATTAACACCAATACATCTGGCTGAAATTGTAGGATGTCTTTTTTGCAAGTAGCAATATTTTTAAAAATGGCAGGCAAGTTTTTTATTACTTCTACAAAACCCATAAACGCCAATTCTTGGTAGTGTTTTACAAGTGTAGCACCTGCTGTTTCCATTAAATCGCCACCCCAACAACGTATGTTGGCAGTTGCATCTAGCAAATGCAATTGCTTAATTAAGTTACTACCGTGCAGGTCTCCACTGGCTTCACCAGAAATGATATAATACTTCATTAAAAAAAATAATTTGTAAATAAAACTTGTAGGCTAAACACCTGCAAAATACAATAAGCTTTTTGATACTTACTTATTTAGGCATTCTCACTCATTTTTATTCGTTTCATAAAATGTTGGATTATCCAAATAACACTACTTTACAAGGCAATCATTTTTTAAAATTCTTTCAATCCGTGTCATCGTATTCCTATCTTTTATTTTTCTGGGTTTTAGTTCCAAATAAAGGTTAGCTACTAAAAATAACTTTCAATTATACTTATCTTTTTAAACAAATAAACCCTTTAAATAAAAGTAACTATACAAAACAGTATTGCTTATATTCACAAAGCCAAAGTAACTATTTCAATAAGCTTGCCTTTTTTTTAAAACGATTGGCTTAAAGTTGCTAACCCTTATAACAAAATCCTGTATGACTAATGCTGAATATCATAAACAACTATTTAAGGTAATGCCATTGCAAAGTGTTTTATTAGCTGTGGATGCACCGAAGTATACAATTGTTTATGTAAATGACGCTTATTTAAAAATAACTAATACTACTGAAAATGATATTATTGGTAAAGGTATTTTTGAAGCCTTTCCTAATAATCCTATTAATCCCAATGCAGATGAAATAAAGATATTAACCCTTTCTCTTGCAACAACTTTAAAAACTAAGCAGCCACAAAAAACAGTTTGTCAGCAATACAATATTCCCATTCGTGGCACTAATAATTTTGAAGTACGCTATTTTGATTATGATAATATTCCAATTTTAAATAACAATGGCGATGTGGAATTTTTATTACATACAATAGTAGATGTAACCGATGTTACAAAATCTACCAAACGACAATTAGAGATTAATCGTATTAAAAGCAATCAAGATGCACTAATAAATGGCACTAACAATTTAATTTGGTCTATAGATATAAATTATTGCATTATTACTGCAAATGAAGCCTACTTACAAATAATTAAAGCAGCCTCATTAATAACACTAAAAGAAGGTGACTCTGTATTTATAGACGTATTTGGCGAAGAATTAAATAATAAATGGCGAGACTATTATACTAAGGGTTTAAATGGCCAACACTATACTGTTAGAGAAAATTTATATAACCCTACTAGTCATAGAAATGAATACCAACTTGTCTCTTTTGACCCAATGTATAACGAGACGGATGAAATATTTGGGGTAGCTTGTTATTCAAAAGATATTACAGATGATTTGTATTTACAAAATAGATTACTACATACAAAAACTGAGCTTAATAATATATTAGAAGCATCGTTAGATGTGATTTGTGTTGTAAACGAAGATGGCTTTTTTTTACAAGTAAGTGCTGCTGCTTATACTATTTGGGGATATAAACCTGAAGAAATGATTGGTAAAAATATTAGCGATTTTATTTACTACGAGGATATAGCAAAAAGCCGTAGTAATGCAGCCAATTTAATGGCAGGTATAAAACCATTACATTTTGAAAACAGGTATAAACACAAAGATGGCTCTTTAATATGGATGGAATGGAATGCTAGTTGGAATGAAAAAAGTAAAGCTAGGTATGGTATTGCGAGAGATATTACAGAATTTAAAAAGAATGAAGCTGCATTAATTGAATCGGAAAAAAAATATAGCAGTTTATTTCATACAAGCCCACAACCTATGTGGGTGTACAATTTAGAAACCTTACTATTTGTAGAGGTAAATAATGCCGCAATGCAACATTATGGCTATAGTGAAGACGAGTTTTTAAATATGACCATATTAGACATAAAACCAGAAGAAGAACGTGAAAAAGCATTAGAAATAGTTAGTAATTTAAAACGACCACAAACAACCATAATTAAAGGTAATTATAAGCACCAAAAAAAATCAGGCAAAATAATAGATGTAGAAATTTTTAACTCCCCATTAATAATTAATAATAAAGAATTTGTATCTGTTATAGTTAATGATATTACCGAAAAAAATCTTTATGAACTTAAAATTACGAAAGCCATTATACAAACTCAGGAAAATGAACGTTACGAAGTTGGTACAGAAATTCACGATAATGTGTGTCAAATATTAGCTTCTAGTAAAATTCGGTTTAAAATGCTAGAAAAAGTATTACCCGAAACTGAATTGCCAAAATTAAATGCTGGTATAGAATATATGGATCTTGCCTTTAAAGAGTTAAGAAATTTATCGCACCGCTTAGCCCCTAGTTTTTTAAGCGACACATCAGTTGCCGATGCTTGCAAAACATTGTTCAACTCTTTAAATATAGACCATGAATGCACGTTGGTATTACACATAGATGATGAATTTAAAGCCCTTAAAACCAGTAAAGATTTTCAACTAAATTTATATAGAATTTTACAGGAGCAATTTCGCAATATTGTAAAGTATTCACAAGCATCTATAATAGAAATAGAAGGTTTTATAAGCAATAAAAAAGTTTACTTAGCTATTACAGATAATGGTGTTGGCTTTAATATAGCCGATACTAAAAGTGGTATTGGCATGGCAAATATGAAACGCCGTACCGAATTGTTTTCTGGGCAATTTAAAATAGATTCATCACTTGGTAATGGCTGTAAAATTTTTATAGAAGTTCCATTGTTAGCAGTAGTTATAGAATAAGAAAAGTATCTTAGCAATAATAATTTGAGATCTATGTAGTTGCCAAAATTCCCTTGAACACCAACCCCACAAAATCAAACCCATCATCAAGGTATACTTACTTGTAAAACCGAAACCTATCAAGATTTTGATACTTTAATAGCATTACATATTATTAATAAATTATCATATATTTAATTTCATTTGAGTTAATAAATGCAGGTTTAAATATCACGAGGCTGAAAGAAGTATTACAAATAATTAATCAAATGTACAACGAATAAGTAGTTTCGCTAATAGTATTAAAACAATATAAGATTAAGGTTACAAAAAAGTAATTACTGCATAATTTTTACAATTGCTTTACAGTCATACACTATTTTTTAGTGTTTATTTTCATTGCCAGATTTTTAATAAGTCGGGCCTTTTTATTGATGGAATAGCAAATACTAAAACAAACTACAGCTACTAAAATACGATTAGCTTTAAAGAGATAAAATAAAAAATATTAAATAATAAAATTAATATTTAAAAAAGCACTTTAATGCAATGTCAATATATTTACACCGCACTAAACCGCAAAAAAATGGCTTTGCAAAAAAACAATGATTTAATTGACAGCTTTGAGAAAATACCCGTAAAAATATTTACCACACCACAAGAAGGCTCTGTATTTGCAGCACAAGAAATTGCTAGTTTAATAAAAGAAAAGCAAGCCAAAAACGAAGATTGTGTATTGGGTTTAGCAACAGGTTCTACACCTATTCATTTATATGCAGAATTGGTACGCATTCACAAACAAGAAGGACTAAGTTTTAAAAACGTAATTACTTTTAATTTAGATGAATATTATCCGCTGAAACATAGTGCCATACAGAGTTATTTTAGTTTTATGCATCGGCATTTATTTAGCCATATAGATATAAACCCTAGCAATATTTATATACCTAATGGCGAGCTTGCAAAGGAAGATGTAAAAAAACATTGCCAAAAATACGAACAACTAATTGATGCATTAGGCGGTATAGATTTACAAGTATTAGGTATTGGAAACAATGGACATATTGGGTTTAACGAACCAGGGAGTAGTATTTTCTCAAAAACTAGATTGGTCACACTTGACAACTCAACTAGAATGGCAAATTCTAGAGATTTTCAAGGCATTTCTCAAGTGCCACGCTTAGCTGTAACCATGGGTATTAATACCATTTTAAAAGCAAAAAAAGTAGTGCTATTGGCATGGGGCAATAAAGCACCCATTATTGCCAAAACTGTTGAGGGCAATGTAACAGAGCAAATTCCTGCAAGCATTTTACAACAACACAACGACTGTATTTTTGTAGTGGATGAAATGGCGGCGGCAGATTTAACACGCATAAAATCGCCATGGCTTACAGGCGAATGCGAGTGGACAGATAAAATAATAAAACGTGCCGTGGTAAACATGGCTTTAAAGCTGCAAAAACCCGTATTAAGCCTTACAACTTATGACTATAACGAGAGTGGATTAAGCGATTTATTGGTTGAAAAAAATGATGCTTACGAAATAAACCTACAAGTATATTATATGTTACGTGATAGCATTACAGGCTGGCCTGGTGGCAAACCAAATGCAGTTATACCCGCCCACCCAGAACGAAGCAAACCGCAACCAAAATGTTGTTTAATATTTTCACCTCATCCAGATGATGATATAATTAGTATGGGTGGTACTTTTATGCGTTTACAAGATCAAGGTCACGATGTGCATGTAGGCTACCAAACTAGTGGTAATATTGCCGTTACAGACGAGTTTGTAACCCGTTTTTTAGACTTTGCTGTTGGTTTTGAGCATATGTTTGGCATTGATAGTAATAAAAGCCAAGAAATTTTAACCTCTGCTAGAACTTATTTGGCAACAAAAAGCTTAAATGCAATTGATAGCCCAGAAATACGTTCTATAAAAGGTTTGATACGTGTTTGCGAAGCTAAAGCTACATGCAGATATGTTGGTTTAACAGATGATAAGGCACACTTTTTAAACCTCCCTTTTTACGAAACTGGTACTATAGAAAAAAGGCCAATGGGCGAAGAAGATATTGAACTAACGATGGCTTTACTATGCAAATTACAACCGCACCAAATATATTGTGCGGGCGATTTGGCTGATCCACATGGTACGCACAAAGTTTGCTTAGAAATTGTATTTGAAAGCTTGAAACGATTAAAAGCCGCTGGCAATACTTGGATAAACAATTGTTGGGTTTGGCAGTATAAAGGTGCTTGGCAAGAGTGGCAAATTGATGAAATTGAAATGGCAATTGCTATGAGTCCAGACCAAGTAATGAAAAAAAGATTTGGTATTTTTATTCATCAATCTCAAAAAGACATGATACCCTTTCAAGGTTCAGATACGAGAGAATTTTGGCAAAGAGCTGAAGAACGCAATGCTAATACCGCTAATTTATATGCCCAATTAGGCTTAACAAAATATGCAGGTATTGAAGCTTTTGTAAGATGGCATTACTAAAAGTAATGCACTATAATTAGTTTGCAATGCTTACATGCTGTCTTGTTAAAATATATAGCACAATATCCTTACCACTTTGTTCACCTAAAAGACTAAGCTGTTGTTTCTCACCTTTTAGGGTTTCAATATAAATAGTACCATCCGAGGGAAAGTTACCTAAGTGCGTTGGCTTGGCGCTGCTATGTGTTACCGCTTTTACATCGTTTCTATCCAATCTAAAATTTGCTTTATCAACAGCAAATATGCTTTGATCAAACAGATATTTATTGGCTACTTTTTTTACCATTTTAGCTTTTAAATAAGAGTAGGGATTTAGAAAACTACCCCTTTTAGCTATTGATAGATTGGTTTCATGATTTATTGAAATGTCAGTATCGGTTTCTACACTTAAATTATTATTGCATACTAATCCTATAAGATAGTTTTTACAAATTAAAACTAAAAAAACACGCTTAAAAAAAAGATTGTAAGCTTGATAAGCAATAAAATGATTATTGTCCTTTAAAATAAAGTCTTTTAAAGTCATAGCAGATGAAGTTTGGTGTTTAACAAATGACAATTTCTAATAAGAAAATAAAAACAAAACTACAGAAATTTTATTAGAAAGTTAAAACATATTTGTAAAATTTAAAAGATAACTATTTATTAATCAAAAGCGACACAAATAACCTCAGTTTTATCAAATTTTTCATATTGACCTATTTACTTAGATAATAAAAAACAAATTGACAAGATCCTCATTAAAAGTGGCGCACAAAAAAGCAGGAAGTAGAAACTTCCTGCTGTATTACTTACTAAAAAATTATTAAAACAAAACGTCACGCTTATTCATCATCGTCAAAACTCATTGCTTCTCTTGTGGCAGATAAAACTTCGTACTCTTCTTTACTTCCTACAATCATATTATCAAACTCACGTTGACCAGTACCTGCAGGTATTAAGTGTCCAGTAATTACGTTTTCTTTCAACCCTAACATATAATCTGCCTTTCCTTGTATTGCAGCAGTACTTAATACTTTAGTTGTTTCTTGGAACGATGCAGCAGATATCCAACTTTGTACACCCAAAGATGCTTTGGTAATACCTAATAACACTGGTTGTGCAGTTGCTGGCTGCGCATCACGTACTTCAACTAATAATTTATCTGATCTACGAAGAATAGAATTTTCTTCTCTCAAATCACGTAAGGTTACAATTTGTCCAGCTCTAAATTTGGTACTTTCACCAGCATTAATAACTACTTTTTTATCGTAAACTCTATCATTTTCATCAATAAAGTCAAACCTATCTTCTAAGTCTTCTTCCAAAAATTTAGTATCGCCAGCATCAACAATTTCTACCTTTTTCATCATTTGACGAACAATTACTTCAACGTGCTTATCATTGATACGCACACCTTGTAAACGGTATACTTCTTGAATTTCATTTACAACATATTCTTGTACTGCAAATGGCCCACGAATAGTTAAAATATCGGCTGGTGCAATTTGCCCATCCGATAAAGGCGAACCTGCCTTTATAAAATCTGCATCTTGTACTAAAATTTGGCGAGACAATGGCACTAAGTATTTTTTAGTAACCCCATCTTTACTTTCTACCGAGATTTCACGGTTACCACGTTTGATATTACCAAATGTAGCAACACCATCAATTTCACAAACAACTGCAGGGTTACCTGGATTTCTTGCCTCAAATAACTCAGTTACACGTGGCAAACCACCCGTAATATCTCTTAATTTACCAAGTACACGTGGTATTTTAACCAAAATTTGACCAGCTTTCACTTCGTCACCTTCTTCAACAGCAATGTGGCTGCCTACAGGTAAATTGTAGTGCTTATGCTCTTTTCCATTAATAATAATTGTTGGAATTTTCGTTTTATCTTTTGTTTCTATAACTACTTTTTCACGGTGACCAGTTTGTTCATCACTTTCCTCACGGAAGGTTACACCATCCAAAATACCATCAAACTGAACATTACCTGCATAATCTGCAACGATAACATTGTTAAATGGATCCCAAGTACAAATAGATTCACCTTTTTTAATTTGATGACCATCTTTTACTTGCAATGTAGAACCGTAAGGCACGTTATTGGTAATTAATAAACGGTCATTTTTTACATCCATAATTCTCACCTCACCAGTACGACCGATTACAACTTGTACTTTGTTACCATCTGCATTAACTGCAGTAACCGTACGCAAGCCATCAAATTGTACAGTACCATCAAACTTGGCGTTTAATGAACTTTCGATATTGGCACTACCAGCAACACCACCAACGTGGAAAGTACGTAGTGTTAACTGTGTACCAGGCTCACCAATAGATTGTGCAGCAATGATACCAACCGCATCACCACGTTGTGCCAAATAACCTGTTGCCAAGTTTTTACCATAACATTTTACACACACACCACGTTTAGCTTCACAGGTTAATACAGACCGTATTTCTACTGTTTCTATACCAGCATCTTCAATTGCAACAGCTGTGTCGTGAGAAATCTCAACACCAGCAACAGCCAATATTTCATCGGTTATAGGATTGATTACATTATGCAAAGATGTACGACCTTCAATTCTATCAGCCAGGTTTTCAATAATATCTTCATTATCTTTCAGTGCAGATGTAGCTATACCACGAAGTGTACCACAATCATCTTCTGCAATTACCACATCTTGCGCAACATCCACCAAACGACGTGTTAAGTAACCAGCATCAGCTGTTTTCAAGGCTGTATCTGCCAAACCTTTTCTAGCACCGTGCGTAGAAATAAAGTAATCCAATACATTCAAACCACCTTTAAAGTTAGATAAGATTGGATTTTCAATAACCTCGCTACCAGATGATCCACTCTTACGTGGTTTAGCCATCAATCCTCGGATACCAACCAACTGTTTTACCTGTGTTTTACTACCACGAGCACCAGAATCTAGCATCATATAAACAGAGTTAAACCCTTGTTTATCGGTAGCCATTTCTTTAATTAACGACTCAGTGATACGCATATCCACACGACCCCAAATATCAATTACCTGATTATAACGCTCGTTATTGGTAATTAAACCCATATTATAACTTTCCCAAACTTCTTCTACTTCAATTTTTGCACTTTCCAGCAATTGTTGTTTCAATTCTGGTACTAACAAATCATTTACACTGAAACTTAAACCACCACGGAAGGCCATACGGAAACCTAGAGTTTTAATTTCATCTAAGAATTTAGCAGTTACAGGAACATTGGTAATTTTTATAATATCACCTATGATTTCACGTAAGCTTTTCTTAGTTAATAAAGCATTAATATAACCTACTTCTGCTGGTACAAATTGATTAAATAATACACGACCAACTGTTGTATCAACTAACTTTTTTACGAGTACTGCCTTCTCACGCACCATTGTACGCACCTTGATATTAGCATGCAAATCAACAGCACCTTCATTGTAAGCTATAATCACTTCTTCAAGGCTATAAAACGCCATTCCTTCACCCTTTATTGGTTCTTCTGGGGTAGATTTTTTGCCTTTGGTAATATAATACAATCCTAAAACCATGTCTTGAGAAGGAAGGGTAATAGGCGTACCGTTTTGTGGATTCAAGATGTTGTGCGATGACAACATCAACAATTGCGCTTCCATAATAGCAGCATTACTTAGTGGTACGTGTACCGCCATTTGATCACCATCAAAATCCGCGTTGAAAGATGCCGTAACCAAAGGGTGCAATTGAATAGCCTTACCCTCTACCAATTTTGGTTGGAAAGATTGGATAGATAAACGGTGCAATGTTGGGGCACGGTTTAATAATATCGGGTGGCCTTTTAATATGTTTTCGAGAATATCCCAAATAACAGCTTCTTTTCTATCAACTAATTTTTTAGCCGATTTTACTGTTTTTACAATACCTCTTTCAATTAATTTTCTAATAACAAATGGCTTAAATAATTCCGCAGCCATATCTTTTGGTAAGCCACACTCATGCATCTTCATTTCGGGCCCAACCACAATTACAGAACGACCAGAATAATCCACACGCTTACCCAATAAGTTTTGACGGAAACGCCCTTGCTTACCTTTTAATACATCGCTTAAAGATTTTAAAGCACGACCACCTTCTGCCTTAACTGCGTTTGATTTGCGAGAGTTATCAAACAAGCTATCAATAGCCTCTTGTAACATACGTTTTTCGTTACGTAAAATTACTTCAGGTGCTTTAATCTCTAACAAACGCTTTAAACGGTTGTTACGAATAATAACTCGACGGTATAAATCGTTTAAATCAGATGATGCAAAACGACCACCATCTAAAGGTACTAATGGACGTAATTCTGGTGGAATAACAGGAATATATTGCATCACCATCCACTCAGGGCGATTAGCAATACGCTCTTGAGAATCGCGGAAACCTTCAACCACACTTAAACGCTTTAAAGCATCTGCTTTACGTTGTTGTGATGTTTCGTTGGCAGCAGCATTACGCAAACTAAAACTTAATTCATCTAAATCTAATCTTTCAAGTAAACCTTGAACAGCCTCTGCACCCATTTTAGCAATGAATTTTTGAGGATCTTCATCAGGTAAATACTGATTATCTTTTGGTAATGTATCTAATATATCTAAATATTCTTCTTCGGTTAATAAATCGCCAGGGGTAAAATTATCTTTAATACCAGGCTGCAATACCACATAACGCTCATAATAAACAATGGTTTCTAATTTCTTAGAACTCATACCTAATAAATAACCAATTTTATTTGGCAAACTTTTAAAGTACCAAATATGTACTACAGGTACTACTAATTTAATGTGACCTAAACGTTCACGACGTACTTTCTTTTCAGTAACTTCTACACCACAGCGATCGCAAACGATGCCTTTATAGCGAATACGTTTGTATTTGCCACAAGCACACTCGTAATCTTTTACTGGGCCAAAAATTCTTTCACAAAACAAACCATCACGTTCAGGTTTGTATGTACGATAGTTAATGGTTTCAGGCTTTAATACTTCACCAAAGCTTCTTTCTAAGATACTGTCTGGTGATGCTAAACTAATTGTAATTTGAGAAAAGGTTGATTTGGGACGATTGTCTCTTTTGATAGCCATATCCTAATTCGAGTTTTGATTTGAAATACCACCGGTTTTAAACACTTTGTTTGGCTTCCATTGCATTAAAACTTGTACGTTCTTAGTATGTAAAACACTAAGACAAGCTGCAGTATAACCTAAACGGTAAAATAAAAGGGATACAATACTCCAAAATTGTTAAGGCGGCAAAGGTAAGGGTACATGTTTAAACCAAAAAATGAAAGATTTGGTAAAATTTCATCGGATTTAATCGCTTTGAATAGCTGCTAATGAGCTTTTTTTACAGCATCTTGAAAGTTAAAATAAATACATACGAGTTGTGCATTTATTTACTTTAATACTTTTCAACCCTTGCCCTTTCTGCCTTCCAAAAACTTCCTACGGCGAACATCCTGTACTGGTACATTAATAATTTTACTTTCAAGCCAGCCAATAATATCTAAGTACATAAAACTTCGGCTTTCCAATGGGTTGCCCTCTAATTTTTCTAGCTTTTCTTTTAACGTAACAAAAGCTGGTGTTAGTTTTTTAGGCGATAATGAAAACGACTTGCGGATAAACTTAAACACTTCTTCTTCTACTGTACTAAGGTTGTTCATTTTTGCCATGAATCGATATACCGATTTTATTAAATATTCCAATAAATCGTAATTGCCCAATTCGTAGTGAGCAATCAAATGAAGTAGGCGGGCATAACATTGCAAATCGGTTCGTAGATTCACTTTCCAATGAATAATTTTATTCAAATAATCGATGGCTTTTTCGTTATTGCCACTACCAAAATAAAGACAAGCAATTTTATAATAAAACACCAATACCCTGTGCCTATCTAATTGCAGTTCATAAGCTTTTAATTGCTCTTCAATATATGGCACCAATTGTAAGCCTTCCGTAAAAGTACCTTCTAAAAAATGTTTATTTATTTTGGCAATATGCAAATAAACAAAGGTTTGTATAGCAGCATTATTAGAGCTTTTAGCCACTGGTGAATTAGCAAATTGTTCGAATTTTTTTAGGTCAATTTCAAACTTTTCGCTGTTGCTTAAATTAAAGTGGGCACTCAATAAATTGTGCATCCCACGAATGTATTGCCCAGCTTCTATAGATTGCATCAAAGTAACATCATCAAACAGTTCTACCCACTTTTTGGTGTAGCGATAGTACATCAATAAGTCTTGCAGTATAAACCCATACCAACAATACGATTGGTAGAGGTATAATTTCTCATAAAAACCCATTTCATCAATGTGGTAAATTGGCAAGTTGGTTTCAAAAAAAGATTTGATAGCATGTACGTCTTGCCTATCTCGTGCATGACCGTGTTCAATGTACCAACCATACATCTGTAAGGCCAAGTTTGATAGTTTACCAATAAGGCTTAAATGTTGGTTAATCGTATCGCTTTCTAAACTCAACGCCTCTGCCCTATTGCCAATGCTTCTAGTAATATGTAGGGTTTCAATTTTTTTCTCAAAATTTAGAGCTTGTAATTGAAATGTTATCTGGTTGTGAATTTTTGCAACTTCTTTTATTTTATCAAGCACTTTTAAACTCTGCAAATACAGGCCTTTATTATATAAAATTTTGGCAAAATCCATCTGCTCGTGCAACAAAATATCTATATTATTATCATCTTTTAGTAAGCGCAAACTACTTAAAATTTGTTTGTATAAATGGGCTTTAGTATTAGATAATTGTTGCTTAGAAATGGCTGGTATTTTTTTTAATAAACTCGCTTCATCGTAGTCGTTCAGCTTATCCAAGGCATCAAACAATTGGATAATTTTTAAATTATCATCAGCCGAATTTCGTTGCACGTAGAGCTTGAAATTCCGTTTTTCACTCTTCTCTAGCGACTTTATTAGTTGAAATAAGTTATCAGTAGTCCTGTTGGGCATCGTAATCAGTTTTAGCTAAAATCCTTATACAGTATGGCTTCCATAATATTAAAGCCTATTTATACCCTGTAAAACATAAGCAATTTTGAACGGCCTTTTTATTTGTTGCAAGGTAAGTTCGTACGTTATTGTTTGTTTAAATGAATTTATAAAGTTACTGAATTTAATAAAATTGATACCATGTCGCAAGAACACGTCCACATATTTGATACCACCCTTCGTGATGGCGAACAAGTGCCAGGTTGCAAGTTAAATACTAAAGAAAAAATTGAAATAGCATTAGCATTGGAAGAGTTGGGCGTGGATATTATTGAAGCTGGTTTCCCCATCTCTTCACCAGGCGATTTTGAGAGCGTTAATGAGATTTCAAAAATCATTAAAAATGCAACAGTTTGTGGTTTAACCCGTGCTGTACAAAAAGATATTGAAGTAGCAGCAGAGGCATTAAAATATGCTAAACGTCCTCGTATTCACACAGGTATTGGTGCATCAGATATTCACATAAAACACAAATTCAACACTAGTAGAGAAGATATTTTAGCACGAGCAAAACAAGCCGTTATTTGGTCTAAAAATTTTGTAGATGATGTGGAATTTTATGCCGAAGATGCTGGTCGTGCTGACATTTCTTTTTTAGCCAAATTGGTTGAAACGGTTATCAGTGCCGGCGCAACGGTTGTAAATATTCCAGACACCACTGGCTACTGTTTGCCACACCAATACGGTGAAATTATTGCTTACTTAAAAAACAATGTCCCCAATATAGATAAAGCTATTTTATCATGTCATTGCCACAACGATTTGGGCTTAGCTACAGCCAATTCCATTGCTGGGGTTATTGCTGGCGCTAGGCAAATTGAGTGCACCATTAATGGCCTTGGCGAACGTGCCGGAAACACAGCACTAGAAGAGGTTGTAATGATTTTAAACCAACATAAATTAGGACTTTACACGAATATCAATACGAAAAAACTACATCCGCTTAGCCGCTTGGTTAGCGATACAATGCGAATGCAAGTACAGCCAAATAAAGCCATTGTTGGGGCTAATGCATTTTCACATTCAAGCGGTATTCACCAAGATGGCTTTTTAAAAGAAGCCACCACTTACGAGATTATGAACCCAGCAGAAGTTGGTGCAGATTTATCTAAAATTGTGTTAACAGCCCGCAGCGGTCGTAGTGCATTGGCATTTCGTTTTCATAAATTGGGCTATCAATTTACAAGAGATGAGATTGACATTTTGTACCAACAATTTTTACAAGTTGCCGATAGTAAAAGAGAAGTGATGGACGAAGATTTGCATGAAATGGCCGAAAGTAAAGTAAGCATAGAAGCGTAGTTTTTTGTGTTACCAGCAGCAGAATTCCTATTGAACTTTTGTTGCGTCGCACACTAGAACTGTTAGTTCATTTATCAACAGAAACTACAGCTGCATAAAGTATTTAACCGAAGCAATGTGCGACGCAACGAAGCTGATAAAAGGACAAAAGACGATAACAAAATCTTAAAAATATATAATACAAATAGACTGTATGTCAAAAACATTATTCGAAAAAATTTGGGACAAACACATTGTACAAAAAATTGAAGATGGGCCTTCAGTAATGTATATTGATAGGCATTTTATACACGAAGTTACCAGCCCACAAGCCTTTGCTGGCTTGGAAAAGCGAGGAATTGGTGTTCACAATCCAAAACAAATTATTGCTACTGCCGATCATAATGTACCTACCATGGATCAGCATTTGCCTATTAAAGAAGAGTTATCAAGAATGCAGGTTGATAAGTTGATTAGTAACTGTAAAAAGTTTGGTATAGAGTTGTATGGTTTAGGTCATCCTTATCAAGGTATTGTTCACGTTATAGGCCCAGAATTAGGCATTACACAACCTGGTCAAACGATTGTTTGTGGCGATAGTCACACTAGTACACATGGTGCTTTTGGGGCTATTGCTTTTGGTATTGGCACCAGTGAAGTTGAAATGGTTTTAGCAACGCAATGTTTGCTACAAAGCAAGCCCAAACTCATGCGTATAAATGTTGACGGCGAGTTGCACAAAGGCGTTTCCAGTAAAGATATTATCCTGCATATTATTGCCCTAACATCGTCAAGTGGTGCCACTGGTTATGCAGTTGAATATGCAGGTTCTGCCATACGGTCTTTATCAATGGAAGCAAGAATGACCATCTGTAACATGAGCATTGAAATGGGCGCAAGGTGTGGGATTATTGCACCAGACGACACTACTTTTAACTACATAAAAGGCAGAGAATTTGCACCAAAAGATACTGCTTGGGATACGTCATTAGCTTACTGGCGAACTTTGTTTACAGACGCTGATGCAATCTTTGATACTGAGAAAAATATTGTTGCGGAAGACATAGAACCAATGATCACTTACGGTACCAATCCTGGTATGGGTGTTGGTATATCTAAACATATTCCTGAAGTAGAAAGTTTGGTAGAAAAAGACAGGTCATCTTATCTGAAAGCCTTGCAGTATATGGGTTTGCAGCCCGGTAGCTATATGAAAGGCCAAAAGGTTGATTATGTATTTATTGGTAGTTGCACTAATAGCCGTATTGAAGACTTACGTATAGTTGCAGATTTTGTAAAAGGCAAACAAAAAGCAAAAGATGTAGAAGTTTGGATTGTACCAGGCAGCAAACAAGTTGAGCAACAAGCACAAGCAGAAGGCATTGATAAAATATTTCAAGAAGCAGGTTTTGTGTTACGTCAGCCAGGCTGTTCGGCTTGCTTGGGGATGAACGAAGATAAGATTCCAGCAGGTAAATATTGCATTAGCACCAGCAACAGAAATTTTGAAGGTAGACAAGGCCCTAATGCTAGAACATTTTTGGCTAGTCCTTTAACAGCAGCAGTTGCAGCAATTACAGGTCATGTTGGTGATGTGAGAGACTACCTTAATTAAGCTTTAAAAATTAGTATTTAAAATGAGTCAAATAATAAATATATCAACCGATAAGAAATCATCCATTGCTACTGCAAAATACAATGCAGAAAGAAAGGTGATTCAGTCAGCAGTAGTACCATTACAAATTGAAAATATTGATACTGACCAAATTATCCCCGCACGTTTTTTAAAAGCAACCAGCAGAGATGGCTTTGGTAAAAATCTGTTCCGCGATTGGCGTTATAAGAACGATAATGAAGATATGCCAAAGACAGATTTCGTTTTAAACAATCCAATTTATGGTGGTCAAATTTTAGTGGCTGGCAAAAACTTTGGTTGCGGTTCTTCAAGAGAACATGCGGCTTGGGCTATTAAAGATGCTGGTTTTGAGGTGGTGGTTAGTAGCTTTTTCGCAGATATTTTTAAGAACAATGCACTCAACAATTTCTTATTACCAGTGGTAGTTAGTGATGACTTTTTGCAATCGATTTTTGAAGCCATAGAGAAAGATGCAAAAGCTATTATTGAAGTAAACTTAGCGGAACAAACTATCACTATTTTGGCAACAGGCGAGCAAGAAAATTTCGAGATTAACCCATATAAAAAAACTTGTTTATTAAATGGTTACGATGATATTGATTTCTTGTTAAGCATTAAAGATAATATCAAAAAATACGAAATGTCTCAATTATGAAAAAAAATATTGCAGTTATATTAGGCGATGGTATTGGGCCAGAAGTTACCAACCAATCGATCAAAGTTTTAAACGCGGTCGCTCAAACTTATGGGCATGAATTTAAGTATCAATATTGCTTAATGGGTGCTGATGCCATTGACAAAACTGGCAGTCCTTTGCCCGATGAAACCATTGAGGTTTGTTTAGAAAGTGATGCTATTTTATTTGGGGCAATCGGTCATCCGAAATACGATAATGACCCAACTGCAAAAGTGCGTCCAGAGCAAGGCTTATTAAAAATTAGAAAGGTGCTACAATTGTATGGCAACATCCGGCCAACAACATTGTATCCTTCAATGGAACACCTGTCACCATTGAAGTCCAAGCATTTAGAAGGTGTTGATTTGGTCATTTATCGTGAGTTAACAGGCGGTATTTATTTTGGTAAAAAAGAAACCAGCGAAGACGGGAATTCTGCAACAGATACTTGTACTTATAGCGTTGAAGAAATTGAACGTATTGCACATTTGGCTTTTAAAGCAGCGCAAATTCGTCGTAAAAAATTAACCTTAATTGATAAGGCCAACGTATTAGAAACGTCACGTTTATGGCGTAAAGTAGTGCAAGGTTTGGCAACACAATACGCCGATGTTGCGGTTGATTATATGTTTGTAGATAATGCTGCCATGCAAATGATTTTAAACCCCAAGCAATTTGATGTAGTCCTTACTGAGAATATGTTTGGCGATATTATTAGCGATGAAGCAAGCGTTCTCAGTGGCTCTTTGGGGCTTGCACCATCGGCTTCCGTAGGCAACATCACGGCCCTATTCGAGCCTATTCATGGGTCGTATCCCCAGGCTGCTGGCAAAGATATTGCCAACCCAATTGGCTCTATCCTTTCTGCCGCTATGATGCTTGACTACTTTGAGTTACACGAGGAAGCCAACAAAATTCGTGAGGCCGTTTCCTGGACACTTGATAATAAATTTGTTACCAAAGATATTGATCCCATTAACTTTTATTTTACCTCAACATTGGGCGAATTAATTGCCGATTATGTTAGCCACAAAATAACTGGCGATGTGAACCATGAGAATATTCAGTTGCGAAAATCTACGGTTATTTAAGTAGTATTTTTTTATGTAACAAACATTTGCCAATAATTAAGCTGTTGTTGCGTCGCACACTGCAACAGTTTAAACATATAGCAGCATTGGATTTCAGATAAATAATAACAATTAAAAAATAGCAACGTCATTGCGAGGCATAAAAGAATTAAAAAAAGATAATGAATTATTACGACTCAAATACCATCATATATAACAACGGTCAGTTTGTAAAAGCTGCTGAAGCAAAAGTAGATTTGTATAGTCAATCTATGCACTACGGCTATTCCGTTTTTGAAGGTATTCGTTCTTACAAAACAGTTGATGGTAGTACTAAAATATTTAAGCCAGTTCAGCATTTTCAACGGTTACAAGCATCTGCTGAAAGTTTAAATATGCCATACAATTGGACGGTTGATGAATTGATAATAGCCACTTACAAAGTATTAGCAGATAATAACTTGGGCGATGCATACATCAGGCCATTAATTTATGGACCGGCCAACATGAGTTTCAACCAAAACACAGAATCATATATTACTATTCAAGCATGGGAAATGGCCCCTTTTTTAGGTGATAAATTGTTGCGTGTAATGACCTCTTCTTTTCAACGGCCAAACCCAAAAGGGTTTAAGATTACGGCTAAAGCTGGTGGGCATTATGTAAATTCTATTATGGCAAGCCAAGAAGCAAAAGCTAATGGTTTTGATGAAGCGTTACTAACAGATATAGAAGGCTTTGCTGCTGAAGCCCCTGGTGCCAATGTGTTTTACGAGAAAGATGGTGTTTTATACACACCAAGTTTAGGTAATATTTTACCCGGCATTACTAGAGCAACAGTTTTAGAAATATGTGATGAGCTGAATGTAAAAGTTATAGAAAGATATTTTACAGTTTCAGAAATGTACGGTGCAGATACTGCCTTTTTCTGTGGTACTGCCGCAGAAGTAATTGGCATAGAAAGTATAGATAATCATCTATTTGCAAAAAAGTGGAATGATACGGTTAGCAGACAAATTCAATTGCTATATAAAAACTTGGTAACAGAAAATACAATAGCGATACGTGAAGAAATATTAGGGGTAGAATAATACAAAATGGAACACAGATTATCGTGGTAATTATAATTTTTCTTAATAGTCGCTTAGTATAATTATGCTTAGATAAAAGTTGAATAAAGTATTAAAACGTTGCAGTGTGCGACGCAACGAAGCTGAATAAGAGACAAAAGTTGGTACCAAAAAAATTAAACTTACACAATGAGCAAATTGAATAAATACTCGAAAACATTAACCCAAGATGAAACGCAACCTGCTGCACAAGCGATGTTGTATGGCATTGGATTAACAGATGATGATTTAAAAAAAGCACAGGTTGGTATTGCAAGTATGGGCTACGATGGCAACACTTGTAATATGCACTTGAACGATTTAGCAAAAGTGGTAAAAGAAGGTGTTTGGGCAAATGATTTGGTGGGCTTAATATTTAACACTATTGGCATTAGCGATGGCATTAGCAATGGTACTGATGGTATGCGTTACTCGTTGGTAAGTCGTGATTTGATTGCTGATAGTATTGAAAGTATGTGTGGTGGTTTTTATTATGATGGATTGATTACTATTCCGGGTTGCGATAAAAATATGCCTGGTGCAATTATGGCTATGGGTCGTTTAAATCGTCCATCAATTATGGTATATGGTGGCACTATTGCGGCAGGCCATTACAAAGGTGAAGAGCTAAATATCATTTCATCTTTTGAAGCTTTGGGCAAAAAATTAGCAGGCACTATTACCCCTGAAGATTTTAAAGAAGTAATAAAACATAGTTGCCCTGGTGCTGGTGCTTGCGGTGGTATGTACACAGCCAATAGCATGGCTGCTGCTATTGAAGCATTGGGTATGAGTTTGCCGTACTCATCATCTAGCCCTGCTGTTAGCGAAGAAAAAAGAAACGAGTGTTTAGATGCTGGTAGAGCCATAAGAGTATTGTTGGAAAAAGATATTAAGCCAAGGGATATTATGACCAAAAAAGCATTTGAAAATGCAATAGTAATAATCATGATTCTTGGTGGAAGTACCAATGCTGTGTTGCATTTAATAGCTATGGCAAAAAGTGTGGATGTAAAAATAGGTTTGGATGATTTTCAACGCATTAGCGATACAACCCCTGTTCTTGCTGACTTTAAACCTAGTGGTAAATTTTTATGGCAAGATTTACCGCAACATGGTGGTGTGCCTGCAGTCATGAAATATTTATTGAACAAAGGATTGCTTCATGGTTATTGCATGACCGTTACTGGTAAAACAATTGCTGAGAATTTAGCAAATATTGCTGAGTTAAATTTTGAAACACAGAAGATTATTTATCCATTAGAGAACCCGTTGAAAGTAACTGGACACTTACAAATATTGTATGGAAATTTGGCTGTAAAAGGCAGTGTAGCAAAAATTAGTGGTAAAGAAGGTGAGCATTTTGTAGGTCCTGCAAGAGTATTTGAAGGTGAAAAAGATTTGGTAGCAGGTATTGCAAATGGTAGAGTACAAAAAGGTGATGTTGTGGTGATAAGATACGAAGGCCCAAAAGGTGCACCAGGTATGCCCGAAATGCTAAAACCAACGTCTGCCATTATGGGTGCAGGTTTGGGTAAAGATGTAGCATTAATTACCGATGGCAGATTTAGTGGGGGCTCTCATGGTTTTGTGGTTGGTCATATTACACCAGAAGCTTTTGATGGCGGAACGATTGCTTTGGTAAAAGACAATGATATTATAGAATTAGATGCTACCAACAATAGTATCATTTTAAAAGTATCAGCAGAAGAATTGGCACTACGTAAAGCAGCTTGGCAACAACCAGCTTTAAAAGTTACAAAAGGTGTGTTATTTAAATATGCCCGTTGTGTAAAAGATGCCAGTGAAGGTTGTGTAACAGATGAGGCTTGAGCAATTTGATAATGTGATAATATGCAAATGTGCTAATGTATAAAAGCGAAGATTATCGAATAAAATAAAAAACTTGAAATCACAAATTGTGATTTCAAACTAAAAACAAGATGGAACTACAAATTATACAGCAGAAAATATTTGAAATCAGAGGTCAAAAAGTAATGTTTGACTTTGATTTGGCCGCTTTGTATGAAGTAGAAACAAAAGTTTTTAATCAAACAGTCAAAAGAAATATTGATAGATTTCCTGATGAGTTCATGTTTCAATTAACGTTTGATGAATGGACTCAGACGTGGTCACAAATTGTGACCACGTCACAAAAAAGTAGAAGAAAAGATTCTCTGCCTTACGCCTTCACAGAACACGGTATCACAATGGCTGCAAGTATTTTAAAAAGCGAGAAAGCAGTGAAAATGAACATTGCCATTGTTCGTGCTTTTATATCGCTCAGGAAATTTGCGGCACAGTATGGCGACATAATTGAACAATTGCATGAACTAAAAGAAAGAATTGGCAACCATGATGCCCAACTAAATCAAATTTATGAAGCACTCGAAAATCTATTGGATGAAAGAGTAGAGGTACAACAGAAAAAAGACACTTGGAAGAATAGAGAAAGAATTGGCTTCAAAAAATAACTAAAAACAAAAAACATTTCCATTATGGAAACATTAGAATTAATAGAAGAAACAATAACAGCTACGCAAAACATCAGCGGTTCCAAAGCGGTGCTAGAAGCATTTATTGCCGAAGGTGTAGATACCATTTTTGGTTATCCAGGTGGCGCTATCATGCCTATATATGATGCGTTGTACGATTACCACGATCAACTAAAACACATTTTGGTTCGTCACGAGCAGGGTGGTATTCATGCTGGGCAAGGCTATGCACGTAGCTCCGGCAAAGTGGGTGTTGTGTTTGCAACTAGCGGCCCAGGCGCTACCAATTTGGTTACAGGTTTAGCAGATGCCATGATTGATAGCACACCATTGGTTTGCGTTACAGGCCAAGTGTTTGCACATTTACTGGGCACAGATGCTTTTCAAGAAGTTGACGTGATTAACATTACAACACCAATTACAAAATGGAATTATCAAATTACAGATGCTAATGAAATTCCACATATTTTGGCAAAGGCATTTTACATTGCCAGAACTGGCAGACCTGGCCCTGTTTTGATTGATATTACTAAAAATGCACAGCTTCAAAAGTTTGACTATGCTGGCTACACAACTTGCAATCATATTCGTAGTTACCGCCCTAAGCCAATTGTTCGTAAGGAATATATTCAACAAGCGGCTGAGTTAATTAACAATGCTAAAAAGCCTTTTGTAATTTTTGGACAAGGTGTTATATTAGGTGAAGCCGAAAAAGAATTTAAGGCTTTTATAGAAAAAGGTGGTTTGCCCGCAGCTTGGACTATTTTGGGTTTAAGTGCTTTACCTACTGACCATCCTCAAAACGTTGGCATGTTAGGTATGCACGGCAATTATGGCCCAAATGTTTTAACCAATGAGTGCGATGTATTAATTGCAGTTGGTATGCGTTTTGATGATCGCGTTACTGGTCGTTTAGATAAATATGCAAAGCAAGCTCAAGTTATTCATTTAGATATTGATCCATCTGAAATTGATAAAAATGTAAAATCTGCTGTGCCTGTTTGGGGCGATTGTAAAGAAACGTTGCCAATGCTTACAAAGCTTATTGACGCAAAACAACATACAGAATGGTTGGCTAAATTTAACGAATACACACAAAAAGAAATTGATGTGGTTATTCATAAAGAGCTGAACCCAACCGAGGGCGAACTGACAATGGGCGAAGTAATTAATGTATTAAACGACCTTACAAAAGGCGATGCAATTATTGTTACCGATGTTGGTCAGCACCAAATGGTGGCTTGCCGTTATGCCAAATTCAATCAATCAAAAAGCAATATTACAAGTGGTGGCGCAGGCACTATGGGCTTTGGTTTACCAGCAGCTATTGGTGCCAAATTTGGTGCTCAAGACCGTACTGTTGTTGCCATTATTGGTGATGGTGGTATTCAAATGACCATCCAAGAATTTGGTACCATTATGCAAACTGGCATCAATGTAAAAGTGTTGATTTTAAACAACCAGTTCTTAGGTATGGTACGCCAGTGGCAGCAATTATTTCACGATAAACGGTATTCATTTGTAGATATTCAAAGCCCTAATTATGTAATGGTTGCCAAGGCTTACAATATTGAAGGTGCAAAAATTAGCGAACGTGCCGATTTGCGAACAGCTCTTAAAACCATGCTTGAACACGATGGCTCTTACATGCTAGAAGTTATGGTAGCAAAGGAAGACAACGTTTTTCCAATGGTACCACAAGGTCGTGGCGTTTCTGAAATTGTATTAACAAGAGACCAAGTATAGTAGGTTTTTTGGTGACCAGCTTTTGTTTTTCAATTAAACATCGTTGCGTCGCACACTTGTACGGTTAGATACTTTTTTCAGCAATTATGCAGTAGATAAAAATAGCTGCAACAAAATATACTACATGTTAAAACAAGAATTCACAATAACAGTTTATACAGAGAACCAAGTTGGTCTATTAAACCGTATTGCCATTATTTTCTCTCGTAGAAAAATAAATATTGAAAGTTTAAATACGTCACCATCAGAGGCAGAAGGCATTCATCGCTTTACGATTGTAATTAATGAAGATGAAGATGTGGTTCGCAAATTGTGCCGCCAAATTGAGAAGCAAGTAGAGGTTTTAAAAGCGTATTTTAACACCAATGATGAAATTGTTTGGCAAGAAATGGCTTTATACAAAGTGCCTACAGATATTATTACCGAGAAGGTTAAAGTAGAACGTTTGTTACGAGAATATGGTGCAAGAGCGGTAGTAATACGTAAAGATTATACCATATTTGAAACCACCGGTCAGCGTGAAGAAACCGAAGGTTTAATAAATGCACTGGCACCTTATGGTTTAATAGAGTTTGTACGTAGTGCTAGGATTGCTATTATTAAAGCCAGTAATGGCTTTCACGAAAAGTTAAAAGAATTTGAAACCATAGAACCAGCAGAAGAATTGGCTGAAAATGAATTTTTAAACCAAGGCGAAGAAGTATTTACGATGTAAAAATATTATTTTGAATGATGAATTTTAAATGTTGAATTAACACATTTTTGCACTCATTCAAAACTCAAAATTTAGAATTTAAAATATAAAATTAAACGATGGCAAATTATTTTAACACATTGTCGCTAAGAGAGAAACTGAACCAATTGGGTGTTTGCGAATTTTTAGATGGCAGCAACTTTGCTGATGGCGTAACCCCTTTGAAAGGTAAAAAATTAGTGATTGTAGGTTGTGGTGCACAAGGCCTAAACCAAGGTTTAAACTTGCGTGATTCTGGCTTGGATGTAGCGTACACGTTGCGTAAAGAAGCAATTGAACAGAAGCGTCAATCGTGGAAAAGTGCCACTGAAAATGGCTTTACAGTTGGCACGTATGATGAACTTGTTCCAACGGCTGATTTGATATTGAACCTAACGCCAGATAAGCAACACAATGCAGTGGTATCTGCTATTATGCCGCTGATGAAACACGGTGCAACATTGTCGTATTCTCATGGTTTTAATATTGTGGAAGAAGGTATGCAAATTCGTAAAGATATTACAGTTATTATGGTAGCACCAAAGTGCCCTGGTAGCGAGGTTAGAGCAGAATATGTACGTGGTTTTGGCGTACCTACTTTAATTGCTGTTCACCCAGAAAACGACCCAGAAGGTAAAGGTTGGGAGCAAGCAAAAGCGTATGCTGCTGGCACTGGTGGGCATAAAGCTGGCGTATTAAAATCATCCTTTGTAGCCGAAGTAAAAAGCGATTTAATGGGTGAGCAAACCATTTTGTGTGGCTTATTGCAAACAGGTTCTATCCTATCGTTTAATAAAATGATTGAGAAAGGCATTGATGCTGGCTATGCGTCTAAATTAATTCAATACGGTTGGGAAGTGGTTACCGAAGCCTTAAAACAAGGGGGTATTACTGCTATGATGGATAGATTAAGCAATCCTGCAAAAGTGAAAGCTTTTGAATTGAGCGAAGAATTGAAAGATATTATGCGTCCCTTGTTCCAAAAACACCAAGATGATATTATGAGTGGGCATTTCTCAAAAACGATGATGGAAGATTGGGCAAATGATGACAAAAACTTATTGACTTGGCGTGCCACCACTGGGGAAACTGCCTTTGAAAAAACACCAGCGGGCAGTGTTAAAATATCTGAACAAGAATTTTTTGATAACGGTTTGTTGATGGTGGCGTTTGTACGTTCTGGTGTTGAATTGGCTTTTGAAACCATGGTACAAAGTGGTATCAAAGCCGAAAGTGCTTACTACGAATCGTTACATGAAACACCATTGATTGCCAACACGATTGCCCGTAAAAAATTGTTCGAAATGAACCGTGTTATTTCTGATACGGCAGAATATGGTTGTTACTTGTTTGATCATGCCTGCAAACCGTTATTGGCTGATTTTATGACCAAAATTGACACCGATGTTATTGGTAAAAACTATAACAATGGTAAAGATGCAGGTGTAGATAATAAAGAAATTATTGCGGTAAACAGAGCTATTCGTTCGCATCAAATTGAACAGGTTGGTGATGTTTTACGTGGAGCAATGACAGCGATGAAATCTATTAAAACAGTGTAATTATACTAAGGTATTTGTGGCCTATAAATATTTGGTCGTTGGCCGCAAATCCACTATCAGCCTAAGTTGCGTCGCACACTGAAACGTTTATAACATAGCTCAGCTTTTACCAAAGCGGATAATTATGAAACAACTTCAACTGGTTCTTTCATAGCTAAAAAATAGCCTGCAACGGGAATGAGGGCAACCATGAGTAGCTTACCAAAATTATAATTTGGAGCAAGCCCACAAATCGCCTTCACAACATAACGAATTGTAAAATAAAATTGAAGGATGTATAGGTAATACCAATAAGAGAATCCGCTTAAATCCATGTGATTAAAATTACATTCCAAACATACAAACTATTTAGAATAAAAAGCAAATTAGGTTATAAAATCAATGCAAACAACAACAGAAACATATCAACTCAATTTTAAAGAAGCTGCTCTTAGGCTTGCTGGTGTTGTTATCAAAACACCCTTGCAACTTAACCAAAACTTATCTCGCAAGTACCAATGCAATGTTTATTTAAAACGTGAGGATTTGCAAATCGTACGTTCCTACAAATTACGGGGTGCATATAATATGCTTAGCACTTTACCGCAAGAGCAATTAGACCGTGGTGTTGTTTGCGCAAGTGCTGGTAACCATGCTCAGGGCTTTGCATTTAGTTGTAAAAAACTAGGGGTTAATGGTGTGGTGTTTATGCCAAGCTTTACCCCAAAACAGAAAATCAGTCAAACCAAAATGTTTGGTGAGGACAAGATTGAAGTAAAGCTAATTGGCGACACATTTGATGATTGTGCCATTGCAGCCAAAAAGTTTACTGAAGAAAATAATATGGTGTTCATCCCACCTTTCGACCACCAAAAAATAATTGAAGGACAAGGTACCGTTGGTATTGAAATTTTAGAAGAATTGAGTGGTATCGATTACATTTTTATACCTGTTGGTGGTGGTGGTTTAAGTGCTGGTGTGGGTAGTTATTTCAAGCTCATGTCGCCACAAACCAAAGTGGTTGGTTTAGAGCCAGAAGGTGCGCCATCTATGCTGAAAGCTTTACACGCAGGGCATCCTGTAACATTAGAGAGCATTGACCGCTTTGTAGATGGGGCTGCTGTAAAACGTGTGGGCGATATTACATTTTCTTATTGTAAAAATGTAATTGATGATATGCACTTAGTAGCCGAAGGTAAAATTTGTACCACAATTTTACAGCTTTATAACCAAGATGCTATTGTGGTAGAGCCTGCAGGTGCATTAAGTATTGCAGCGTTAGATGATTATGCTGAACAGATTAAAGGCAAAAAAATTGTTTGCATTATTGGCGGTGGTAATAACGATATTGATCGGATGCCAGAAATAAAAGAACGCAGTTTGCAATACGAAGGCTTAAAGCATTATTTTCTAATACGCTTTGCCCAAAGACCAGGTGCTTTACGTGAGTTTTTAAATTTTGTTTTAGGGCAAAATGATGATATTACCCGTTTTGAATACATGCAAAAAACGAATAAAGAAATTGGTCCTGCATTGGTGGGTATTGAATTGGCAAAGCCAAGCGATTATGACGACTTACTTAAACGGATGAAAGAGTACAATATTGATTTTTCTGAAATAAATAAAGATGATACACTATTTAGTTATCTCATCTAACAAAATGACATAAATATTTGAAACATTCTATTGAATAAACGATTTTATTGAATTATCTTTGAAAGCTAACGAACGCTTGCTTAACAAAGATTTTAATTGCTTACTTTTTAATTTGAATCACGATGGCAAGTACCACAGGCTTATACGACCCTGCTTTTGAACACGATGCGTGTGGAATTGGTTTTGTTGCAAACATTAAGGGCAACAAATCGCACCAAATTATTTCTGATGCACTAACCATTTTAGAAAACATGGAGCACCGTGGTGCTTGTGGCTGCGAAAGCAATACTGGTGACGGTGCAGGCATTATGCTACAAACCACGCATGAGTTTTTTTTTGATGAACTGGTAAAAAATGGTGTGCATTTACCAGCTTATGGTAAGTATGGTGTAGGCGTTTTGTTCTTTCCGAAAGATATTCGTAAAAAAGAGGAGTGTCGCGATATTTTTAACCGTGCCGCAGAGAAGCTGGGATTCGATATTTTATCTTACAGAAAAGTGCCCGTAAACCCTACAGATATTGGGCCAACGGCTTTATCGGTAGAACCAGAAATTGAGCAGGTTTTTGTTGCTTGCCCCGATCATATTCGTGATGTAGAAACCTTTGAAAGAAAGTTATATGTGTTGCGCAATTATGCCAGCCATACTATCAATAGTTCAATTAAAAAAGATGATATTGGGTTTTATATTGCCTCATTATCTTACAAAACTATTATTTACAAAGGTCAGTTAACAAGCCACCAGTTACGTAGCTATTTTCCCGATTTAAGCGATAAAAGAATGGTGAGTGCTTTTGGGTTGATACACTCACGTTTTGCCACCAATACTTTCCCTTCGTGGAAGTTGGCTCAGCCTTTCCGTTATATCGCACACAACGGCGAAATAAATACGGTTCAAGGCAACGTAAACTGGTTTAAAACAAGCGAACGCCATTTCTTCTCCCCCTATTTTACCAAGGAAGAAATGGATATGTTATCACCAATTATTTTTGAAGGTCAAAGTGATAGTGCCTGTTTAGATAATGTAATAGAATTACTTACTTTATGTGGCCGTTCATTACCACACGTAATGATGATGTTGATACCAGAAGCATGGGATAATACTGAGAAAATGGATCCTATTAAAAGAGCCTTCTACAAATTTCATGCAACCTTTCAAGAGCCTTGGGATGGGCCTGCGTCTATTTCTTTTACAGATGGTAAAATGATTGGTGCAACATTGGACAGAAACGGTCTGCGTCCGTCAAGATACTGTGTTACCAACGATGACAGGGTTATTATGGCTTCTGAAACAGGCGTATTACCAGTAGATCCTACAACCATTATTGAGAATGGCAGATTGCAACCAGGCAAAATGTTTGTGGTAGATATGGAACAAGGCAAAATCATTAGCGATGACCATTTAAAACAAAATATTTGCTCACAACAACCCTATGCCGAGTGGTTGAATAAATATAAAATTCATTTGGAAGAATTGCCCGAACCGCGTGTGTCTTTTACGCATTTAGAGCATGACCAAGTGTTCAAATATCAAAAAGCATTTGGTTACTCAACCGAAGATTTAGAAACCATTATCGCCCCAATGGCGTTAGATGGTAAAGAGCCTATCGGCTCAATGGGTACTGATACTCCATTGGCCATTTTAAGCCAACAACCACAACATTTAAGCAATTATTTCAAACAATTATTTGCACAAGTTACTAATCCGCCAATTGATCCAATTCGTGAACGTTTGGTAATGAGTTTGGCAACTTTTGCAGGCAATAATGGTAACTTATTGGTAGAAAATCCACTAGCCTGCCATAGTGTGGCATTGCAACAACCCGTACTTTCTAACCATGAATTAGAAAAAATTAGAAGTATTGATACAGGACTTTTTCAAGCAAAAACCTTACAAATGTATTTTAGAGCCGATGAAAAATCTGGCTCGTTAGAAAAAGGTTTAGCAAGGCTTTGTCGCTACGCAACCGATGCGGTTGAAGATGGTTTTGACGTGATTGTTTTAACCGACAGAGCCATTGATAGCAAACATGCACCCATCCCATCTTTGTTGGCTGTTGCAGCTGTTCACCACCATTTAATTCGTAAAGGTTATCGTGGTCAAGTGGGGTTGATTGTTGAGGCTGGAGATGTTTGGGAAGTACATCATTTTGCTTGTCTATTGGCTTTTGGTGCTACTGCTATCAATCCGTATTTGGCATTATCTACCATTAGGGATATGAAATTAACTAACAAACTCGACACCACTTTAGAGCCTGACTATTTAAAGAAAAATTACATAAAAGCTGTTTGTGATGGGCTTTTAAAAGTATTTTCTAAAATGGGTATTTCTACATTGCAATCTTACCAAGGTGCACAAATTTTTGAGATTGTCGGTTTGAATAAACAGGTGGTTGACCGCTATTTTACTGGTGCCACTTCACGTATAGAAGGTATGGGCTTAGATGAAATTGCTAGAGAAACTTTAGCAAAACACCTCTTCGCATTTAGCAAAAAAGAAATACCTGTTGAACGCTTAACCGTTGGGGGTTTATACCAATGGAAACGCAAAGGCGAGTTTCATTTGTTTAATCCAACTACCATTCATTTGTTGCAACATGCGACAAGTACCAACGATTATCCAACATTTAAAAAATATTCAAAAGCCGTAAACGACCAAGAACAAAAAGCTTGTACGTTACGCAGCTTGCTAGACTTTAAACATCTGCGGTCTTCTATTGCAATTGATGAAGTAGAGCCTGCCGAAAATATCTACAAACGCTTTGCTACTGGTGCTATGAGTTTTGGATCAATTTCGCATGAAGCCCATAGTACACTTGCTATTGCTATGAACCGCCTTGGCGGGAAAAGTAATACTGGCGAGGGTGGTGAAGACGAAATGCGTTTTACAAGAATGCCTAACGGCGATAGTATGCGTAGTGCCATTAAGCAAGTGGCTAGTGCAAGATTTGGTGTTACCAGTTTGTACTTAACCGAGGCTGATGAACTGCAAATTAAAATGGCACAAGGTGCAAAACCAGGTGAAGGTGGTCAATTGCCAGGCCATAAAGTAGATGATTGGATTGGCCGTGTTCGGCATTCAACACCAGGTGTTGGCTTAATTTCGCCACCACCGCACCACGATATTTATTCTATTGAAGATTTAGCTCAATTAATATCTGATTTAAAAAATGCCAACCGCAAAGCAAGAATAAGTGTGAAACTGGTTTCTAAAGCTGGCGTTGGCACTATTGCAGCAGGTGTTGCCAAAGCAAAAGCAGATGTAGTGTTGATTGCTGGTAACGATGGTGGTACTGGTGCAAGTCCTGTAAGTTCTATTAAACATGCTGGTTTGCCTTGGGAATTAGGCTTAGCAGAAAGTCATCAAACATTGGTAAAAAATAAGCTACGCAGCCGTGTGGTATTACAAGCTGATGGGCAAATGAAAACCGGTAGAGACATTGCCATTGCCGCATTGTTGGGCGCTGAAGAATGGGGTGTTGCAACTGCCGCCTTGGTGGTTGAAGGTTGTATTATGATGCGTAAATGCCATCTAAATACTTGCCCAGTTGGTGTGGCTACACAAGATCCTGAATTACGTAAACGCTTTAAAGGTGATCCTGACCACGTCATTAATTTCTTTAAATTTATGGTGGAAGAATTAAGAGAAATTATGGCAGAATTGGGGTTTAAAACCGTGAACGAAATGGTTGGTCAAGCACAATATTTAGAACAAAAAACAGATATTAAACATTGGAAATATAGTAAGTTAGATTTGTCGCCAATATTGTACAAAGAACCTGCTAACGAATATGTTGGGTTGTACAATACCGAACAACAAGACCATGGTTTGAGTGATGTTATTGACTGGAAATTATTAGAAGTAGCTAAGCCAGCTTTGGATAATCAAGAAAAAGTAACAGGCACATTTGCAATAAAAAACACTGATAGAACGGTTGGTACAATTCTCTCAAATGAAATTACCAAACGCTACCGTTCATTAGGTTTAGCACCAGATACTATTCACTTCAAATTCAATGGTACTGCGGGGCAAAGCTTTGGTGCCTTTAATACCAAAGGCGTTACACTTGAATTAGAAGGCGATGCTAACGACTATTTTGGTAAAGGCTTAAGTGGTGCTAGATTAATTGTTTACCCGTCTAAAAAAGCAACCTTTACTCCAGAAGACAATATCATTATTGGTAACGTAGCTATGTATGGTGCTACTGATGGTGAGGTATTTATTCGTGGTAAAGCTGGTGAGCGTTTTGCAGTGCGTAACTCTGGGGGCAATGTGGTGGTTGAAGGTGTGGGTGACCATGGTTGCGAATACATGACTGGTGGCCGTGTTATTATTTTGGGCGATACTGGTAGAAACTTTGCTGCTGGTATGAGTGGTGGTATTGCGTATGTATATGATGTAAAAGGCAGTTTTGCTGGCAACTGTAATATGGAAATGATAGACTTAGATCCATTGGATGCAACAGATGCAGAAGAGCTAAAAGACTTTATTAGCAAGCATTTTGATTATACTGGTAGCACTGTAGCCAACTTTGTTTTGAATGATTTTGATAATCAATTGAAGAACTTTGTAAAAGTATTTCCGAAAGATTATAAAAGAGTATTGGCAGAAAGAATAAGCATTTCACGCAAAGAAACAAAGGAAGCAAAGTAAACTAACCTTGATTTGTAAGTACCGTTATGCTTTTATAAAGGTTCAATAAAGTACAAAGCGTACAAGGGAGTGTCACAACGAAGTTTAATTGAAAACTGAAGCTAGTCAACAAAATAACTCATAATTTATACCTTATAACTCAAAAGCATGGGCAAACCAACCGGATTTTTAGAATTTACAAGAACATTACCATCAAAGCGTGCCGTTGAAGAACGCAGGAAAGATTATAAGGAATTTGTACTGCCATATTCTGAGCAGGAATTAGGGCAACAATCGGCTCGTTGCATGAACTGCGGCGTACCATTTTGCCATAGCGGTTGTCCTTTGGGTAATGTAATTCCTGAGTTTAATGATGCCGTGTACGATGGCAACTTTAAAGAGGCTTACGAGATATTGATAAGTACCAATAATTTTCCAGAATTTACTGGTCGCATTTGTCCTGCACCTTGCGAAAGTGCCTGTGTGTTAGGTATTAATCAACCACCTGTAGCTATTGAAGAAATAGAAAAACATATTATTGAAATAGCGTTTGATAAAGGTTTTGTAGTGCCTCGCAAACCCAACTTACTAACGGGTAAAAAAGTAGCCGTTATTGGTAGTGGCCCTGCTGGTTTGGCGGCTGCGGCTCAGTTAAATTATGCTGGTCATGCAGTAACTGTTTTTGAAAGAGACGATGCACCAGGTGGTTTGTTGCGTTATGGTATTCCTGATTTTAAGCTAGAAAAACGAGTAATTGATAGGCGTATTGCGGTGATGGAACAAGAAGGTGTGGTATTTAAATGTCACGCAAATGTTGGCATAAATATTCAAATTGGCGATTTGTTGAGAGAGTACCATGCCATTGTTTTGGCAGGCGGATCTACCGTGCCAAGAGACTTGCCAATACCGGGAAGGGAATTGAACGGTGTGTATTTTGCCATGCAGTTTTTAAAGCAAAACAATAAAAGCGTTGCTAATAAAGACATATATGCAAATGCTATTATTGAGAGTAATATTTTCTCGAAAGAATTACGAGCAACCGCTAAAAATGTAGTAGTAATTGGTGGTGGCGATACGGGCAGCGATTGTGTTGGAACGAGTAATCGTCATGGTGCTGAAACCGTTACCCAATTTGAGTTGATGCCCAAACCTGCCGAAACAAGAACACCACACATGCCTTGGCCTAGCTTTCCTATGGTTTTAAAAACAACCTCATCGCATGAAGAAGGTGCACAAAGACATTGGGCTATTGCCACCAAAGCCTTTATTGGTGATGATAATGGCAATTTAAAAGCCTTAAAAATTGTAGACCTTGAATGGAAAATTACTGCAGATGGTAGACCTGCACAGTTTGTAGAAATGGTTGGCAGTGAAAGAGAGATTCCATGTGAATTAGCATTATTAGCAATGGGTTTTGTAAGCCCTCAAAAAGAAGGTTTATTAGCACAATTGGATATAGAATTAGATGAACGTGGCAATGTAAAAGCTACTGAAAAAGCTTATCAAACCAATATTGCCAAAGTATTTACCGCTGGCGATATGCGACGTGGACAAAGCCTAGTGGTTTGGGCTATTAGCGAAGGCCGTGAATGTGCTAGAAAAGTAGATGAGTTTTTAATGGGGCATTCTATTTTAGAAACCAAAGACCATAGTATTTTAGAAGCAATGATTTAAATAGGTGATTAATAATTAAATGATTAGGGCAGCCATCTATTTACAAATAAAACTAGATTTTGCAGCTTAGATTCATTTAAAACTAGTGATAATGAGCCTAGTTGATTCGGATATCATACTTATCCATGAGGAAGATTTGGTACTGGTAAAACACTTCATTATTGGTAAAGAAGAGATAAAAAAATGACTGTTAGTGTGACAAGAAGCCTAAGCGTTTTAAAGCTAAGGACATCAAAGCAGGAAAAACAATATCAGAATTGCGTATTTCCGACTTATTTGCAAAACTAAACTTTGATAAAGTTTTATCATGCACTTCTGTTTAATTTATTCTATACCAAATTTAAACCACTGTTATAAATAAAACCATTTAACTAATGCCTTTTCAATAAACAAAATGACATTGCTTTGCATTTTTTTATATAATATTCACCATCATTTATCCAAACAATTCTGGTTGCGACTTATCCTCTTTTGGTGCTTCTTCCCACTGCATCTGTATCGTTTTAGAATAGTCCATCAGCTTTGCCCCTATTGCTTTCCAGCCCATTGTTTCTACCATTTTGGCAATTTTAAATTTGGCCTTGCTTACTAATTGCCCTTTGCCAGTTTGTACAGATAATATCGGTTCATCCAACGATGTTACGGCTTCTAAAATATTACCCTCACCTTCTTTAATAAATATGTATTTATTTTTAAGTGTTACGGCTTCAATTTTAAAACGCTTCACATTGTATTGGTGTTTGGCATTATCTAAATACACCGCTGTAAATATTTTATTGGCATCAAAACGTTCAATCAAAACTATTTTTTCAGCATCAAAACGTTGTGTTAGTTCGGTATCGGTAATTTCATAATGCCCATCCATGTACATAACCACCACTTTATCATCCCCATCAAAGCTGCCCAAATAAGTACCTTTTTCATCAATATTTAAACGACCAAATTGATCGTCAAACCACAATTTTCTACCCGCCAAAGTGCTTCTACCTACCTCTTTGAACTTAATCGTTTTTACAGGATATTTAGTAACTGTATTACCTTGGCTACTTCTACCTTTTATCTCTAATTCTTCAAAATAAAAGTCTACTTCTTTAATTCTAGCCGTACAATTTGGACTTAAAACAACCTTCACCACTTCTGCTTCGCCATTGGGATTAATGGTAAAATAATGTACTTTACTTTTATCGCTACCCTTGGTAAGGTCGTACTCTTTATCTCGTGTAATACCAGTAACATTGAATCGCTTAGCGTAAGATGTACCGGTTTCTGCATCCAAATAAATCATGTTATACGTGGTACGTTCATCATTCTTTTTAAAGATGGCAATATGAATAATATCCTTGCCTACAAACACTTTATCGCCCACTTTTACCACCTTCATCATACCACGTTTGGTAAAGATGATAATGTCGTCTATATCGCTACAATCAAACAGAAATTCCTCTTTCTTCAAGCTTGTACCTATAAAACCCTCCTCTCTATTTACATACAACTTAGTATTGGCAATAGCCACTTGTTGCACACTAATGGTATCAAATAATTTTATCTCTGTTTTGCGTTCTCTACCCTTACCATATTTCTTCAATAAGTTTTCAAAATAGGCAATAGCATACTCTGTTAAATGGGCAAGGTCATGCGCTACTTGTGCAATGTCTGCTTCTATGTTTTTTATTTGATTAATTAAATCATCAATATCTAAACGATAAATACGACGCACAGGTTTTTCAGTCAGCTTCAACACATCCTCTTTCGTAACCTGCCTTTTTAAAATTTGTTGGAAAGGCACAAAGGCAGCTTCTATTGCTAGGATAACTTTCTCCCAACTTTCATGTTTTTGTTCTAGTTCTTTATAAATTTTTTGCTCAAAAAATATTTTCTCAAGCGAAGTCGTATGCCATTTATCATTAAGCTCACCCAACTTAATTTCAAGTTCACGGTTTAGTAAGTGTTTGGTATTATTTACTGAAACAGATAGCAATTCTTGTACACCTACAAAGCGAGGTTTGTGTGTATCTATAATACAAGCATTTGGTGAGATACTTACCTCACAATCTGTAAAAGCATACAATGCATCGATGGTTATATCCGATGAAATACCCGGTGCTAAGTCCACCTGAACTTCTACATTTTTACCTGTAAATTCAGTTAATTTTTTAATCTTTATTTTGCCCGCATCGTTGGCTTTGGTAATGCTATCGCACAACTGTGAAACCGTTACCCCATAAGGCACATCACGAATAATGAGACTCTTTTTATCAAGCTCTTCTATCATACAACGCACCTTTATTTTACCACCACGTTTGCCTTCGTTATAGTTACTTGCATCTACCATACCACCAGTTTGAAAGTCAGGATATAACTCAAACGGTTTGCCTTTTAAATACTTAATGGCAGCATCAATTACTTCGCAAAAGTTGTGTGGTAAAATCTTGGTACTTAAGCCCACTGCAATACCATCGGCACCTTGTGCCAATAGCAACGGAAACTTCATTGGCAATGTTGAAGGTTCTTGCTTACGGCCATCATAGGTTAACAGCCATTCGGTAGTTTTAGCGTTAAAAGCAACCTCTAAAGCAAACTTACTTAAACGTGCTTCTATATACCTTGGTGCCGCTGCCACATCACCTGTTCTTATATCGCCCCAGTTACCTTGCGTATCAACCAAAAGGTCTTTTTGACCCATATTCACCAACGCATCACCAATACTTGCATCGCCATGTGGGTGGTACTGCATAGCCTGCCCAATAATATTTGCCACCTTGTTAAATCTGCCATCATCCATCTCCTTCATGGCATGCAAAATTCGCCGCTGCACAGGTTTCAAGCCGTCTTCAATAGCAGGTACTGCACGTTCTAAAATCACATACGATGCATAATCTAGAAACCAGTTTTTATACTGCCCCTGCACACCGCTTTCGTTCTCGTAAACCTTATTATCTATTTTATCTTTTGCCATGCCCCTTTTTAAAAATTATTATGCTATTTCACTTTTAAAATATTCAATGCTCAATTAAATATTGATTATTTCTAATTATATTTCATACAACTCTAATGGTTGCCCATCAGGATCGTTGAAAAAAGTAAATTGTTTACCTGTTGTTTCATCAAAACGAATATCCTGTACGGGTATATTTTTTGACCGTAAATACGCAATCCATTCTGCTACATTATCTACCTCAAAAGCCATGTGCCGCAAGCCTTTCGCCTCTGGAAAAGATGCCCGTGGCATACTTTCTGGAAAAGAAAATAATTCAATTTGGTAAAAGCCGTTTATCGCTAAATCTAACTTGTACGAATTACGTTCTTTACGATAGGTCTCACCCAAAATTGTAAAGCCCAAAACCTCGGTATAAAACTGTTTGCTCACTTCATAATTACCTGCAAGAATAGCAATATGGTGAATGGCATTGATTTTCATTTTACAATAATTGAAGTTGTTTTTACGGTTAACTCTTTCCAGCCTTTTTCCCAGTCACCCATTATTTCTAAGTCGCCAAATTCTGCCAGCTTTCTCAGTCGCCAAACTAGAAAAACATCACCAGTTTTTATCTTAGTTTTACTAAAAATATTACCTAAAATTTTACTTAGTTTTTGTGGCTCAGAAGTAATCATTGTCAGCATTTCTGCATCATAATTATCATAACCTTTACTCACTATTTTTTTACCACCTTCTAATAACCTTACACCACTATTTTCTCTACTTAATTTCAGCCATTCATCAGGATCTATTTCAAATTCACTCAAAGTAATTGGTCTAGCTAGTTTCTTAGCTTTTAAAAATTCTTTTGGCTGAATTTCATGCAACCAACTTGGATAAAAGATGCCACCTTTCTCATTAATAAAAGGTAAATTATTTAAGTACAACACCTGAATACGCCCTTGAAAATCTTTCAACTGTGGCATCAACCAATAATAACCACACACATCGTGTTGATTTTGTCCCATCCAAATCCAAACTTCTGACTTCTCATTTTCGTTCAATTGTTTAACCAAATTAAACACCGTAATTTTATCATCCACCAAATCTATCTGCTCGGTATATGGCGAATATTGCAACGCATTTTGCCACCAATCTCGTCGTTGTTGATAGCCATCTGTTTCATAAATATTTGCAATTGGCCCCACTGCAAAATCATCTGTTATTTGTATCACTTCACCAGCCATTTTTTCATCTAAAGCAATGGCTTGCTGCAATACAGCTATATCGGCCTCGTTAAAAACTATATGAATCATTTATTTAATTAAGAATTACAAATTAGGAATTAGGTTTATTAATTCTCTACTACCAAATCCAACTCTACCCGCAAATTATCAATAATAAAATCTTGACGTTGTGGTGTGTTTTTACCCATATAATATTCTAATAAATGTTGAATATGATCGCCTTGTTCTAATATTACTGGTTGCAAACGCATGTCGTGTGTAATAAAACGTTCAAACTCACCAGGACTAATTTCACCCAACCCTTTAAAGCGAGTAGTTTCTGGTTTGTTGCCCAGCTTTTTAGTAGCGGCTTGCTTTTCAGCTTCATCGTAGCAATAAATTGTTTCTTGTTTGTTACGCACTCTAAACAATGGCGTCTCTAATATATATACATGACCTCGTTTAATTAAATCTGGGAAAAATTGCAAGAAAAAAGTCATAATCAACAAGCGAATGTGCATACCATCAACATCCGCATCGGTAGCAATTACTACGTTGTTGTAACGCAAGCCATCAATACCATCTTCAATATTTAACGCATGTTGTAGCAAGTTAAACTCTTCATTTTCGTATACCACTTTTTTAGTTAATCCATAGCAGTTTAAGGGCTTCCCACGTAAGCTAAAAACCGCTTGCGTATCTACACTTCTTGCCTTAGTAATAGAGCCACTTGCACTATCGCCTTCGGTAATAAATACGGTTGAGTTTTTTTGATTTAGTAGAAAATCTTCTCTATTTTTTATAGGCGGCTCATCGTTAAAATGTACCCGACAATCACGTAATTTTTTGTTGTGTAGGTTCGCTTTTTTTGCACGTTCATTAGCTAGTTTTCTTATGCCGCTTAGTTCTTTACGTTCACGTTCACTTTGTTCAATACGCTTTTTAATCGCATCGGCAGTTGAGGTGTTTTTATGTAAGAAATTATCCAATTCTTTACTTAAAAATTCCTGTACAAAGTTCTTCATGCTTTTGCCATTCTCACTCACATTTTGGGAGCCCAATTTGGTTTTGGTTTGGCTCTCAAACACAGGCTCTTGTACCCTTACAGCTATTGCTGCTACGATACTTTGACGAATATCGGCTGTGTCGTAATCCTTCTTAAAAAAATCACGAATGGTTTTTACATATGCTTCTCTAAACGCTTGCTGGTGTGTACCACCTTGTGTTGTAAACTGACCATTTACAAACGAAAATATATCTTCACCATAATCATTATTATGGCTAATGGCTACTTCTATATCCTCGCCTTTTAAATGAATAATTGGGTATCGCAATTCATCTTCTGGCGTTTTGCGTTTCAATAAATCTAGTAAGCCATTTTTACTTACATAACGTTTATTATTAAAGCTAATAACTAAGCCAGCATTTAGGTAACAATAGTTCCAAAGTTGGTTATCAATGTACTCATGCAAATAATGGAAATTTCTAAACACCGTATCATCAGGAATAAAGGCTACTTCAGTACCATTTTCTTGTGTGGTTGTAGTTTCTTTATGTTCTTTGGTTAAAATACCCCGTTCAAATTCAGCCGCTTTTTCCTTACCATCTCTAAATGCTGATACCTTAAAATAGCTACATAATGCGTTCACAGCTTTGGTACCCACACCATTTAACCCCACACTTTTTTGAAAGGCCTTACTATCGTATTTGGCACCAGTATTTATCTTGCTCACAACATCTATCACTTTACCCAAAGGTATTCCACGACCATAATCACGAATAGTTACCGTTTTTTCCTTTAAAACAATATCAATATGCCTACCAAAACCCATCATGTGTTCATCAATACAGTTGTCCATCACCTCTTTTATCAACACATAAATACCATCATCAGCCGCCGTTCCATCGCCTAATTTGCCAATATACATACCTGGTCTAAGACGAATGTGTTCTCGCCAATCGAGGCTTTTAATATCACTCTCGTCATAATTTGCTGCTTTTATTATTTCTGCCATAACTATATTTTAATATTTCACACAAAGGGACTAAGGATGCTACGACCGCAAAGAAATCTTCTGAAACTTGGTGTACTTTGTATGCTTGGATGCTTTGTGTGAAACTTACCAATATTGCAAGAAAACACTATTTTTCTACACAACGGTATCAATTTTTTAACACCCATCACAACATTGTGTATAAACCTTTTGGCAACAAGCATTTCGGCACAACAAATACATTTTTATTAGTTTTACAGCATCGAAAATACTAACACATACCTACTTACCGACCTTGAAGCCATTAACCAATCAGCTTTAGAAAAAGAAGCAGAAAATGATGACTTTATATCCTTCCTAAAATCTGCCGAAGCTGAAACTATAGATCTAGCAGTTCATCAACTAAATAATACCATTACCCCACAAATAGATTGTACCGCTTGTGGCAATTGCTGTAAAACATTAATGATTAATGTAACAGATGAAGAGGCTGATAAATTATCACATCATTTAAACGAATCAAGAACAGATTTTGATAATCAATATCTAGAAAAAGGTAGCAGTATGATGGTAATTAATGCTATCCCATGCCATTTTTTAAATGGCAATAAATGCAGTGTTTACGATAACCGTTTTGCAGGTTGCAGAGAGTTTCCAGCATTGCATTTACCACATTTTACAAAAAGGTTATTTACCACGTTTATGCATTATAACCGTTGCCCAATTATTTATAATGTGGTAGAACAATTGAAAACTGACACTGGATTTCGACTAAATGATCGTAACACTGATGACACTGATAGATTCTATTAAAAATGGATAGACTACTTACAACTAGATAAATATCAAATTCGTGGAAATATTAGCGTGACTAATTAATATGGCAACAATGTATTACTCATCTAAAACTTTGTTTGGTGTATTTACAAAAACTATATCTTCAACCCTTACAAAAAATACAAAATAACTACTAGCTTATGGCACGTTTTCAGGGATTTTTTGGTATTATACTCATTTTAGCAATTGCCTTTTTGTGTTCAAACAATAAAAAAAGAATTAATTATCGCCTAGTAATAAATGGTATTATTTTACAAATAGTAATTGCTGTTTTAGTATTAAAAGTAGAATTTGTAACTAATTTTTTTAAGTGGGTTGGTAGGCAAATTGGCCATATTGAAGAGTTTGCAAAAGAAGGTGCGGCCTTTGTTTGGGGGGGCGTTTTTGTACAAAGTAATACTGGTACATCTGTTACTTACCGCTCACCACAAACATTCATTTTTGCATTTAGCGTTACCTCTACCATTATTTTGGTATGTGCATTGGTTGCTATATTTTACCATTTTGGTATTATGCAACGCATTGTTTCTATAATAGCTAAAGCCATGAACTTTATAATGAAAGTAAGTGGTGCCGAGGCTTTAAGCAATGTTGCCAGTGCATTTGTTGGTCAGGTAGAAGCGCAAGTAATGATTCGTCCATACTTAAAAGGCATGACGATGAGTGAACTTTTGGCAAGTATGAGTGGTAGTTTGGCCTGTATAGCTGGTGGCATTTTAATTGTATATGTAAATTTTGGGGCTAAAGCAGAATATTTGTTAACTGCCAGTTTAATGGCTGCTCCTGCGGCACTAGTTATCTCTAAAATTGTGTGGCCAGAAACTGAAGAAAGCGAAACTATGGGAACTGTGAAACTAGAAGTTAAAACACCTTACAGAAACGTTATTGATGCTATTTCTCATGGTGCTGGCGATGGCTTTAAAATTGCCATGAACGTGATTGCCATGCTAATTGGTTTTATTGCACTAATTGCATTAATTAATTTTTTATTAGGTAAAGTTGGTGGTTGGATGCATTTAGATACCAAATTATCACTTGACTGGATTTTTAGTAAACTCTTTTACCCTATTGCATGGTCTATGGGTGTGCCAACGGCTGATGTAAATAATGTGGCGGCATTACTGGGGCAAAAAATAACTATTAACGAGTTTGTAGCTTTCTCTAACCTTACTGCAAAAGACCCTGTAACCAACCAACTGCTTATGAAACTAAGCGAAAAAGGAACTTTAATTGCTAGTTTTGCCATTTGTGGTTTTGCTAACTTTAGTAGTGTGGGTATGCAGATTGGTGGTATTGGTGAAATTGCGCCTGAGC
This sequence comes from Chitinophagales bacterium, assembly GCA_038327865.1. Lineage (GTDB taxonomy): Bacteria > Bacteroidota > Bacteroidia > Chitinophagales > Chitinophagaceae > Parasediminibacterium. The sequence continues at coordinate 88,744 of JBBQLL010000003.1, read as the reverse complement.
GTCGTGGTGATTTGGCACGTTTAGGTATGAGAGCCTTACTTTGCGGCACGCTAGCATCCTACTTATCTGCAACTATTGCCGGAATTTTAATGGGCTAATTATTTCACTCAAAGGATACAAATAAGGCTAAGTAACAAAGAACTTTATTATTGAATTAATGTTATATTATCAGTAATTGTATAACAATATTTACTTTGTTTATTAGTAATCTTAGCGTTGTTTGACTAAATATTAATATTTATGACCATATTACATGATACCATACAAATAGTTGCCGCTGCAAAAGATGCAGATTTACAACGTATTGGCACAAAAATTTTAAATAAACAGCGTATTAGTTTTGATGATGGTGTAATACTTTTTGAAAAAGGTTCTTTATCGTATTTAGGTGCTTTGGCAAATTTTGTACGCGAAGAAAAGCATGGCAATAAAACCTATTTCAACCGTAATTTTCATATAGAACCTACCAATGTTTGTGTGTTTAGTTGTAAGTTTTGTGCATATTCTCAATTATATGCGCACCGTGAAGAAGGCTGGGAATTAAGTATTGACCAAATGATGCACATAGTGAAAAGTTACGATGGCAAACCTGTAACAGAAGTGCATATTGTAGGTGGTGTGCATCCTAAATTAAACTTAGCTTTTTTTGTAGAATTATTAAAAACAATAAAAGCACATAGACCAGACTTGCATATTAAAGGCTTTACGCCAGTGGAACTAGATTATATGTTTCGCAAGGCAAAGGTGACCACGGAAGAAGGTATGAGACAAGCACATGTAGCCGGTTTAGATTCCTTACCAGGTGGTGGTGCAGAAATTTTTCATCCAGAAATACGTACACAAATTTGTGCTGATAAGGTTGATGCTGATGGCTGGTTAGCTATTCATAAAACAGCACACAAACTAGGTATGCACAGTAATGCTACCATGTTGTACGGCCATATTGAAGCGTTTTGGCACCGCATAGACCATATGGATAGACTACGTCAATTGCAAGATGAAACTGGCGGTTTTAATACCTTTATTCCCTTAAAATTTCGCAATCAAAATAACGATATGAGCTATGTAAAAGAAAGCACCGTTATTGAGGATATGAAAATGTATGCGGTGGCCAGATTGTACCTAGATAATTTTCCGCATATAAAAGCTTATTGGCCAATGTTGGGCAGAAAAAGTGCACAATTGACCCTTAGTTTTGGTGTAAATGATATGGATGGCACAATAGACGATAGCACTAAAATTTACAGTATGGCTGGTAGTGAAGAACAAACCCCAAGTATGAGTACGGCACAACTTGTAACCTTAATAAAACAAGTAAAACGCCAACCAATTGAAAGGGATACTATTTATAACGAAATAAGAGACTATAGCGATATTAATGTGACAGAAATAGAAATTAATCCACTATTAAATTAAATTCATATTATTAAAATAAATACCATCTTGATATTGCTAATCAAGATGGTATTTATTTTTTCAAGATATTTATTTGGTAGGCTTAATTGATAGCGGTCTATTTGGCTCTTCTTGTCTTATTGGCAAAGTGGCAACTATAGGCCTTTTTTCACCTCTATGACAGGTATTACATGTAACAACTTGCACTAACGATACACTATCAGAAGCTGGATGAGACAAGGTACCAATGTATTTTTGATTCAACTCATTCGTCATTAAAATCATTTTTCTAGTAACATTTTTCATTGGATTATCATCACTAGCCATATCACGCTTTTGGGGATCTGCTTTTGACCTTGCATGACAATAAGCACAATTTACTTTTAGAGCAAACTTGTATTCATCCATCAAATGGTCTAAGCTATCATGACTAATATTGGCTGGCAATACTTTTAAATTACGCTTTTGTTGATTGGGCTGATCTGGATAACTAGCGGCAACGCTAATAAAAATAATAGCAACCATAGAAGTAGCTATCAATATTTTTTTTCTGTTGTTTCTAAACACGATAATTTGATTTTTATAGTACAAATTAAGGTGTAACTGTATACTAAATAATGCAAATCGGTAAATAAGATTTTTAATAGGGTAAGTAGCAAATGATTTAATTGTAAAAAAAATAAATAAAATTTTTGTATGTACTAAAACATAAATTTTAATGCCACTTAACTCTATTTACCAAAAAACTGCAACCAGCCAACTATGAAAAAATATTTAGGGGTTATTTCTTCTGTTTACGTTTCAAAATGTCCAACTTTCTGCACAATTACAAGCTGCCAAAGGTGATTCATTTGCAGCTAGGGTAATAAAAAAGATGAAGCCATTAAAAAGATAGATTTTAGGGATGCTGTAAAAGTTGAAGATTTGTGAACTGTACCCAGCTTGTTTAAAAGCTATACCAGTAATGTAAACAAAACGATAGATAACGCGTGTATAAGTTTTACCTGTAAAGCCAAAGTAGAAATAATGCAATTATTTTAGATATAAAAAAGGTATACAAAGTTAAAAATTTGATGCCTAAAAGTGGGCATCATTAATGGCAGTGCTAGATGCAACTTATACTTTTTGACAATGAAAAAATTATTTTGAAGAAAATATAGGTGTCGTAAAGTTTGTAGTTATATAAATTCGTTTACGGCTATTGCAATACGATTTTGCTTACTGTAAGTATTCCGTAGCAAACTTAGCAACAATAACCAACAAAAAGTCCCGTTGAAACTAAGTTTCAACGGGACTTTTTGTAATTATAATAATTTACTAAAAGGCAAATTTCTTACCACTTAACCATGATAAATTAATATCATCCGGTACTTTCATACGCTCAGCAATACGCTTGTAACGGTTGGCCAATGTGCTTAAATAGTCTTGTGCTTTTGCAGCACCATCTTTTAACCCAGTTAGGCTTTCTATTTTCCAAAGACTTACCAAGTGCTCAATAATGCTAGCATAATCCCACGTTGTGTAGACACCAATTTTTTGAGTAATTGCAGAAAATTCAATAAACAAATTAGGGTTACTACCACCTTGATCCATCAAAACAGCAGGCATAGTTATTTGCTTACGCATCATTTTATCAAAAGCTGCCAAGGCACCATTAGGATCAATTTCAAAAATTTTACTCATAAACGACTTGTAGGCTTTTTCGTGTCTTGCTTCATCGCCAGCAATCGTTTTGCAAATACGAGACAAGTTATTATCGCCTGCTTTATCGGCCAATTTACCAGTATTAACATGCGATATTTTAGTAGCTCTTTCTTGAAAAGAGGTGTAAACTATGGCTTGATAAGGATCTTGGTTAGTATTAGGATCGAAGCCATTATAAATTAACCTGTGAATGGTTTGCTCAACTGCTTTCATATCGCAACGGCCACTCATGTACAAATATTTGTTTAGTAAATCGCCATGCCTATTTTCCTCAGCCGTCCAAGCTCTTGACCAACGTACCCAGCCATTATTGCTCACCAAATCCCTCTCATCATTAACAACTAAATTAAAATAAGTTTGGTAGCTAGGTAGGGCTTCCTCAGTAATCATGTTACCAACTAATGATGTAATAACTGTATCTGGAATCCCAGCACTTCTTTCTCTTAAACTTTTTATTTGGTCTAGTGCATCATCTTTTGTAAGATCTGGCAGAAAATCGGTTGGCTGCCAGCAATCATCTGGGTCTAGCAGGCTTTCGTCAACAGCTTTACCTACAAAGTCTTTTAACATGCTAATGACTTCCATATTTTTACCTAACTCGTTGCTTTCTGCAATACTCATTGCCTATATTTTATAAATTATATAAAGTGTGTAAAGATAATACTTGCTAATTTTAGTAACGCACAATTAATTAAAGAGTTCAAATTTTATGCCTACTAGCTAAATATTTGTTGTTAATGATGATAGACATGGATGTATTATGCACTTTACTTTCTACCCATGAAATAATATCTAAATATGCAAAGGCACGCGTTTCAAACCGACTTTTTTCGTATTGTTTAATAATTGCTAAAAATCTTACAAATTCTGGTTGCATTTTCTTGGGCGAAATACTAAACGAGCGGCGTAAAAACTTAAACATCTCTTCTTCAATAATTGTAAGATTTTGCATTTTAGCCATAAATCTATATACCGATTTGATGAGATACTCTAAAATATTATGATTACCCAATTCGTAATGTGCCATTAAGTGCATTAACCTAGCATAGCATTGCAAGTCGTTTCTTAGCCCAACTTTATGGTTAATAATTTTTTGTAAATAATCTATTGCTATGCTATAATTACCACTACCAAAATATAAGGTTGCTACCTTATAGTTAAAAACCAATATTCTATGATAATCAATATACAACTCATATTCTGTAAGCTTCTCTTCAATATGCGGAATTATTGTAAGTCCTTCCTTAAAAGTACCCAACATTAAACACTGATTAATTTTGGCACTACTGATATATACAAAAGTGTGTATTCTAAAATTATCGTGATGGTTGGCAATTGCAGATGTTGCAAATGATTCGAAATCTTTTAAAGTAGTTTCAAATTTTATAAAATTTCTTAAATCAAAATGTGCATTTAATAGGTTGTGAAGGCCTTTAATATAATGCCCAGTTTCAACCTCAATCATGGTCGGTTCTGCTGTAAATAAATCAATCCATTTTTGGCTATATCTATAATACATTAAAAAATCTTGACGTACAAATGCATACCAAACATAGCTTTGATATAGATAGAGCTTTTCATAAAAGCCTGCTTCTGCCTCGGACTTAGGAGGTAAATTTTGTTTAAAAAAAGCTCTAATATCAACTTCATCTTCCTCGTTACGGGCATGGCCATTTTTTACATACCAAGCATATAATTGTAAGGCCAAATTAGACAACTTTGTAACCCTGTTTATACGGTCACTTACTTCTAAAGCTTCTATGGCTAAATGTGCTGTTTTTTCTAAGGTACTTCTAGTAATATGTAAGGTTTCAATCTTTTTTTCAAGCGTTATTACCTGTGTTAAAAAACTAAATTTATTGTGACTGCGTGCTATTTCCTTCACGCGTTCTAATATTTTAAGGCTTTGTAGTTTTAACCCTTTGTTATACAAAATTCGAGCATAGTCAAGTTGCTCATTTAGTTGCAAATCAATATTTTCGGTTGATTTTAATAACCGTAAACTCGCTAAAATTTGCTTGTATAAGTGGGTTTTAAGATTTGCTAATTGTGGCTTTTCTATTGTAGGAAGCTTTTTTAAAAGCAACTTCTCATCGTAATCTACCAATTTATCCAAAGCATCAAAAAGCTGCACTACTTTAAGGTCTTCTTTTGCAGAACTACGCTTTATGTAAAGCTTAAAACTACGTTTTTCTGCTTTTTCTAGCGACTTAATAAGGTGAAATAATATATCTGTATTTCGGTTGGACATCATTAATTTATTTTTAAAAAATCAATGCCTGTAAGGGTTTCCGAAATATTTTTAAGTTTTGAGATAATGAAATCTGCAAACACTTGTTTACAATTAGATTTGCACCCAATATATATTTACTATAGAAACGAGAAAGGAAATAATGGTAAGCAATCGTTAGTAGCAAGTATCGTGAGAGGCCACATCTATAATAGATAATTTGGTTAATAACTATTCAAACTGTGAATCAGTTAGACATAATTACAAAAATTTTCATATGGCAAGCAATCGTTAGAGGTCGTTATGTTTCTACGGAATGACCCTTTTCTTTCAAGGCTGTGTGAATATATATGAACTTTTACCACCAACAACATTTTATTAATAATTTATTTTAAAAAATTAGCTACTTCGCTAAATTTTTTCATTTTAGAGCCTTTTTTTAGGGCTTAAATTAAATTGCAACGCTTATAGATTTCTATTTTTATAAGCTTATTTAGGGTTGGACATCATTAATTATTTTTGTTACAAGCCTTTACCAGTATAGCTTATAGATTTTATTTTATTTTTTGGGATGATAAAATTTATAATAACATGTTTGTATGTTGCGGCATATGAATTATATATTTGTTCTAACAAGATAAAAAAGATAAAATTTCTTATCAAGTCAAGCAAAAGCAGTGAATCAGCACAAATAAGATTTTAAAAATTTTTCATATGGCAAGCAATCGTTAGAGGTCGTTCTGTTTCTACAGAAGGACCCTTTTTTTGTTTATTACTAGTTAAGTTTGAGATATTTACCCAATATTTCTGATTTACTAAAATCTAAAGTAACAAAACTATGCATGCTGACTTGCCACAAGCAAATCCTGAATTATTACTACAATTAATAACCACCAAAATGCCATTTGGCAAATACAAAGACACCCTTATTTGCAACTTACCAGAGTTTTATATTGAATGGTTTCAACGAAAAGGCTTTCCTAAAGGCAAAATTGGTATACTATTAGAAACCATGTATGAAATAAACTTAAATGGCTTAAAACAATTATTAGACCCGTTAAAACATAAATAATCATCACATCAAAGCTTAACAAAGCCGCTAGTTAGTCTAGCGGCTTTGTTGTTGTATAGTATTCTTCTTTATTAGGCAACAGCCAATCTTACCAGTTCAGCAGCTTCGCTTAATTGAATGGCTGATTGAACTTTTAAACCACTTTCATCAATTAATTTTTTAGCCTCTGTAGCGTTTGTACCTTGTAATCGGACAATAATTGGAATAGTAATATTACCCAGTTTATTATAGGCTTCAATAACACCAGCTGCTACCCTATCGCAACGAACAATACCACCAAAAATATTAATTAAAATAGCTTTTACATTAGGGTCTTTCATAATTATTCTGAAACCAGCTTCTACAGTTTGAGCATTTGCAGTACCACCTACGTCTAAGAAGTTAGCAGGCTCACCGCCAGCTAATTTAATCATATCCATTGTAGCCATTGCTAAACCAGCACCATTAACCATGCAACCAACGTTGCCATCTAGTTTTACAAAGTTTAGGTTAAACTGACCAGCTTCAACTTCTGTGGGATCTTCTTCAGTAACGTCACGCAATGCAGCAATATCTGGGTGGCGCATTAATGCATTGTCATCTAAATTCATTTTGCAATCAACCGCAATCATTTTTTCATCGCTGGTTTTGAAGAATGGATTAATTTCTATCATGCTTGCATCCAAACCTACGTATGCATTGTATAAATTAGTAACAAACTTGACGCAATTTTTAAATGCCTCGCCTTTTAACCCAAAATTAAATGCTATTTTCCTTGCTTGAAATGGTAGTAAACCACCACTTGGGTGTACTAATTCTTTAAATATTTTTTCAGGTGTGCTATGAGCCACTTCTTCAATATCCATACCGCCTTCAGTACTGTACATAATTACATTTTGACCTTTTGAACGGTCTAACAAAATACTTAAATACAATTCTTTAGTTGGGTTTGGTCCATCATAATACACATCTTCAGCTACTAAAATTTTATTTACTTTTTTCCCAGCTTCCCCAGTTTGAATAGTTACCAAAGTACCACCTAAAATACCAGTAGCAAAACTGGTAATATCATCAACACTTTTACCAACTTTTACACCATTCATACCTGTTTCAATCACTTTGCCCTTACCACGACCACCTGCATGAATTTGAGCTTTTACAACTGCAAATTTGTTATTGGTTTGTGTTTTTATTTGGCGGTAAGCTTCTTCAGCAGCAGCAACTGTTTCTACAGCAATACCTTCTTGCACAGGAACATTATATTTCTTCAATAATTCCTTTGATTGATACTCGTGTAAGTTCATCTTGTTAAAAAATTTTGGCGAAGATAAGTGAAACTAATACTGACAAAATTGAATTAAGATTGAATTGATATAATTTATTTATGCCAACGTTTTCAAAGAAAAAATGTAAAATAATTACTTATTTAATTAGTGTTTTTTAATACTTATACCAATGGCATATATCGCAAATAAAAATCCCGTTTCAAAAGTTTGAAACGGGATTAATTACAATTATTATTTCTTAATTAATATCTATACATATCGCTTTTAAAAGGCCCATGTTGAGGTATGCCTAAATAAGCGGCTTGCTCGGTAGAAAGTACATCTAACTCAACACCAATTTTTGCAAGGTGAAGGCGTGCAACTTTTTCGTCTAATGTTTTTGGCAATACATAAACCTTGTTTTCGTAAGAAGCGTGGTTTGTCCACAACTCAATCTGAGCAAGGGTTTGATTACTAAAACTGTTACTCATTACAAAACTTGGGTGGCCAGTAGCACAACCTAAATTTACCAAACGACCTTCAGCTAAAATGATGATGTCTTTACCATCAATATTGTAAATATCAACCTGTGGTTTAATGGTATCTTTTGTATGACCATAGTTGGTGTTTAACCAGGCCATATCAATTTCAATATCAAAGTGACCAATGTTACAAACAATCGCTTTGTCTTTCATTAATCTGAAATGTTTTTCAGTAATTAAATCACGGCAACCAGATGCTGTAACAATAATATCAGCTTCAGCAACTGCTTTATGCATTGGTTTTACTTCAAACCCATCCATGGCAGCTTGTAACGCACAAATAGGATCAATTTCAGTAACAATTACACGGCAACCTGCCCCTAATAAAGAGGCCGCAGAACCTTTACCAACATCACCATAAGAACCAACAACAGCTACTTTACCAGCCATCATTACGTCAGTAGCTCTACGAATAGCATCTACCAAACTTTCTTTACAACCGTATTTATTGTCAAATTTAGATTTCGTCACACTATCGTTTACGTTGATAGCAGGTACAGGTAACGTACCTTTTGCCATACGCTCGTACAAACGATGCACACCAGTTGTTGTTTCTTCAGATAAACCTTTAATGTTTTGAATTAATTCAGGGTACACATCAAACACCATATTCGTCAAGTCACCACCATCATCTAAAATCATGTTCAAAGGGCGGTCAGCACCACCAAAGAATAAGGTTTGTTCAATACACCAATCAGCTTCTTCTTGTGTTTGACCTTTCCAAGCGAAAACACCAATACCAACAGCAGCAATAGCCGCAGCAGCTTGATCTTGTGTAGAAAAAATATTACAAGAACTCCATTTAACTTCAGCACCTAAAGCAGTTAGAGTTTCAATTAAAACAGCTGTTTGAATAGTCATGTGCAAGCAACCTGCAACACGTGCACCAGCAAGTGGTTGGCTTGGGCCATACTCTTCACGGATAGCCATAAGACCGGGCATTTCAGCTTCTGCTAAACGGATTTCTTTGCGGCCCCATTCTGCAAGGCTAATATCAGCTACCTTGTATGGTAGGCTAAAATCAATTGATTTTGATAAAGTTGACATTGTTATTTATTTAGAAAACAAATATAGATTGGTAGGATAAACAGCCATCATTATAAAATTATTTAGAATAGAATTAGCAATTCGTTTATTTTTAAAGAATAAACTATTAAATCATTATGCCAAAAGCCATTAAAAAAGAACAATCCACCACTGATAATTTAGTGCTAGATGAGAAGGATATAGCCATATTACGTTTATTGCAAAAAAATGCCAAAGCCACAGTAAAAGAAATAGCCGATACTGTACACCTAAGTACCACACCTGTGCATGAACGCATAAAAAGGATGGAACAAACAGGTGTCATAAAACAATACGCTACCCTGTTAGACCATAGCAAGGTGAAAAAAGGGTTAATGGTAATTTGCTATGTATCGCTAAAACAACACGATAAAAATGCTGGTACTGCTTTTATAAAACGCATCATTGAAATGACTGAAGTAATAGAGTGTTACAGCATTAGTGGCGAGTTTGATTTTATGCTTAAAGTAGTGGCAGAAAACATGGATAATTATTATAATTTTCACGTCAATAAATTAAGCCAAGCTGAGAATATTGGCCATGTGCAAAGTGTATTTGTAATGGGTGTAGTAAAGGAAGCTTTTGTACAGATATAAACTTTACAGATTGGCAAATGTTCTATATTTAAATTTCTATTTTAATAAAAGTTACTAGATGTTTCAAACCCCTGTTTGTATTGTTGGTGGTGGCCCTGCGGGATTAATGGCATCGCTTTTTTTAAGCAAAAATGGCGTTGCCCATTCTTTAATAGAAAGAAACACAACGCCTGTTGAAAAAGTTTGTGGTGAATGCTATGATGGCAGATTATCGACTGTATTAAATAAACTAGATAGCCAATTATTGCCAACCATGCTACAAGAAAAGGTTATTCATCCTATAAAAAATTATCACTATTTTAATAATGCTGGTAAAATGTTAAGTATTTGTGCTACCAAATACAATGCAACTGAACGTTATGGTACTTACAGACCAAACTTTGATGCGTTTTTATTACAGCAAGCACTAAAAAGCAGCTACTTAAAATACTATAATGGCGTTTCAGTTGATAAAACGGTAGTTACAGATACAGCCATTAATATAGTCTCTAACAACTTAGTAGTAAAAGCAGAATTGGCAATTATTGCAACAGGTAATCAATCGCCTTTGGCCGCAAACAAAATAAAACAAGCATCCAGTTATTTTCTATTAGCTGCAAGAGGGTATTTTCGCCATTTAGACACCCCATTTACTGATGGTTTTTTTCAAGTGCATGTTATAAAAGACCCAGTACCTTGCTTTTTATACATTGTAAGTTTACCAGATGGGTTGTTTACGGTTGAACTAATGATTTTAAAAACAAACGCTGTAAAAAATCAACTCAACCCAGAAACGTTGTTACAGAACGTAATCAACAATCATCATCCAGTAAAACAAACATTTAAAAATGCCATACTTGTTGGTAAAGTAAAAGGCGCATCACTGCCATCAACAATAAACAATGGGCAAGTTTTTTCGGCAGAAAGGCAATTATTTGTTGGCTCATCAAGCGGTAGCGTTAATCCGTTAACAGGTTGGGGGGTTGGTCATGCTGTTTTTCAAGGTATGAAAGCGGCCGAGCAATGTATAAAAAGCTTACAAATGCAAAATTTTTCTGCTGAATTTTTACAATCTTTTGATAAGAGCTTATATGTTGCTTTAAAAAGGGACTGGCAAAAAAGTCGCTATGCAGATGTAACTATGCGTTATTTGCACAATGCAACTGATAGATTTATTGGACTAGCTGCTGCATATCCATTTTTAGGTAAAAAGGTGGCAAATGCTATTGTAAAAGGTTAATAATACCATTATAACCTAAAAAAATGAAATATTACAATTAGCAGCTTTTATAAATCCATAGCCATAATATAATCATTCATGTAGTAGCCTTCGCCAATATTTAAGTCTTGTTCTTTTACAATTGAAAAGCCCATTTTTTCGTAAAAGCCAACAGCTTTGTTTTTCCGATTTACTTGTAATTCTAGTTTTTTACCACCTAATTTTATTATTTTGGCAATGCTCTCTTTTAATAAGGCCTTACCTGCACCAGACTTTTGTACGGCTGGATTTACGTACAACTTATGTAGCTTATAAATATTATCTTTTAGAAAACCAAAAGATGCAAAGCCAACTACTTCATTTTCAACTTCGGCAATTAAAAATTGTGACCCTTCGTAAAATTGATTTTCTAGGGCTTCTTGGCTATACATCATCTCAAGCATAAATTCTATTTGCTCGGTACTAATAATCTTTTTATAAGTAACTGGCCAAGTAATATACGCCATGTTTTGTATATCATTAATATCTCTTGTGGTTGCAATTCGTATATCGGCAATCATAGTTAGTTTACTTCTTTTTACTGAAATATTTTTTGTTTAAATAGTGGCTCAACCAAGCACTTCCAGCACCAATGACTGCACCAGCTAGTACATCTGTTGGGTAATGTTCACCTAAATATAAGCGAGAATAACCAACACTTGATGCCCAAGCATAAGCTGGCACAACTACATACCATTTTTTGTATTGAATGGCTAATGACGTGGCTAATGAAAATGCTGTGGATGTATGACCAGATGGGAAAGATTTATCATTTTCTATTTGATATGGATTAATTAGCAATGGGTATTTATCATAAGGTCTTTCACGATTGATGGTGTATTTTAAACCTTGTGTAATAATTGTATTTATAGCCAATCCGCCTACAGTTTCCCAACCTTGCTTCTGCAATTTTTTATCGTGCCTAATAAAACCAACAATCAGCTGTGTTGCAGGCACACCAACACCTATAGCATATGTAGACGATGATGTTTTTTGCCAATAACCCGATGAAGGATTTTGTGGGTTAATGTCATTCAATAGGTTAATATCCCAGTTTTGTGTATGCGCACTAACTGATATAAACAGTAATACGACAAGCACTTTTATCTTCTGCATAAGTGAATTTCAAATTGTAAATTATAAACTACCCAAACTTTCCTCAATTGTTTTTATCCTTGCCTCAGCATCAGCTTGTTTTTTTCGCTCGAAATCTATTACTTCTGGCTTTGCATTTTGTACAAACCGCTCGTTAGATAATTTTTTTAATACGCTTTCTAAAAAGTTTTGCTGATGTGCTAAATCTTTCTCCAATTCTCCTCTTTGTGCAACAGTATCAACTTCTCTTTCGGCTTGTAAAAAGAATTTATCTTGTTCTACAGCTACCACAATACTATTGGCAATTGTTTCTTTTGTAAATGTTATCGCTTCGGCATTTACTTGTTTTGATAATATGCTAGCAATTGTTGCAAAACTAGCTTCATTATTGGTTTGTATCGCTAATTTGATGGTTTCTTTTGGCTTAATTTGATTCTTATTTCTAGCCTCCCGAATGGCTGTAATTACTTGCTTCAATAATTCAGCTTCGTTTAAAATTTCTGTTGATGGTTCATTATTATTGGCAAATTGTTTTATACAAATATTGTCAGTTTGATCTTTCAATAATTGATAAATTTCCTCAGTTACAAATGGCATAAATGGGTGCGCTAATTGCATCAATTGTTCAAAAAAATCAACTGTTTTATTATAAACATCTGCAGCAATTGGTTGTTCAAAACCTGGCTTAATCCATTCTAAATACCAACTGCAGAAATCGTCCCATACCAAACTATAAATAACCTTTAATACTTCGCTTATTTTAAATTGTGCCATTAAAACATCAACTTCTAATTGTACTTGTGCCAATCGGTTTTCAAACCATTCAGTGGCAAAGTCAGAAGAGTCGTTTAGTCCGTTAGTCTGGCTTTCAGTCTCACCGTCTTTCTGACTTTCTGACTTTCTTCCTTCCCACATTTTCACCAACTTCAATGCATTCCAAATCTTATTATTAAAATTTCTACCTTGTTCTAATGCTGCTTCATCAAACATTAAATCGTTACCCGCAGGCGATGAAAACATAATTCCAAAACGTACGGCATCTGCACCATATTTATCTATCAAGCCTAGTAAATCAGGGCTATTACCTAATTGCTTACTCATTTTTCGGCCTTGCTTGTCACGCACCATACCAGTGAAATAGACATTTTTAAACGGTGCTTTATCTTTAAAAGCATAACCCGCCATAATCATTCTAGCAACCCAAAAAAAGATAATGTCATGACCAGTAACCAATGTGGTTGTTGGGTAATAATAATTAGCCTCGGTATTATCTGGATGACTGATGCCTTTAAAAACTTCCATTGGCCACAACCAAGATGAGAACCAAGTATCTAGGCAATCTTCATCACGAACTAATTTGGAATTTAAAATATCGAATTTGGAATGATACAATTTACCAGCTTCTTCTTCTGTTTCAGCAACTACACAATTGCCATCAGCATCATACCAAGCAGGTATTTGCTGCCCCCACCAAAGCTGACGACTAATGCACCAATCTTTAATATTACTTAACCAATGGTTATACGTGTTTTTAAGTTTTGCAGGATGAAATACAATCTCATCAGCCATTACAGATAACAAGGTTTCAGGATTGTTTTTTAAGAAGGTTTTCATATCTACAAACCACTGTAAACTTAACCTTGATTCAATCACTGCACCAGTACGTTCACTTGTTCCAACCTGACCTTTATAGTCTTCTATTTTTTCAATTAAACCAAGTGCTGCAATGTCTTCTGCAATTTGTTTTCTAAGTATAAATCTATCAACCCCATTGTAACCCAACACTTGTTCAGATGGGTTTTCGTCCATTAATTGTTCGGCCGTAAATTTGCCTTCGGCGTCAAGCGTATCAATAGTTTTGAGGTTATGCTTTCTGCCTATTTCATTGTCGTTTTTATCGTGCGCTGGTGTAATTTTTAAAGCACCAGTACCAAATTCAGCATCAACATAGTCATCTGTAATAATGGGTATTTTACGGTTAATGATTGGTACCATTACTTCCTTGCCAATCCATGCTTTATAGCGCTCATCAGTAGGATTTACACAAATAGCCACATCACCTAAAATGGTTTCAGGCCTTGTGGTAGCAACCATCATAAATTGGCTACTATCTTCTACCAACGGATATTTTACATAATACAATTTACTATCAATATCCTTAAAAATTACCTCTTCATCACTTAATGCAGTTTTACTTGCAGGATCCCAATTTACCATTCTTAAACCACGATAAATGATGCCATCATTGTGTAACTGAACAAATATTTTGATAACGGCCTTGTAGTAGTCATCATCCATGGTAAAGGACGTTCTATCCCAATCTAAACTGCAGCCCAATTTTTTCAATTGTTGCAATATAATGCCTCCATATTTCTCCTTCCATTCCCAGGCATAGCCAAGAAATTCTTCTCTTGTTAAAGATGATTTAGCGATGCCTCTTTCACGCAACATGGCTACTACTTTGGCTTCTGTTGCAATAGATGCATGATCGGTACCGGGTACCCAACAAGCATTTTTACCCATCATTCTTGCCCTACGAACCAATATATCTTGAATGGTATTGTTTAAGCAATGCCCCATGTGTAAAACACCTGTAACGTTTGGCGGTGGAATAACTACTGTGTATGGCTCTCTTTCATCGGGCACACTTTTAAAATAGCCTTTTTTCTCCCATAAATCTGTCCATTTTTGTTCAATCGCCTGGGGCTCGAAGTTTTTTGATAGTTCCATGCTTATTATTTTCTTGGGTTCAATGGTTCAATAATAACCTTATTTATCACCTTGAAACTTGTTGCTTTTACTTTTAATTAGGGCAACAAAAGTAAGGAAAACAAAAGGCTGAGTTGCAACAAAAAGTAGTTTGCAAAATACTGTACAACCATCTTAAAAATGTAGCAAATTGACGCCCTTCACTTAATAGCACAGCACTATATTTGCACCCATAAAAAAAGATAGGTAACAAATAAGAATAAGTAATATGAAAATAATGAAATTTGGCGGTACCAGTGTTGGCAAGCCAGAACGCATGCACCAAGTAGCACAATTAATTACAAAAGATAGTGAATCGAAAATTGTGGTTTTAAGTGCCTTGAGTGGCACTACTAATTCGTTGGTAGAAATAAGTACTCATTTAGGAAAAAGCAATCGTGATGCTGCCAAACAAAGTATTGATAAATTAGAAACCCATTATAGAAGTTTTGTATTACTATTAGCAACTGGCAAAGATGCCAGGGCAAAAGCTAATGCCATAGTAAGCGAGCATTTTGAGTTTTTAAACATCATTTTGCGCATCTCATTTAGCGAAGCACTAAACAAGGATATTTTAGCACAAGGCGAGTTGTTAAGTACCAAATTATTTTGTGTTTTTTTAGAGGAACAAGGTATTGACCATATGTTACTACCTGCATTAGACTTTATGAGTATTGATGCCAATGGAGAGCCACAAATATTAGCTATCAGAACAAAATTGGCGGCTATTTTAGAGCAACAGACCAATAAGAAATTATTTATTACGCAAGGTTATATCTGTAAAAATGCTAGAGGCGAAGTTGATAATTTAAAACGTGGTGGTAGCGATTATACTGCATCGTTAATTGCTGCTGCTGTTAAAGCCACTGTATGCGAAATTTGGACAGATATTGATGGTATGCACAATAACGATCCTCGTATTGTAGAAAAAACAAATGCCATAGAACAATTAAGCTTTGATGAAGCTGCTGAGTTGGCTTATTTCGGAGCAAAAATTTTACACCCAACTTGTATTTGGCCAGCCCAACAAGAAAATGTGCCAGTTAAATTATTAAACACCATGCAGCCAGAAGCGGCTGGTACAGTAATTACGCAACAAGCTGGAAGTGTTGGTATTAAAGCTGTTGCGGCCAAAGATGGTATTATTGCTATTAAAATAAAAAGCAGTCGTATGCTATTAGCTTACGGTTTTTTAAGAAAGGTTTTTGAAGTATTTGAGAAATACAAAACATCAATTGATATGATTACCACATCGGAAGTAGCCGTATCTGTAACTATTGATAGTGCTGAGTTTTTAAAAGAAATTGTACAAGAATTAGAACCATTTGGATATGTAGAAGTAGAAACAAACCAAAGTATCGTATCTATTGTTGGTAACGAAATTGCTAAAACAGATAGTGTTTTGCAAAAGTTATTTATTGCCATTAACGAAGTGCCAGTAACCATGGTAAGTTATGGTGGTAGTCAACACAATATTTCGTTATTGGTGCCTAGCGAATACAGAACCAAAACCTTGCAACTGTTGAATAGTGGTTTGTTCGGTTTATAGTTTAAAAACAGATAAATTACTATTAGATACATATACTTCTACAGCAATTGTAAACCTTTATCTTAAACAATACGTAATTAGCAGGGAATCAATTGTAATGGATTATCAACGCTAACGTATTGATTAATAAATAAAAAAAAATATGGAAAAGTTTGCATTATTAGCCAGAGTTGAAGCAAAACCTGGTAAAGAAACAGCAGTGGCTGAGTTTTTAAAGTCAGCTTTACCGTTGGCAGAAGCCGAACCAGATACTGTGAGATGGTATGGATTACAAATAAACGAGAATACGTTTGGTATTTTTGACACATTTACAACCGAAGATGGTAGAAGCGCCCACTTACAAGGGCAAATTGCAGCAGCTTTAATGGCAAATGCATCAGAACTATTGTCTAAAGATCCAGTAATTGAATTTGTAAATTTATTAGCTGTTAAATAATAATAAAATGGACTGACTCAATATTTAGAGACAGCCCATTTTATTGTTCCACTATATTGCTTGATGGTTAAACGGTTGCAACACCATTTCACTAACCACACCACTTACTGGTTGTTGGCATAAAAACCAAATTGCTTTTGCTGCTTCATCAGTCATTACCATTTTATCACGTTGCACTCGTAGATCAATCGTATCCCAAAAAGGGCTATCAACACCACCCAAAAACAAATTAGTAATACGTATTTCAGTACGTTTTATTTCTTCACGAATACTTTGCATCATACCTACAATACCATATTTACTGGCACTATATGCCGCTGCACCAGCCATTGGCACTTTACCCAACACACCTGGTATATTTATAATTAATCCCTTTTTTACTTCTTTCATTTTTGGCAGAACAGCTTTTACCAAATGAAATGTACCAATTAAATTAGTATTTAAAGTTGTAACAAAATCCGCTGTAGTCAAGGTTTCCATTGGTTTTATAATACCAATACCAGCAGCGTTAACTACAATATCTATTGTGCCGCAGGCTTGTGTTACAGTGGTAATAGTTTCATTTACAGAAACCTCATTCGCAATATCCATTACAAATAATCTGTCGTACCCAATACTATTTTCGTTAGCTACTTCGGCCAATTTATCGGCATTTCTACCAGTAATAAATACGTTGGCGCCACTTGTAGTTAACAACTTAGTAACCTTACTTCCTATGCCACCCGTAGCACCTACAACCAGTACGTTTTTACCTTTTAGAGTTTCCATTATTGTTTGTTTGATTAATTACGTTTGTGAAATTATTAGAACATTTATTGACAAAAATTGTTTTAAAATTTAATCTAATGATATATAAAAGCATCGGCATGTTCTGCAAATGGTGTATAGATTAAATAAAAAATTATGGAGATAAGTATTGTTTTTCCACATCAATTATATAAGCAACATCCAGCTTTACAAAAAGGCAGGCAAGTTTTTTTGGTTGAGGAATGGATATATTTTAATCAATATCAATTTCATAAACAGAAGCTTATTTTACACAGGGCAAGTATGCAATTTTATAAGCAATACCTGACGCAGCAAGGCTTTGAGGTTGACTACATAGAATCTATTGACATAAATAATGATGTTAGAAAACTGATAGCACATTTGGCTCAACAAAAAATAACCACTGTACATTTTGTTGATGTGGTTGATAATTGGCTTGACAAAAGATTAGCACAAGCTGCTAAAAAAGCAGGTATTAAATTGGTAATATACAATACACCCAATTTTTTAAATAAACTTGAAGATGTTGCGAATTTTTTTGATAAAAAGAAGACCTATTTTCAAACTGATTTTTATGTACAGCAACGTAAACAGCGTAATATTCTACTTGAAAAAGATGGTAAACCATTAGGTGGTAAATGGACGTTTGATGCTGAGAACAGAAGTAAGTTTGCCAAAGGTGAGGTAGTACCTAAGTATCCTTTTCCTATTGAAAATGAATGTATAAAAGAAGCCAAAAACTATGTTGCTGCAAACTTCTCTCAAAACTACGGAAGCCATGATAGTCCTTTCGGCAATTTAGGATATTATCCCACAACATTTCTAGAAGCAGAGGAATGGCTAGAAGCCTTTCTACAACAGCGCTTTAGCAAGTTTGGCATTTATGAAGATGCTATGGTTGCTAACGAAGCAATTTTATATCACAGTGTGCTTACGCCGATGCTAAATATTGGCTTATTACAGCCGCAACAAATAATTGATGCTGCATTAGATTTTGCTTCTAGCCAAGATATTCCTTTAAATTCTTTGGAGGGCTTTATAAGGCAAATAATGGGTTGGCGAGAGTTTATACGCATCGTTTATGAACGTGAAGGCACCCTACAACGTACCAAAAACTATTGGGGCTTTACTCGCAAAATACCTGCTAGTTTTTACAATGGTACAACAGACATTATACCAGTTGACAACGTAATAAAAAAGCTGCTACTATCTGGCTATAACCACCATATAGAAAGGCTGATGGTATTAGGAAATTTTATGCTACTGTGCGAGTTTGATCCCAACGAGGTACACCAATGGTTTATGGAAATGTATGTAGATAGTTACGATTGGGTAATGGTACCAAATGTGTATGGTATGACGCAGTTTGCAGACGGCGGCCTAATGACTACCAAACCCTATATCAGTGGCAGTAACTATATCATGAAAATGAGTGATTACGCAAAAGGATCGTGGCAAGAAATATGGGACGGGCTTTTCTGGCGGTTTATGCACGTGCATCGCAGCTTTTTTTTACAAAACCCAAGGTTGGGAATGTTAATTGGCACGTTTGATAAAATGAGCGAGGAGAAGCGACAAAACCATTTGAACAAAGCAGAGGCATTTCTAAGTCAATTATAACGTAACTTCTTCTATCATTTACCTAGAAACTTCAAACTACTTACCTAACCCTAAATCATTAATTAACTATGCCAAAACGCCCATGGAATCGTGTTAATTTACCAGTTTACTCAATCAGTAGCAATGATGGCAAAGGCAACAATAACATGCATATTATTACGTACGCTTCACAAATTAGTATGCAGCCAAAACGCTACGTGTGTGGTATCTATGAAGGTACAAAAACCTTAGCATTGATTGAGGCAAATCCAAAATTTGTGTTACAGATTTTAGCCGCAACCCAATATAGATTAGTAGATTTATTAGGGAAGAAAAGTGGTAACACCATTGATAAAATAGCAAGACTTGAGAAGCGACAACTGCTAACTGAATGGAAAGGTTTTAAAATTTTAAAAGATTGCTTAGCAGTAATAGAGTTAACTACTATAAATACATTTGAAGGTGGTGACCATAAAATATTTTTATGTGATGTGGTAGATTATAAAAACCTACATGACGGTGAGCCACTAACATTAGATACATTAAGAGAACATAAATTGATACGTATATGAGCCGATTAAAACCACACCAACAGCCACAACAACCTAGTTTATTTGAAGATGAAATATCTACACAAAAAACATCGCTTAGCTTTCCCACAGATTATACTTCAATACTTGATAGGATACAAAATATAAATCCAAACAAATACGCAAAATCAAGAAATTTTATAACAGGTGCTGTTACTTATTTATCGCCATACATTGCTAGAGGTGTTATTGGTTTACCTCAAATTAAAGACACCATTTTAAGTAAGTATAATTTCTACGAATCTGAGAAATTACTACAAGAATTGGCTTGGCGAGAATATTTTCAAAGGCAATGGCAGTTTTATGGTGATAAAATATTTACCGATGTAAAGCAGCCACAGCAAGGTATTCATCATTACAACATACCAACAGCTATTGTAAATGCTACAACCACTATTGATGGTATTGACACAGCAATTAATACATTGTATGAAACTGGTTATATGCACAACCATTGTAGAATGTATACGGCCATGCTAACTTGTAATATTGCTAAATCGCACTGGCTTAGCCCTGCAAAATGGTTATACTATCATTTACTAGATGGCGATTTGGCAAGCAATAGTTTAAGTTGGCAATGGGTAGCTGGTAGCTTTAGCAGTAAAAAATACTTTGCCAATCAAGAGAATATTAGCCGCTATACCAATAGCAACCAAACAAAAGGTTATTTGGCCAATAGTTACGAAGCCATTACAGAAATGCAAATACCACAAATACTTGAAGTAACAACTAGTTTACAATTAACCACTTTACTACCAGAAACACAACCTATAAGTTTACAAAATAACTTGCCACTATTAGTATACAATAGCTACAACTTAGACCCACTTTGGCATACAGCCGAACAAGCAAATAAAATATTACTATTAGAACCATCACACTTTATTAAATATCCTGTAAGCGAAAAAGTACTTGACTTTATTATTCGACTTGCAAAAAATAATATACCAACCCTGCAAATATTTGTGGGTGAGTATGCTACCTTAAAAACACTGTATAAATCCAGTAACGATACCGGGATTATGTACCACAAAGAACATCCAACAACACAACACTACACAGGTGTTAAAGAAAGTAGAGATTGGCTATTTCCAAAAGTAGAAGGTTATTTCTCAAGTTTTTTTAGTTATTGGAAAAAGGCAGAAAAATATTTGCATTAAAGACCTTGATATTCAAAAAATTATCTATTAATTACAATTGCTAAATAAATGTTAGCATTTCATTTGTCACTATTTAATTTTAAACCATGATGAATAATAGGTGTCGGTACTACATCGTTTAAAACTAAAAATTAAAAAACATGAAAAAAGTAATGTTCATCATTGCAGGTGCTATGTTTACCTTGACAACAATGGCACAAACAACTACACCAGTTGTACCTACAAAAAAACAAGCTGACAGTAAAGACATCCGTAAAGACATCCGTGAAAAACGTGCAGACGAACGTGAACTGAGAGCAGATGTAAAAGCTAAAAACAAAAAAGCTGCAAAAGCAGAGGCTAAAGAAATTAAAGCTGATAACAAAGAGATTCGTCAGGATGCAAAAACCTTACATGCAGAAGGTGTAAAACACCCAATAAAAAGAGCCGACAAACAAATACATACAATTAATAAGCACCATTAATAATTTATAACAGTATTTGCCAAATAAGTTGCCCATCATTAAAACTATGATGGGTAATTTTTTAACATCTCTACCCTCTTAATTAAAATTATCTCTCTTATTTTTATCGTATGAAAAATGTACTTATTGCTATATTTTTAGTTGTTATTGTTCCATTTATAGGTTACAACCAGTCTACTTACGATACAATTGCACCTTACTTAAAAACCAAATCCATTCCTAAATTTAATGTGCTAGAATGTAGCAGCAGCAAGGGTGATAGCATTTGGATAACAAACGAAACCTTACCAAAAAATAGGCCAATTGTGTTTGTATATTTTAGCCCAGAATGTAGCCATTGTGAATATGAAACCGAAGAAATAAAAAAGCATATGGATAGTTTACAAAATGCCTTTTTTGTATTTGTAAGTTATCATCCCATTGAAAAAATAAAAACTTTTTACGATAAATATGAATTAGCCAAATATCCAAACATACGCATGGGTAGAGATCCAAAATACTTTATTCCGTCGTTTTTTAGAGTTGAGTTTACACCATTTATAGCTGTTTACGATAAGAATAGAAACTTTGCAAAAGCATATAAACAAGGCGCAGATATGAGTGAATTGATTGATTTGGTGCAGTAAGTAGCGACATTAACAAATTGTATTACATTAATACCTAAACATCTATTGATATCATTAGCTTGGTTTTAATCACAATGTATTTTCAAATTATTAGGGTTTATGTAAGGTTGTGAATTTTTTAAGGGTTCACAACTCTTAAAACACCTAAAAAAAAATAATTTAGGCACCTTTTATTATGCTTTAGATGTTTGTGAATCTTTTTTCCACAAATAAAACCCAGTGCTTCTATTTTTAAATAAAAAAAGAGGGATTAGAAAACCCCTCCCGTTTTTAACAAATACCCCTATTTCTTAAAAACTGTAATACCATACATGAGATGATGGTAATATTTGACCCTAAATATTTATTGTGGCATCATATTGTATTTACTATTATTTATTTAAGTACAAATATCTGTAGCGGCAATGCTACTTTCACCCTGCAAATTTACTTTGCCTATACAAAGCAAACAATAGGTAAAACCCACAATTTTCACTAGGTAATTTTCCCCTAACATAGCGGGAAATTACCTAATGGTGGTTTGGAATTATTGGTAGATTTTTGTGTCGGTAACTTAAAATACTAACAACAAAATTTAAAAACCATCAACTAACATGCAACATCAAAAAGGAGGCAGCCATGTCTAAAAAAATCACAAACCAAGAAGCACTTAATGAGCGGGATTTATTTTTAAAACCACTTATAGTCGCCAACTCACCTATGTTATCGTATTTGCCAAATGCAATTTGCTACCGCCTAAACGATATACCTGGTCAAGACCATGGCTTAATACCATTTTTACAAAAAATACAAAAAGAAATGACTATTGCGGGTATACCAGCCGAAAAGCAGGGTGTAGCATTAATATTAGGCACAAATACCGATGTTACTAAACCTTATACACAGAATAAAGTAACTATTACTATTGTGGCAACCGCCTACGAAGATGATAAAACAGGTAAGGTAACCACTATTGAAAACTATGTATCTAACAATGAGTTGCCAACAACCCTTACGAGTAATATTACAAACACAAAAGGTAACTTTAGTGCTGCAAAAACTACTGAAAATGATGGTGATCCATTTGACCCAAATGCAGATAATGCATTAAATAGGGGTACAATTTGGCCTTAATTATTTACCATATTACTAGTTTGTGGGTGCAAATGTACTATCTAATAAAAATTATAGGTTGGTGTCTTCACTCGCCTTATATTTTATTTAAATAAATTTATTTTAGTAACAGCAAATTGTATTAAAAGCAGTTGCTTAACCATGTGTAGCACATTTATTTATGCCAATATTTTTTTTAATTGCAGAATGGATAGCTTTTTTATGTAGCCTCTTATTATTAGCAAGAGGTGTACCCAAACAATACTGGTGGTTTCTAGCTTATTGTGCGTTTGTTTTGTGTATAGAATATAGCTCTTTGTGGCTAATACATTCTGGCAAATTGAGTAATCATGTGCTATTTAATTTTGCTGAATTACTGTACGATAACTTTTACTTACTAACCATTAGATTATTTTTAGTACATAAGAAAAACAGGAAAATACTGCTGGCTTTTAGTGTAGCTATTAGTATTTTTTGGCTTTTAAATTTGGCTTTTATACAAGGTATTAATAAGTTAAATACCTACACTAGTATAAGTGGTGGTGTATTAATTATTATTAGTTGCATCATCTATTATTTAGAATTGCTTACCAAAGAAAGCATTGTATTATTACAGGAAGAACCCAGTTTTTATATTGTTTCTGGCTATTTTATTTTCTCAGTATTGTTATCGCTAATTTATACGCTACATGAGTATTTTGCCTACCGTAAAACACCTGTAGCGTATTATAGACAGGTATTTAATAATACCGTGGAAATAAGTAATGTTGCCTTATACTTGTTGTTAAGTGTATCATTTATACTACTATGGAAGAAGAAGAAATCGTAAAAATAGTTTTTGAAATTGTCTTAATATCCTCATTGCTTCTAGTAGCTTTTATAGTTACTATTGCGTACTTCCGCTTTAAAAGAAACGCCCATTTTAAAGAAAAAAAAAATATGCAACAAGCTTTTTCAGAACAATTGTTGCAAGTACAATTAGAAGTTCAAGAGCAAACCCGCTTACATATAGCCGAAGAATTGCATGATAATGTTGGAGCATTAGCATCACTTATAAAAATAAATCTCAAACTACTATCTATAACAAAAGAACCAATAAAATTTGCAGATATTCTAGAGCAAAGTCAAACCCACATTAAAAATTTAATTGTTGATATAAAACATTTATCGATAAGCCTACATACAGATAGATTAAGTAATTTGTGCATAGGTGAGGCTATTTATCTTGAGGTAAAACGCATAGAAAAGTTAGGTTTATTTACCATTAATTATAGTACCAAAGGCGAAGACATACAATTACTAGGTGAAAAACAAATTATTCTGTTTCGTGTGTGTCAAGAGTTATTGCATAATATTATAAAACATGCACAACCAACTACAGTATCGGTAGCTATTATATTTACCACAAATAAATTAGAAATTATAATTATAGATGATGGTATTGGCTTTGATGTTGAAGTTGCTAAACAAAAAAATAATGGTTCGGGATTAATTAATTTATATAAACGTGCTACAGTAATAGGTGGTACTCTATATTTGACTAGTAATGCTACCTCTGGAACGCATTGCAACATTCAAATACCGATACTACCCCAAAATACATGAATACACGCAAAATAATTACTATATGTGTTACTGATGATCATACATTATTTAGAAAAGGCCTTATCAGTCTCATCCAATCGCTGGGAAGCAAATATCAAGTGGTATTTGAAGCGGCAAATGGCAATGATTTTATTGCTAAAATACAAGCCTGCAAGCAACTGCCACAATTGGCAATAATGGATATAAGTATGCCAGGCAAAGATGGCTTTGAAACTGTAACATGGCTAAACGTAAACTATCCTAGTGTTAATGTATTAGTAATAAGCATGGTAAATAAAGAAGAAACGATAGTACGAATGCTGAAAATGGGCGTAAAAGGCTATTTAAGTAAAGATGTAGAACCAGAAATTTTACAAGTGGCCATAGATTCAATTCTACAAAAAGGCTTTTACTATACCGACTTTATTACTGGTCGCTTATTACATAGCTTACAAAAAGATAGTGTAAAAGATAGCATTGTCAAACAACCAATAGATGAATTAACAGACAAAGAAAAAGAAATTTTAAAGTTATTTTGTACCGAAATGACCTATAAAGAAATGGCTATACTACTTGGTATAAGTAGTAGAACAATAGAAAATCATAAAGAGGCATTGTGTAAAAAGTTAGATATTAGTTCTAGAATTGGGTTGGTTATTTACGCCATTAAAAACAAGCTTGTTGTGTTATAAATTTGTTGCCATTGGCTGAAAAGCCAATGGCAACAAATTTTATTCATTAATCATTTCTCTAATAGTTGCAGCAATTGTTTCAGCATTTGGTTTGCTAAAATAATCTCCATCGCTACCATAGCCTGGTCTGTGTTCAGTACCAGTTATAGTTCTTGCTGGCACATCTAGCCATTGGTAACCACCCTGTTCTTCCATTACTTTATTGTACATATAAGCAGCAGCACCACCAGGTACATCTTCGTCTATAAATACTATACGGTTAGTTTTCTTTAGCGATTTTAAAATCATATGATGCCTATCAAAAGGCAATAAGGTTTGTACATCTATAATTTCGCAACTAATACCTTCACTTTCCAACCGTAACGATGCATCTTCTATAATACGCAATGTAGATCCATAAGACACAATGGTAATATCATTACCCTCGCTTATGATTTCTGGCACACCGAGCGGTACCGTTATATCTAACAAATTAGCTGGCATTTTTTCTTTTAATCGGTAACCATTTAAGCACTCAATTACAATGGCAGGATCATTGCTACGCAGCAATGTATTGTACATACCAACTGCTTGCACCATATTACGAGGTACACAAACATACATACCACGCAAAGCATTAATTATCATACCCATTGGGCTTCCACTATGCCAAATCCCTTCTAACCTATGACCACGCGTACGAATAATAACTGGGCAACTTTGCTGACCAACCGTTCTAAAATGTAAAGTTGAGACATCATCTGTTAATGGTTGTAACCCATACACTAAATAATCTAGATATTGAATTTCTGCAATTGGTCTTAATCCCCTTAAAGCCATGCCTATGGCTTGTCCCACAATGGTTAGCTCTCTAATACCAGTATCAAAAATTCTATTTTCACCATGTTTTTGTTGTAAGCCCGCAAATCCTTGATTTACATCACCAATCATCCCAACATCTTCACCAAAAGCAAATACAAATGGGTTGTGTGAAAATAAAGTATCAAAGTATTTGTTTAGTACCTCATATCCATTTACCGATGGTGCGTCAAATGGTATTAGTGGTTTTGTTTCAGTAACTTTTAGAGCACTTTTTGCACCTTCGTTATACAAAAACGAATTATATAATTTTTTATTTAATGTCAATAATTCGTTGTAATAATCTTTAACTTCTACAACATTTGGACTTTTGGGTGCAGCATCAATTGCTAATACTAAAGTCTTCATCACATCTTTTCGTAAATGTTCAGGATTGTTTTGCAGTTTTGTTACTAATTCTTGCAAATAGTTGTAAACATGCATATCGTTTACCGTCATACCCTTTACTAATTCTGAAACTTTTGCTACTTGCTCTTTTAAAGGCGCTAAATAATTATCCCACGCAATGTTTTTGCTTTCTCTAACCGATTGTTTAGATTCTAATTCTATTGCTGTTAATTCTTCTTCGCTAGCAATACCATTTTCAAACATCCACTCCTTCATCTTTTTTATACAATCCCACTCTCTCTCCCACTGTAAACGCTCTGGAGTTTTGTAGCGCTCGTGGCTTCCACTAGTACTATGTCCTTGTGGTTGTGTCACATCTTCTACATGAAACAAGCACGGCACATGAGTTTCACGGGTTTTGGCAATACCTTCTTCGAATACTTCACAAAGTCCTGCATAATCCCAAGCTTTTACTTTATAAATATTTAACCCATTGGTTCCATCTATTTTTTGAAAGCCTTTTAACGCTGTTGAAATAGAGCCTTTGGTTGTTTGATGCGATTTTGGAACAGAAATACCATACCCATCATCCCATACAAAAATGGCAAGTGGTACTTGCAAAACACCTGCTGCATTCACTGTTTCCCAAAAATGACCTTCGCTTGTACTTGCATCGCCAATAGTACAAAAGCAAACCTCGTTTCCATTGTGACTTAAATTATCGTAGCGTTGTAGATGTGGCGAGTTACGAAAACATTTAGATGCAAAAGCCAAACCTAATGCACGTGGCATTTGCGAGGCAGTTGGTGCCATATCGCTACTGACGTTTTTACGATTGGCAAGGTCTAACCAATTACCATTTTCATCAACATTTTTTGTAGCAAAATGCGATACCATTTGCCTACCAGCACTAAAGGGATCATTTTTTACATCAGGATCGGAATATAATTGAGAGAAAAATTGATTAACACTAGCTAAGCCACTTGCAAACATAAAAGTTTGGTCACGGTAATAACCTGCTCTAACATCCCCAGCCTTAAAAAATTTGGCCATTGCTACCTGAGCTAACTCTTTACCATCGCCAAAAATGCCAAATTTTGCTTTACCAGTCAACACTTCACGACGACCAAGCAAACTTGCTTGTCTACTAATGGTAGCCATACGAAAATCGTTTAACACCTCATTTCTAAAGCCATCATAGGAAAGCATATCCTCTTTATAAGTCATATTTGCAGATTGTTCCATATTTTCGAAAATAATTTAACTTTAGATAAATAAAGGGTAAATATTCAGAAGTGTGGAAAGATAAATAAAAATGTGCTAATGAGATAATGTCATAATCGGAGAATTTGAAAATGAAGTAACACAATTCGTATAATCTTTTGAAATTTGTTTCATAAAATCATTTAAAATATGTTCAGGCACAGAGGTAAAAACAGAACACTTATACACAATATCAGAATTGCTGCTTTATTATCTTTTGTGGCTGGTATGGTAAATATTATAGGCTTTTTTTCAGTTAAAACATTAACAACAAATGTAACCGGGCACTTTGCCTATTTTGGCGAAGGCATTATTAGAAAAGACTTTCACGAGGGTTGGGCCTATCTCTCGTACATTATTGCGTTTTTGTTTGGTTCATTTTCATCAAGCATGATGGTAGAAATTATTGATAGAAAAAATGATCGTTTTGTAAACGTTATTCCTGTATTTGTTGAAATAATTATTTTGGCTTCTATTGCCATGTTAAGCCACCATTCTATAATTGAAAATCCAGAAATAATTGCTTGCAGCTTATTATTTGCAATGGGTTTGCAAAATGCGTTGGTTACTGGTATTTCAAATGCTGTGGTTAGAACAACACATTTAACAGGTCTTTTTACAGATATGGGTATTGAATTATCGCAGTTATTTTTTTATAAAAAACCTGAGCAAGTAAAAAAACTGCAATCATCAATTAAGCTACGTTTAGTAATTATTTTTTTCTTTCTTCTAGGGATTTTTTTAGGTGGCTATAGTTATTACAAATTTGAAACATTGAGCTTATTATTTGCAGTATTAGCTTTGGTTATTGGGCTTTTATACGATACCGTACGGATAAATATCTTATCATTTTTTAGGAAAAGGTAGCAGAAATAAATTCTTACCAAAATTTTGGTATAATATTCGCTAATGTAGGATTGTTATAAATATCTTTACCCTTCAAAAATAAATCTCAATTATGAAAAAAAATTTTTTATTAGCTATAGCAATTATGGCATTTGGTTTTGCACAAGCGCAAACTACCGCAACAGTTATGGCACCAGCAACGGTAGCTAAAGACATTAATAAAATGTTACAATTTACCAATGAAGCCTACGATTTTGGTAAAATTCCTGCTGGTAAACCCACCAAATATGAGTTGCAAATTAAAAACATTAGCAACGAAAACATAACCCTAAAAAAAGTAGAAGTAGGTTGCGGTTGTACCACACCAGAATATGAAAAAGATAAAATTTTTGCACCTGGCGAAACAATAAAAGTAACACTTGGTTTTAGTGGTAATGCAAACGGCCCATTTAGTAAATCTGCCACTTTGTTTTTTAGTGATGATTTAGTTAAACCTGTAACTTTTAAAGGCGATGCATTTCAAGTACCAGTTACACCTGCACCTGCAAATCCTACAACAGAAAAAATTAAAGCTTCAAATTAATACAAAATGAAAAAAATATTATTGTTAGCGGTACTTTTTGTAACCGCAAATTGTATGGCACAAACAAGTGTAAAGTTTGCAACAGTAACACACACTTTTGGCAAAATTAATCAGAATAAACCTGCCACATACGAGTTTGCATTTACTAACACAGGCACAAAACTTTTGGTAATTGAAACAGCTACTGCGGGTTGTGGTTGCACTACACCTGCCTACACAAAATTACCTATTGCAAAAGGCAAAACCGAGAAAATAAAAGTAACGTATAATGCTGCTACTATGGGTACATTTAATAAAGATGTAACAGTAAAATTTGCTAATGTAGCAGAGCCAACAATTCTTAAAATTGATGGCGAAGTTGTGGCTGCAAAAAAATAATTATAAACCACAATAGCTTATAAAAAAAGTCCCGAAAATTTGGGACTTTTTTATGTTTATTATGTAACTAGAGATACCATTTATTCTTTTACCAACCCATCAATTACTTTATTAAACTGTTTTTTAAAGTTTTCGTAATAATTGCCACTCCCAGGACCAAAAAAGCCAGTATCAACGGTACGTACTTTTCCTTGCTTATCTAAAATTATAGTTGATGGAAATACCTTAATAGGTGTTAATTGTGGCAATGTTTTTTCGGTACGCTGCTCATCATTAACAGTAACACCAGTAATTAAAATTGGGTATTGCACATTAAAGCGATCTTTAAATTTTTGTACACTGTTTTTACTTCTTTCAAAATTATCTGTCAGTTCATAAGCCAATGCTACCACCTCAATACCACGTTGTTTATTTTTATTATAAAAGTCAGTTAAAAAAGCAGTTTCATCCATACAGTTAGGGCACCAAGACCCCATTATTTGTACAATTACCACTTTCATTTTAAAGCGTTCATCAGTTATAGAAACAGGTTTACCATCTAGCCCTTTAAAGCTAAAATGCAACTTATCTTCACCGTCTTTCAATTGCATACCAGCCAAATCTGGCAAGGTGGCTGTATCGTTTTTAAAGCCGTAAAAGGTTTCATTGCTAACCGCACCAGAGTAAAATTTTCCACAGGTAATTGTTTTATTGTTGTTAATAATTGCAGTAAATAAAAACGCATGACCACCATCAAAAGTTGACAGCAATAAAGTATCCCCATTTACCACACCACTCAAGTAGCGATAATCACCAGTTGGTGTTACAATAGAGCCTGATAACATTGCACCTTTTTGTTGAAAAATACCAATTGCAGGAATATTTTTTTCACCGAAATTTAAAGCCCATTTACCCGAAATATTCTTATTGGTTTTTGTATTTACTCCAAAGCGTTTCTCAATATTTGCAATGGCTACAAAAGGCATTATTTGGTTCTGTTTTGCACCGCCTTTTATCCACACACCCACAAGCTTAGTTTTACCTATCAATTTTGCCCTAAACTGAGACTCAAAAACAGGCATTTCAATAATAACAGAGTCGTTTTTAGTAACCGTAATTTTATCAACTTTTAAACGTTCTGCTGCATTAATAATATATAGCAATGGTTTACCATTTATATATTGCAGTTGAAAATTAAATACAATAACATTACTATCTTTTCTAGTTAAACTTGCCCGCCAAAAACCCTGTTGTAATTGGGTTTGAGCCATAGTTGCCATACACATTAATACGAATAAAAAAGTAAATACCTGCTTCATCTGTTTCAATTTTAATTTATTACAACAAGATTAATACTTGCTTTTGATATGGCACTACCTTTTATGGATGACTATTACTAACAGTAGAAATAATAGCACCAATTATTGCTTATCCATTAGATTTGTGATAATTGACATTGAAGCCAAAACCTTACCTGCACTGCAAGAAGTTAAAACAAGTGGCTCAATTTTTATAACATTACATACATGAACGAATTTTTTATAATTCTCGGATTAGTAATATTAAATGGGCTTTTTGCAATGGCAGAAATTTCTTTAATTTCTTCTAGAAAAGCCAGATTAGAAGGGCAGGCTAACAAAGGCGATAAAAAGGCCAAAGCTGCGCTAGAGCTAGCAAACCATCCAGATACATTTATTTCTACAGTTCAACTAGGTATTACATTAATAAGCATTTTACTTGGTATTTATGCAGAGGAAGGCATCAAGCATCATATTGCTGATTTACTGCAAAACATACCTATTATTCGGCCCTATAT
Source organism: Chitinophagales bacterium (assembly GCA_038327865.1). Classification (GTDB taxonomy): domain Bacteria; phylum Bacteroidota; class Bacteroidia; order Chitinophagales; family Chitinophagaceae; genus Parasediminibacterium. The sequence goes on along the minus strand of JBBQLL010000003.1, from coordinate 57,206 downwards.
TGAGTCAGTTTCAAAAGTGTTAATGCTGATAACTATTACCTATATCTCGTTGGTTTTAGGCGAGCTTGTACCCAAACGTCTTGGCATGAGCAACCCCGAAGCTATTGCAAAATTTGTAGCACAACCAATGAAAGTTTTATCAACCATTACCTTTCCTTTTATCTGGTTGTTAAGTATTTCTAGCAATTTTTTGGTTCGTTTATTTGGCATTAAACGCAATGACAATTCTGTAACGGAAGAAGAGATAAAAGCCATTATTATTGAAGGCACTGAACAAGGCACTATTGAAGAAGCGGAGCAGCAGATAATTGAACGAGTTTTTCATTTAAGTGATAGAAATATTACCAGTTTGATGACTCACCGAAAAGATATTGTATGGCTAGAAGCTAGTAAAACTGTTGGCGATATAAAAGAGGCTTTACAAGAGGGGATGCACTCGATTTATCCAGTTTGTGAGGGTAATATTGATAAAATAAAAGGCTTCGTCTCTATTAAAGAATTATTTACAGCCGATGAATCAGTAACGCTTGGCAGCATTATAAAAAAGCCAATGTATGTACCTGAAAATAATACAGCATACCAAGTATTAGAAAAATTTAAGGCCACAAAAATTCACCATAGTTTTATTGTAAACGAATATGGCAGTATTGAAGGTTTAATAACCTTAAATGACATTTTAGAAGCCATTGTTGGCGATATGAGCCAGCCAGATGAAGAAGCGTATGAAATTACCGAGCGTAATGATGGCAGTTTTTTAATTGATGCTCAAATTCCTTTTTACGACTTCCTTAAAAACTTTGATAAAACCGAATGGTTGGATGATGATGACCATGAGTTTGATACGCTTGCCGGTTTTGTTTTAGACCAACTAAAAGAGATACCAAAAACTGGTGATACCCTTTACTGGCGTGGCTTTGACTTTGAAATAGTAGATATGGACAGTCACCGAATTGATAAAATATTGGTAAGTGAAAGAAACAAAAAAGATGAAGTTAATTAAATATTTAAGCGTAACAAAACCTACTAGGATAATATAGAAAGCAAATAGGCTACCAAAATTGGTAGCCTATTTGCATATATGTTCAATAATGTTATAAGCGTACAAGTGAGTGACACAACTGTAGCAAGATAGTAGCAATATAGTTTGTCAAACAAATATTTACTAGCTAATTAAACCTGCAAAAAGCTTAACTGTACGAACTAATTGACTTACATAGCTCATTTCATTATCGTACCAACTTACAGTTTTTACTAATTGGGTATCGCCAACGGTAATTACTTTGGTTTGTGTCGCATCAAATAATGACCCAAAGTGCGTACCAATAATATCGCTACTTACAATTTCATCTTCGGTATAACCAAAGCTTTCGTTGCTTGCAGCTTTCATAGCTATATTAATTTCTTCTACTGTTACTTTTTTATTTAAAATAGTTGTTAACTCGGTTAACGAACCAGTGATAACAGGCACCCGTTGTGCACTACCATCTAACTTGCCTTTAAGCTCTGGCAATACCAAGCCAATGGCTTTTGCAGCGCCAGTACTATTTGGTACAATGTTGGCAGCGGCAGCTCTTGCTCTACGTAAATCGCCTTTTGGGTGTGGTGCATCCAACGTATTTTGATCGTTGGTGTAAGCATGAATGGTCGTCATAAAACCTGTAACAATACCATAGCTATCGTTCATTACTTTAGCCATTGGTGCCAAACAATTGGTGGTGCAAGATGCACAAGAAATAATGGTTTCTGTACCATCTAAAATAGCGTGGTTAACGTTGTAAACAATTGTTTTTAAATCGCCAGTGGCTGGTGCAGAAATCACCACACGTTTAGCACCTGCTGTAATATGTGCTTCAGCCTTAGTTTTATCCGTAAAAAAGCCAGTACTTTCAATTACAACATCAACACCATGCGCACCCCAAGGAATTTGAGCAGGATCACGTTGCGCATAAATCTTCACTTCATGCCCATTAACTATAATAGAACTATCTGTTGCAGTAACTTCTGCGTTAAAACGGCCTTGCGCACTATCATATTTTAATAAATGTGCTAATACAGTAGGACTAGTTAAATCGTTGATGGCTACAACATCAATACCTTCCATATTAAAAATTTGACGATATACCAAACGGCCAATTCGTCCAAAACCATTAATAGCAACTTTTACCATGACTTTTAATTTTTTAAATAATTGAAAAACATTTTTAAGAGGGTGCGAAGGTAAACTTTTGAGCAATACCATTACCATCGTTAATAGAAACATTATAACAGCAAGTGTAGGAGATTATTTTTTGTAACCAGCTTTATTATGTCTCATCACCGCCTGTTGTGTCACTCACTGCATGGGTTATAACTTTATGGGGCTTTTATCAAAGCGTAGGTTCTTAACACATAGTCACATAGTTTAAACCCTAGATTACATAGCAAGAACTATGTGTTTCTTTTTCTTTACTATGTGCCTATGTGTTAAAAGCAATAACAAATACATTTGCAGCCTTAAAACAAACACAATGCCTTTAAATACAGTAATTTTTGATATGGATGGTTTACTAATAGACAGTGAACCACTTTGGAATAAAGCCGCCATAGAAGTCTTCAAATCGTTTGGTTTACCACTTACTCATAATTTATGTAATACCACCACAGGCTTGCGTACCAGAGAATTTATACAATGGTGGTTCCACTATTTTAACATTACCGCTATTGATACTAAAACCGCCGAGAACCTAATTTTTGCAAGTATTTTACAAAAAGTAGAAGCAAGTGCAGCCATTATGCCAGGCGTAGATCACATTATCAATTTCTTTCACAAAAAGGGTTTTAAAATTGGTATTGCTACGTCTTCGCCACAATCGCTAATTGATTTGGTGGTAAGGCTTACTGGCATTGCACCTTATATACACGCAACTTCTTCTGCCGAAGATTTGCCATATGGCAAACCACACCCAGAAGTATATTTAAATTGTGCTGAGAAATTGCAATCAAACCCTACAGAATGCCTTTGTTTTGAAGACAGTTTTAATGGGATGATTTCGGCAAAAGCTGCCCGTATGATATGTGTGGTTGTACCACATGGTAGCGTACAAAAAGAGGATAAATGGGGCGCTGCAGATTTAAAACTCACATCACTACAAAACTTTGGTGAGTTACATTTTGAGATGCTTAACAGGTAGTTTTTTTACGGAGAATTCAAGGTGAAAACCCACAGAGGAATCAGAGAAAAAACTCCTTTTACTTTTAGAAAACCTATGTAAACTCTGTGGTTAAGTCTTCTTATTTCAATAGTTGCACCAGCTTTTCTACTTCTTCAATTGTATTAAAACTATGCAATACAATTCTTAATCTTTCTTTGCCTTTTGGTACAGTTGGGTACAATATTGGTCGTATATCAAAACCATTTTCTTGTAAGGTATTAGCTAGCTTTTTTACTGCATCATTACCTGCCACTACTACCGCTTGTATTGGTGTTTCAGAAACCAGTTTGGGGTAATTAATAGTAGCATTTTGAAAGTAAGTAATCAAGTTTTGTAAATGGTTTCTTTCAGTCACCATTAAAGGAAATTGCTCGTAACTTTTTTGAATAATAGCCACCGCATGAGGCGGCAAAGCAGTTGAGTAAATAAAGCTTTTGGCAAAGTTGATGAGATAGTCTCTTAAAGTATTAGAACCCAATACCACCGCACCGTGGCAGCCACAGGCTTTGCCAAAAGTGTGTACTCTTGCAAATACTTGTGCCTGCAACTTTAAATGCTGCACCAAACCCTCGCCCCTATTGCCTACTACACCTGTTGCATGAGCTTCATCAATAATTAAATTGGCATTATATTGTTGGCATAAAGCCATTATTTCTGGCAAAGGACATATATCACCATCCATACTAAAAACGGTTTCTGTTACAATGAAAATAGTACCTGTAGCTTGCTGCAGGCGTCTTTCTAAATCTTGTAAATCATTGTGCAAAAAAGTAAAAGATTGTGCCGCAGATAATTTAATACCATCTCGAATTGAGGCATGGCTTAAAAAATCGTACAAAATAGTATCGCCTTTTTGCGGCACACTAGATAATAACCCTAAGTTGGCATCGTAACCAGAGTTGAAAATTAGTGCTGTTTCGCTTTGATGAAAGGTAGCAATTTGTTGTTCTACTGCTTCTATTAAAGGATAATTTCCCGCTAACAAACGAGAACCTGTAGAGCCTGAGGACAGTTTACGATTTGTAGTTAACGGTTGCTGGTTGCTAGTTGCTAAACCCAAATAATCATTACTACAAAAATCAATTTTGCCGCTTGGCAAACGCAAGGTTCTAAACGCATTTTGCTGCTTGCGTTCATCCAATTTCTTTTCTAAAAATGTTTCGTTCATATTTGCAGTGGTAAATATCTTGTTAATCTATTTAACCACAAAAATCTTGGACACAACAGCTGATGTAAAGAATATTTTAGGCTTACAATTACCTACCGACCCTCGTTGGGTTAATTTGGCTGCATTAGATTTAGAAGCCATATTAACCGACCATGCTTATTGCGAACAAAAAGCAGCACTTACTTGCATTTCCTATATTCAGCGTTACTCGCATTTAGAAAAACTAGTGTTTGATTTAGCACCAATTGTTACAGAAGAATGGGGGCATTTTAGATTGGTATTAAACGAACTTAAAAAGCGTGGTTTAACACTAGGCAAACAACGCAGAGATGAATATGCTAACCAACTAATGAAGTTTCAAAGAAATGGTGGGCACGAAGAAGATAGATTGGTGGACCAATTACTGACCATGGCTTTAATAGAAGCTAGAAGTTGTGAACGTTTTAAGCGATTAAGCGAAGGCTTAGATGATGACTATATGCGTAATTTTTACCGCCGTTTTATGGAAAGTGAAGCTGGCCATTACACCTTATTTATCGAACTAGCTGAAACCTATATTGACAAAGAAAAAGTACGCCTACGCTGGAAAGAATGGCTAGAATATGAGGTAGCAGTAATGAAAGAATTAGAGATTAGAGGCGATAGGATACATTGAGTTTAAAATAATCGTCTAAAACTTATAAATCATCATTTATAATACATTGCTAAAAAAAATCAATTCCTTGTTTAAATCTAAATAAGAGTAACGCGTTTTTAATGCTTTGGTTTTTTGCAATTGATTTTTTAAAAACTGTTGGTGCTGATTTGAAGTTGGATTAAACGGTTTATGGTTTCTAGCAATAACTAGCTTTTTAATCTCATCCATTAGCTGCTGCGTGTCTTTATTCATGCAGCTTTCAGCAAAATGTTCTAGCACAAATTGTGTGGCTGCATAATTAGGATGTGCTAAGTCAATATCGAAAAAACGGTAATCACGCAATACATCTACTACTAACTCGTAAGCAGGAAAATAATACAACTTGTCAAACTTATTTACCAAATGATGCACAGCTTCTATTAGCCTTGCTTTGCTGCGATTATTATCTACCACACCATCACGCAAATGCCTTACTGGACTAATGGTAAATAATACTTTTAGCTCTGGATTAAACTGAAACAATTGGCCCAAAACCACCTCAAAAGCTTTGGTTGTTTCTTCAATGGTACATAGGTGTTTTTGGAAAGTTTGTGACGGTGCTTTATGGCAATTAGCAACAGGTTGTAAGTTATCTACCAATTGATATACAAACGATGAACCTAGCGTGATTACCAACCAATCTGCTTGTTTTAAAAACGTATGAGCTGCTTGTTGCGATTGATTAATGGTATTTAAAATATCGTTTTTATCAATACCAGAAAAGCGACTGTGATGCTGCCAACTATGCCAAGCCTCATTTAAATATACCAAATCTTCAGCGGTGTATTGTTTGTTATTAATATACGATTGCAGGCTACTACAAACACTCATTGGGTCGAATAAAATGCCATTAGGATTTTGAAGCACATTAAACTTTACATCCATTAAATAATTACCAATATGCTCAGTAAAACAAGAGCCAATCAGTAATAATTTATCGTGATAAGAGATACTTGGTTGTAAAGGTTTTATAGCAATGTGGGCTTGAAACTGCATACGACTATTTAATACAAAGAAACAAAGTAACACAACGCTATACCAAAAGCAAGATAAAGTATCTAGAACCAATAGTGGTATACTTATAAATTTAATGAATAATTATAACGGCATTATTAAAATTAGCAACTGCTATTTTACAACACAATCACCTAATTTTAACGCTATGAAAACGTATCGCTGGGGTATTTTAGGGGCTGGCAGAATTGCCGATAAATTTTGCGAGGCTTTGAATTTTACGCAAGGTGCAGAAGTATACGCAGTAGCGTCACGCAACGCCAATAATACACAAGCTTTCGCTAGCAAACACAAAGTCACAAGCAGTTACAACAACTATCTTGATTTGGTAAATGACCCCAATATTGATATTATTTATATTGCTACACCACATGCTTTTCATTATCAGCATACTATGCTTTGCTTGCAACACAATAAACACGTTTTGTGCGAAAAGCCAATGTCATTAACCACTATACAAAGTACAGAAATGACAACCTTTGCTACCAAACAACAATTGTTTTTGATGGAAGGTTTATGGACAAGGTTTATGCCATTTACCGAAAAAATACTAAGCCTTATTGCCGATGATAGTATTGGTACGGTTAAACATATTCATGCAGATTTTGGCTTTGCTGTACCTTTTGATGCTGATAGTCGCATGTACAATATAGCACTTGGTGGTGGCTCTATTTTAGATATTGGCATCTACCCTATTTTTTTGGCAACCCTTATTTTGGGCATCCCAACTAAGGTGCAAGCTATAGTAACACCAACCCTGACTGGTGTAGATGAAACTGCAACTATGCAATTGCAATACGCCAATGGTGCGTCGGCTCAATTACTGTCTACCATTGCTTATAACACACCTATTACAGCAACTATTATTGGTACAAAAGGCCGCATTAACATACAAAATCCTTGGTTTAAGGCAACAGATATAACACTTATTTTAAATGATGGCACTTCAGAACATTTTTCTATGCCACACCAATGCAATGGCTTTGAGTTCGAGATTGCACATGTGATGCAATGCCTTGACAATGGCTTACTGCAAAGTCCTAAAGTGCCACATAGCCTTACGTTACAGATAAGCAATATAATGGATGAGGTGTTAAGTAACTTAGTGTTATAAAGCCCTACAACAATTCTATTATCATGGCACTAGCGCCACCACCACCATTGCAAATAGCTGCACCACCAATTTTACCATTATTTTGTTTCAGCACATTAATTAATGTAACTACAATTCTTGCACCACTACAACCCAAAGGGTGCCCCATAGAAACCGCACCACCATTCACGTTTACTTGTTTTGGGTACAGTTTCATTTTCTCGCTGTTCGCAATGCCAACCACGCTAAATGCTTCGTTCAGTTCTACAAATTCAAGATCTTTCATTTGCAAACCAGCTTTGGCAACCGCTTTTGGCAACGCCAAACTTGGTGTAGTTGTAAACCATTCTGGTGCTTGTTCTGCATCGGCATAGCTGCGTATAATGGCCAATGGTTTTATACCCATTGCATCCGCTTTTTCCTTGCTCATTAACACCAATGCAGCTGCCCCATCATTCATGGTACTAGCGTTTGCCGCCGTAACCGTTCCATCTTTTATAAACGCTGGTTTTAGTTCTGGGATCTTATCAAATTTTACGTTGTAAGGCTCTTCGTCTTTACTAAATAATATTGGCTCACCTTTTTTTTGAGGAATGGGTACAGGTACTATTTCTGCTTTAAAATATCCAGCTTCTGTTGCTGCCTGACTACGTTTATAGCTTTCTATGGCAAATGCATCCTGCTCCTCACGGCTTATATCGCAGCCCTTTGCACATAACTCGGCTGCGTTGCCCATAGCCTTACCATCATACACATCTGTTAAGCCATCTTTTGCCAAACCATCTTCTAACACTACATTACCATATTTATTGCCCCAACGCAATTTTGGTGAGTAATAAGGTACATTGCTCATACTTTCCATACCACCTGCAACAACTATATCTGCATCGCCCAATAAAATGCTTTGAGCAGCATTGGCAATGGCTTTCATGCCACTAGCACATACTTTATTTATGGTAGTGCAAATCACACTATCTGGCAGGCCTGCAAACTTACTAGCTTGCCTCGCAGGTGCCTGACCAAGCCCAGCTTGCAACACGCAGCCCATCAACACTTCTTCAATATCGCTTGGTTGTAAGCCTGCTTTTTCTACAGCAGCTTTTATAGCAATTGCCCCAAGTTGGGTGGCGGAAAAATCTTTTAGCGTGCCGCCAAAACTACCAATTGGCGTACGTACGGCTGAGACGATGTAAACGGTTCTATTAGTCATATGGCTTTATTTATTAGTATTTTGTGCAAAGTAACAAAGAAGACAAAGTACGCTAAGATTATTTTATTTTAATAAGAAAGAAATAGTGACTGCCAAAAGTGTTGACCTATGTTAAAATAATTTTTTGAAACAGGCTTTTGTACTACTATGATACTTTTGTTGCGTCGCACACTTGTACTTTTTAACTTCCTTCGGCCTTTATTATGCAATAATTTTTTATAACTCTATTAACTGAAACGGCACTTTAATCGTTTGCAATTGCTGCTGTAAGCGGTTGGCGTGCGTATCTGTTATAAAAACTTGCCCATCATCTGCCGTACATACCCATTGCAATAGATTGTGCATGCGTTGTTCATCTAGTTTTTCAAAAACATCGTCTAGCAATAATATGGGTGCGAAGCCTTTTTTTTGTTTTAGCGTTTGCCATTCGGCTAGTTTTAGGGCAAACAAAAGGCTTTTGCGTTGCCCCTGGCTAGCTTCGTTTTTAAAGCTGCTTTGCCCCATAGAAATCACAATATCATCTTTATGAATACCTACGGTGGTGCGTTGCAAAGCCATGTCTTTTCGCTGGGCACCTTGTAGCAATTGTAGCAGATTGGCTTGCTGCAAATCACTCTCGTAAGTAATAGCCACTGCATCTAGCTTACCAGCAATACGTTGGTAAAATGCCAATGTGAGGGGCAGAAATATTTGCAAAAATTGGGTACGTTGCTGGTACAACCACTGCCCCTTCTCACTTAATTGTATGCTAAAAACGCTGAGTAAGGCTTCGTCAATATTCCCTTGCTCGGCGGCCTGCTTTAACAAGCTATTGCGCTGCTGCAATACTTTGTTGTAAGCAATTAATTGTTGCAAATATTGGTGGTCTATCTGAGACAAAATGGTATCCATAAACCTTCGCCTTTCTTCGCTACCGCCTATTATTAGTTCTACATCATCTGGGGCAATCATTACACAAGGAAAGCGGCCAATATGGTCGCTAAACTTCTTGTAGGGCTCATCGTTTACGCTAAATTCTTTCTTATTAGTTTCTCGTAAAATACTTACTAAATTATAGGGCGCTTGCTGCAATAAATAGTTGCCTTGTAAGCGCATACCAGCAAGGCCATGATGCACATTTTGTGCATCGGTACGGCTAAAATAACTTTTGGTAAAGGCGAGGTAATAAATAGCATCTAGCAGGTTGGTTTTGCCACTACCATTAAGCCCACAAATGCCCACTACTTTTTGCGTAAAAACAAATTGTTGTTGTACATAATTGCGAAATTGCACTAACGATATAGACTGAAGTTGCAGCATGAAGGGGCAAAGTACTGTATGTGTAAACAAAAAGCGTATATGACTTAAAACAGTAACCCTTTTTATATTCTAAAATGTAAGTTTGTTTTAAAAGCTGCTTATTTTGTAAGGGTTATTAACCCATAAATATTTCAAATGCCTTTTCATTTTAATAAATACAGCGGTTTACTCTTAATATTTTTTGTTCACGGCTTAGTTTACGCATTTTTATTATTTAGAAAGAGTATAAAAAATGAGACCACCCATGACAAATGGCTAGGACTATTTCTTGTGCTTTGTAGCTTATACATTTGCCCTTGGATGTTGGGTTTTGCTGGCTGGTACGATGGCAACGAATGTCTGGAATGTCGTAATTTTCTGTTTTACATGCCTTTTCAACAGGCGTTATTAATGGGTCCAGTTATATATTTTTATTTGCAAAGTTTACTTAACCCTAGTTTTAAATTTGGCAAACGAGAATGGTTACAATTACTACCATCAATTTTATACAACACATGGATTTTAGTGGTGGCCATAACCGATAGGCTTATTTTAAAAAAATACTTTTTAATGGACGGGCAAAACGATCCAGATTTTAATAGTTGGTATGTTGCTTTAAGCTTGATTAGCCTATTGATTTATTTATTATTGAGTTTTAAATATTATCAACGTTACAAAACCCTCATTTACCAAGAATTGTCTTTTGCAGATGATGTTACTTACAAATGGATCCGTAATTTTTTGATTGCCTTTTTCCTGTACTTTTTCTCAAGTTTAATTATTGGCTTGTTAGATTTTTTTGATGTAGGTATTGGCTACACAGGTACTTGGTGGTACTATTTATTGTTTGCAATCATATATTATTACATCGCTATTGCAGGTTATTCTAATTCAATTGTTACAAAAGCCAATTATCAGTTAGCATTTTTACAATATAAAATGCCGTCATTATTGGATGATTATAATTTGCCAACTGATACCACTACACAGGATATTGATTTTGAGGAAGTTACTGCTGAAAAACAACAACAAGAAACTAAGATTCAAAAGCCAAATAATTTAGCCTTAGCTGAGTGGAAAACGAAAGTGTTAGCAGCCATTGTTACAGATAAAATGTACCAAAACCCAGAACTAACCCTAACTGATTTGTCTAAACATTTAAGTACTAATCCTTCTTTATTATCAAAAATAATAAACCAAGGTTTTAAAATGAATTTTAATGATTTGATTAACTATTACCGTGTTGAAGACGTAAAAATACAACTACAAAATTCAGCAAATGCCAACTTAACCATTATGAGTTTGGCCTACGATGCGGGATTTAATAGCAAAGCAACGTTTAATCGTGCGTTTAAAAAAATAACAGGCAAAAGCCCGAAGGAATTTATTGAATAAGGAGAGTTTCATACAAAGAAGGCAAAGTAACCTAATGCTTTTTCAAGGCTACATTTTACCAAATAGAATACAAAGGTTTTCGCAAAGGTCACAAGTAAACATTGTGATTTTTTCGGTTAAACAAGTAGCAACCTCGTCTCAAATTCTATTTTTTAATGGCATAAACCGTTGAAAATCAATGCATCATAATCTGATACCACTTTTGCAGGTCTCAAATTATGTTTTGAGGCGGCTACACCTCTACAGTTTGGCAATTTGCACCAACGAAACAGCCAATCATGCAAAAATTTATTATCATCATTGCCACACTACTTACAACACTAATAGTAGAAGCACAGTCTAAAAAAACATTAACCGACACAACAGTAGGCACATTAGATACTGTTATGGTAACCAACAAAAAACAATTAATAGAAATTACACCCACCAAAACCATTTTAAATATAGATAATAGACCCACCGCTGCTGGTAATAATGGCTTAGAATTATTACGCCTTGCCCCGGGTGTAATTGTTGATGGTAACGACAATATTAAAATGGGTGGAAAAAATGGGGTGACGGTTTTACTAGATGGTAGAAACCCACAACTTAGTGGTGACGATTTAGCACAGGTTTTAAAAAGTATTGATGCTAGTAATATTAAACAAATAGAGGTTATTACCAATCCTGGTAGCCAATACGATGCTACTGGTAATGCTGGTATTATTAATATTATTTTAAAAAAGAGTTTAACTAAAGGGATTAATGGCAATATTACTACTACCCACGCCCAAAGTACGCACTCAAGACAAAATATTAGTACCAACTTAAATGCTAGAAAAGGTAAATGGAATGTGTTTGGTAATGGCGGCATAAACCAAGGTTTGCAGTACACAACTACCAATAGCGATAGAATTACAGATAACACGACTTACATCCAACGTGCTATTGAAAAAGATGGCTGGCAAGGCTACAATTTTAGAGTTGGCGCAGACTATAATTTAAATAAGCAACACCTATTTGGCATCATGTTAAATGGCAATTACAAAAACAATAACTACCCTTTGCCAAGTTATACGTTGGTACAAAAAGTGGGTACTTTAGATACAATACTTAGCACACAAAGTGATGCCGTATATATTACCAATAGACGTAATTACAATGCCAACTATCGCTATGCCAGCAAAAAAGGTTTTGAAGTAAATATTGATGCAGATTATACCAGATTTACCGCTAATTTAAACAATACTGTAAGCGATCAATTTGCAAATAGTAACCAACAAATTTTTGCTATCTACGGTAACCAAAATAATGTAGCCGCAACTATTAATATTTACTCAATTAAAGCAGATATTTCTAAAATTACTATTACAAAAGGCTGGCTTAAAACTGCTGTTATAGAAGCAGGTTTAAAACTGGTTACAACTACAACTAACAATAATTTAGAAGCCTTAAAAAAAGAAACTACCAATTATAAAACCGATACAAGTAAAACCAATCACTTTTTATATAACGAACATATTAATGCAGCCTATGGGAATATAACCAAAAGCTTTAAAAAATTAACCGTTCAGTTGGGCATACGTATTGAACAATCAAATGTAACTGGCACATCCACCGATTTGTACAACCGAAAAATTACCAAACCAGATACAACCTATAGCAACTTATTCCCAACAGTTTTTTTACAATACAATATAAAACAAAACCACCAAATAGGCATTTCGCTTGGTAAAAGAATTGATAGACCATCATACCAAGATCAAAACCCATTTATATACCAAATGGATAGTTATAATTCGCAACAAGGCAACCCCTATTTACTACCACAACTAACTACTAATATAGAAGTTAGTTATACGTATAAATATGCTTCTCAAATAAAAATTAGCTTTTCAGAAACAAGCAACTTAACAGACCAATTAGTATTTATTGATGGTAAAAATGCGGTACAAATACCTATGAATGTTGGCAATCGAAAAAGCCTAAATATCTCTATAAGTACGCCCATTACTATTAATAAATGGTTTAATACTTATGTATATGCTGAGCCCTATTATTCCCATTTCGCAGCTAATCTTTCTGGTTTTGATAATGAAAAAAAATTAAACGAAAGTGGCTGGGGCTTTAACGGTTACATTAGCAATAACTTTAAAGTAAGTAACACCTTTAACGCAGAAATTAGTGGTTGGTTTAACTATCAAAACAAAACAACCATTTATGTAAGCAAGCCTATTGGCAGCATTAGTGTAGCGGCTTCTAAACAATTGTTACAAAAAAAGATCACCTTAAAATTAGCCATAAATGATGTATTAAACACCCAACGTTGGAGCCAATCAGCCAATTTTGGCAACTTAAATCAGAGCACTTACCGAAAGTGGGAAAGTCAAAACATTAGCGTAAGTTTTACCTACAGATTTGGCAATAATTTTATTAAACAATCAAGACAAAGAGCAACTGGCAGCGAAGCTGAATTAGGTAGAATTAAAGAGAAATAATTTTTTGTAACTAGCTTTAGATTACAAATTAAACATCGTTGCGTCGCTCACTTGTACGTTCAAACCTTTTATCTAAAAATCTTAATTCATAAACTATCACATACAATAAAAACATGAAAAAAATCATCACCACCACCATCGCATTATGCTTATTTACAGTTATTGCCATTGCACAAAAAAGTAATGCAGACATCACCATTATTTTAAAAAATAGTTCTTTATTGCCCAGAAAATTGTCCATTGTTTTTTACGCACCAAACGAAATTGGTAATGGCACACAAGGTTGTATGCTGGCTCCTTTTGGTACAAAAAAGTTAACTTTTAAAGAAGGTACAAAAATATATTTGGCCAATGATGCACAAGTAAATACCGTAATGAGTGGCAAGCGTATTGACACTAACCAACCATTTTTAGTAGTAAAAAAAGAAGACAATAACCAAATTTTTAAATTCTAACCACGTTAAATAATCAATCATGAAATCACTTATTACAATCACCTGCTTTTGTTTATTTACAACCATTGCAACAGCACAAAAAGTTGTCCCAAACAATTTAAAAGTTTTAGAAGGTGCTTGGGTAGGCACATTAACCTATTTAGATTATGTAAGTGGCAAACCCTTTACAATGCCTACCAGCACTACATATCAACAAAGTGGCAATAATCCCAACATTTATTTACGATCGATAAGTTACCCAACCGAGCCACATGCTAACCAAAACGATTCTATAATAATTAGTACTGATGGGACAATGCTGGATGGCTACAAAATTATCTCTAATAAACAACTAGCAGAGGGTGGCATAGAAATTATAAGTGAGAAAAAAGATATTGATGGGAATGATAATAAAGGAGCAAGAATTAGGCATATTTTTTTGATTACAAAAAACACTTTTACCAATAAAAAAGAGGTGTTGTTTGAAGGTACAGACAAATGGCTTTTAAGAAATACTTACAGTTTTACGAAGCAATAAACAGTAGTAAAGGTGATATGGCGTAGTTACTAATAACTAGTGATGGCACAACAAAAATATATCCCTTCACATATGCCCATTACACTATAAAAAAACCGTTTCAAATGTCTTGAAACGGGCTTTTTGCGATGGCTATGTTTTGGCTACGAATATTTTAAATAAATAGCTACTAAATTGACCATAAAGAGCGTATTACTTTAAATGCATATCAACAATAATAGCTTGAATTTTTGCATCTAATTCTGCATGTTTTGCATCAAAGTCTTCTCGTTTTTCTAGCGTTGTATTTACACTGAAATAGAATTTAATTTTAGGCTCGGTACCACTTGGGCGAGCAGAAATTTTGCTGCCATCTTCAGTTATAAATTGTAACACATTACTTTTTGGTAAATCTATTTTGTACGTTTCGCCAGTTAATAAATTTTTACCAACCGATAATTCATAATCTAGCATTGTAGCTACCTTACTACCATTAATGGTTGCAGGTGGATTAACTCTATAACCATCCATCATGTCTGCGATTTCTTTTTGGCCGTTCATGCCTTTTTTGGTAATGCTGATTAGGTTTTCAAGATAAAACCCATACTGAATATACAGGTCAATCATTTTATCAAACAAGGTTCTATTCTTAGCTTTTTCATAAGCAGCCATTTCGCACATTAACGCCACAGAACTTACAGCATCTTTATCCCGTACTTGGTCACCAATCATTAACCCAAAACTTTCTTCGCCCCCAATAACATAATTTTTAACACCTTCTAATTCTTTAATTTTCTCAGCAATCCATTTAAAACCAGTTAACACATTGTAGCAAGCCACATTGTTTTTCTCAGCCAATACATTCACCATTTCTGATGTAACAATGGTTGTAATCACCATATCATTTGGCTGTGCAATACCTTTTGCTTTTCTGGCTTCTAGCATATAAGCAATAGCCAAAACTGCCGTTTGATTACCATTCATTAACACCCACTCACCTTTATGATTTTTTACACCAACACCTACTCTATCTGCATCAGGATCTGTACCGCATAATATATCTGCATCGGTAGCTTTAGCCTGTGCCAGACCAATACTCATCGTTTCTTTTTCTTCTGGGTTTGGATAGACGACTGTAGGAAAATTACCATCTGGTACCGCTTGCGCTTCTACCACATTTACATTCGTAAACCCAAAGGCAGCAAGAGTTTGCGGCACTAACATAATACCTGTACCATGAATTGGTGTGTACACAATATTAAGGTCGTGTTGTGCAGCAATTACATCTGGATATACACTTAAGCCCTTAACCATGTTGATATAGGCATCATCCATATCCTTACCAATAATGGTAATATTTGCTTCGCCACCAGTAAACCTTACATCATCTACACTTTGAATGGCTTCTACTTCTTTGATTACATTTTTATCGTGTGGCGGAACTAATTGTCCACCATCGTCCCAATAAGCTTTATACCCATTATACTCTTTTGGGTTATGGCTAGCCGTACAAACGACACCACCTTTACAACCTAAATATCTAATTGCAAAACTTAATTCTGGTGTTGGTCGCAAGGCATCAAACAAAAATACTTTAATGCCATTTGCTGCAAATACATTGGCCACAGTTTCAGCAAAAAAGCGGCTGTTGTTGCGACTATCGTGCGCAATGGCTACTTTAATTTCTTCATCGCCAAATACTTTTCTTAAATAATTAGAGAAGCCTTGTGTAGCCATACCAACCGTGTATTTATTCATACGATTAGTACCAACACCCATAATACCACGCAAACCACCTGTACCAAATTCTAAACTTCTATAATAACTATCTTCTAGTTCAGTTGGGTTTTTAGCCTGTAATTCTTTAATGATATTTTTAGTGTCCTCATCATAATTACCTTTTAGCCAAATATTGATGTTTTCTTCTGCAATAGCATTCATTGTGTGATTGTTTTAAGTTTTAAAATATTAGCGCTGCAATCTGTTAGATTAACTACAAATAAAATCATTTTAAATCAATAAAATTATTCTAAATAATGGTTCATCTCAAGGTTAAATATATGCGCCTTCTACCTCACCGTCTTTTACTTCTACTTGAATATGATCTTGCAAAGTGGTGGCAATGGTTAACCCAATATAATCTGATTTTATAGGAAATAATTTATGCATCCGCTCTACCAAAACCAATGTTTGAATGCGTTTAGGATGAAAAGCTAGTAACGGTTTTAAAGCATACAAAAGGGTTTTACCACTATTGGCAACATCATCTACCAAAATAATATTTTTATTATTAAAGTCAAGGTTTGGCTCGCTTAAAACAACCTCGTTTGGCTGGTGTTTATCTAGGGTCAAGCTAATAATTTTTATAGGTGTTGTTATATATTGTTGCACTAACAACCCCATTTTTTCAGCTATAACCATACCACTATTTCTTATGCCAATAATTATCAATTCTGCCGAATCGTCACTTAATTGCTCGGCTATTTCTAGTGCCATTCGTTGCATTTTTTGTGCCGCAACTTCTTTGTTAAGGATGTATTTTTTATCGGTCATAAATACAAATTTTTGATTTCTGATTATTTAATTTCTGATTATTCACCACCACCTAACCAATGGTTAACCTACCCAATTTTTGTAAGGCTAAATAAATAGCTGTTGAGTGCATGGCTTGCACAAAAGCCCCTTCTTTAAAAAGTGTTATAAACTCATCAAGCGATACAAATAGCACGTCTAAATCCTCTCCCGCATCTAAGTTTTGTTCTGCCACTAATTCACCATCAAATGCCAAATACATATGCATTAAATTAGTATTGGTAGATGGATTGGCAGATGTACGGCCAAGGTATTCAAACTTTTTAAATTTGTAACCTGTTTCTTCTAATAATTCTCTAGCAATAGCTGCCTCTAAATTAGCATCACTAGCATCTACACAACCACCTGGAATTTCGTAAATAGTTTCACCTAATGCGTGTCTGTATTGCCTTTCTAAAATTACCTTGCCATCTTTTGTTAAGGCAATGGCAGTAACCCAATCAGGAAATTCGTATACATAATACGGCTCTACAATATGCCCATCTGGCTTCATACAACTTTCTATACGAATAGTGGCCCAAGTATCTTTAATTAAATATTTTGACGATAATTTTTTCCAAGTTAAATCTCTAGCCATTACCAATTGTTACCTTGTTTTAATGAGGTTATATGTGCTACATGGTGCTTACCATGCCAAGCGTACATGCCTAGTATAAACCATAAGCTCATAGTTTTTTCACTGACAGGGTGGTATACTGTTTTTTCCCACTGTTCATCTGTAAGATTGGCAATTGTAGCATACAAGCGTTGGTGCATGGCATACAACATAGTGATAGACGTATTGATGGGAACAAGGTCATTATCAGCCAATAAAGCCCATGCTTTTTCCTCATAAGGTTTAATGGTGGGATTGGTTTCAGTTAAGCCTAATTTGAAACGGGTATAGGCATTCATGTGACTATCTGCTATATGATGCACCAATTGTTTTACTGTCCAGCCACCATCACGGTAAGGAGTTGCCAATTGGGCTTCATCCATATTTTCGATGGCTTGTTCCACCATGCGTGGTAGGAATTGAATATCGGTTAACCATTCTTCTTTTTGGTGTTGCGAGAATGGTTGTGGTTCGTATTTGCCTATTGGGTAGCGAGGATCTGTCATAAATTATGAGTTAGGATGTAGAATTAGTTGTTGGTAAAAATATGAGATTATATGCATTTTGCAAGACTTAAACTAGATAGTTAATTACGACTGGTTCATTTTCACATTGTTTAAAATATACTACTTTTAATGTCCTTAGTTCTAACTATTTTTGCCACAGCTAAATATAAAAGCTATGATATTACAGACTTATTAAAGTGGCTTACAATAATAGTACAGATAAGGAAAGAAAGAAGTTTGTTAGTACCCAACATACTGTAAGTTGCAAAAAAGTGGAGACCAGAAACCACTTCAAAAACGGGGCGAAACCGAAAAGCCAGATGAGTAGGAAAAATTATAAATAATATGTATAAGAATTCAACGTTAACAGATAGACTGCTTTTTGTAGCAGCTTTTCTTTCGCTACTTTTCTCTGAAATTTTATTCTTTAAGGGTCATCAAAATGAAGCAATTTTTATTGGTATTTGGGTGCCTTCAATACTTTGTTTTGGGATGTATATTAACCAAATAAAAAATAAAAAATGATTGAGTTTATACCATATTTTGCAGGTTTGATAACATTATTATTTGGTATTGGTTTTGCCTATGCATTATTCAGTTTTAAAAAAAATAGCGAACATAATAAGTAGAAACATATTCATATTGCTGTCAGAGACATACAGAAATGAAGATGTCATAGGTCGGGTTTCTATTCTTATTCCATAGTTGCTAATATTTTAAAGAATGCGTGCTAAAATATCTTCAAAATGGTAGTAGAAAACTTCTTTTCAATCATTTACCACCCTCTTAAAGACAGAAGTATGTTTTGTGTAAACATGCTTCTGTCTCTTATAAAAACTAACTTGTAAATTTTATCAACCGATGCTGATGCTTTTCAAACTTCAAAATTATCAGCATTATGCTAAGGTTGCTTAGTGTATCTAATGTGCAGGCATGTTTCATGGCGGTGGCATATATTTCTTCCAAAGTGGCTATCGCATTGCTACCTATGATAATGCTTATGTTTTACAAATCGTTCCGCAAACACAAAATATTGCTGTAAAAAGTGCATTTAGCAACACATCTACCAAAACATATAATATAGCACCAATATTTGCACCGCTTACAGTAATTATTTTTAATAGCTTTGTAAAGATGTTAATAATGGTTTCATCTTGTGCAATGGCACTTGCATAAAATTGCTTTTACCCCAGCCTTTTACACCAGATTCTGTACTGCTACTGATATTTTATCTTATTGATATTTTTAATTTGAATGATAAATAAGTAGTTACTATTTTTAGTAAAAAATAATAACTTATAATATAATAATATAAAATAAAACACGGTAATTTTTTAAATTAATAAAAGCAGGATACCAATCATTTTTCGAGATAAGAACTGTTTTCTATTTTAGATGTTACACGTTACATTATAAAGATTTAACGCATTAAATAACATGATTAATTTATTATTCACTAAATTTTTATCGGAAAAAACGAAAGAGAAAAGCGAAAAAATAATTATTTATATTGCTATAATTAGTTTCATTTTTCATTTATTATTAATTACTTTAGTAGATTTAAAATGGCTAAAATTTGATGATATTTCTGGGTTACTAAAGAACCCGATGGTTGCTATTTATACCCCTTTTTCGTTCATTTTATTGTATGAGGCATATTTGTTGGTGTATTATTTACCAAAATCTACTACAAAATATATTGGCAAGCAGTATGAAATCATTACTTTAATCATCATTAGACGAATTTTTAAAGACCTTTACAAATTAGAATTTACCAATAATTGGTTTACTAAAAAAGATGACGTTTTATTTACTTTAGATGTGATTGCAGTGCTTATTTTGTTTTACTTAATTTATGTTTTTTATAAAATTGTTGATATAAAAGCAAAGCACAAACCATCACTTGAGGTTCAACGTTTTATAAATTTAAAGAAAATAATCGCTACAATTCTGGTGCCCGTATTTATAATTTTGGCTATTTATAACTTTAGTTTTTGGGTATACGATAACTTGTACTTAACAGGTCAAACTGTGGTGTCTATTAAAAATATCAACAAAATTTTCTTCGACGAGTTTTTTACAGTTCTAATTTTAATTGACGTTTTATTATTGCTTTTTTCTTTTTTACATACAGATAAGTTTAGTCATGTAATTAGAAATTCTGGCTTTATCATTTCAACCATCCTCATTAAATTATCATTCAATATTGACGGTATTTTAAATACAATTATTACAGTTATTGCCGTTTTATTGGGGGTGTTAATTTTATATATTCATAACAAATACGAGAAGCTATCAGACGAATTTCTAGTTTCAGAAGGGGTTTAAATAAGTGTTGTTGCTTTTCTTAGATTTGTTTTGAAAAAAAATATTTATAAAAAACGTCACAGCACTAAAATTTTATACATTATATCATTTACTACCACCCATAAACCACCCGCAAATCTGCATATTGTAAATTCTTATACTAGCACTTTATTCTTCCCTTAAACTCGTACCTGTTAAACTAATAAAAACATCTTCTAAATTGGCTTTCTTTACCTGTGTTGGGCGTTCAAAACCAGTATCAACAAGATCATCAACTAATTGGCTTGGGGTATTAATGGCAATAATTTTACCATTGTCTATAATTGCAACCCTATCACAAAGCACTTCTGCTTCATCCATATAATGTGTTGTAATAATGACTGTAGCGCCTTGCTTACGAATCTCTAAAATTAAATCCCACAAGTTACGCCTAGCTTGTGGGTCTAAGCCAGTAGTTGGTTCATCTAAAAATATAATTTTGGGTTGATTAATTAATGTAGTTGCAATAGAAAAGCGTTGTTTTTGTCCACCACTTAGCTCTTTATATTTCGCCTTGGCTTTATCTCTTAAATTTACTTTGTCTAAGAACGCTAATGGGTCAACCTCTTGATTGTAAAGGCCAGCAAAAAGATTAATGAGTTCAACTAAATTTAAGCCCGGGTAAAAGCCACTTGCTTGTAATTGTACCCCTATTATTTTCTTAATCTCATTAGGTTGTTTATCCAAATCAAGCCCATCAACAACAATTTTACCACTTGTTTTTTGGCGTAAGGTTTCAATAATTTCCAGCGTGGTAGATTTGCCTGCGCCATTTGGGCCTAGCAAGCCAAATATTTCGCCTTCAAATACATTAAAACTGATGCCTTTTACAGCCTCAAAATCACCATATTTTTTGTATAAATCTGTAACGCTAATAATTATTTTTTGCATAGCTTTTATTTTAGGTTTCACGCAAATAACTCGAGGTAGACAACGTACGCAAATAAATTTCTTATATCAGTATTTCACGAGGTAAATATCAAGAAAATAATTAGTAAGAGTGCAACGATAACACCATATTTTAATTACATGTAAAGCATAGTGTACTTGGTATCTTTTGCGTTAGTTGTATGAAACCTTCATTTGTGTGCAACCAATATTTAAAACTTAAGTACCAACCCTACACCATTGCCTGTTAAACCAATGGCAGCAGTTGTTTTAGTATATCGCCTATTAAACAATTCGGTGGCAGTAGCTATTTTTTGTTGACCAATAAGTACCAAATACCCACCAGTAATAGTAGCAGCCAAACCGCTAGCAGCAGCTATCCAACCACCTGTTTTATTATTGCTAGATGATGTTGCTTGCGACACGCCAATAATCATTGCAATTGAACCAAGCGTACCAATTATACCACCCGCTATTTTATTACTTTGATGTTGTAGATACAGATTCGATAAATCTTTATCGCCAGTGCGTAAAAAAAGGGTTTTAAATTGTCTACTGCCTTTGTAAATAGTATCGTTATAAATAATTGTATTTGGCTTATTTGTGGGCACAAATACCATTTGCTTGGGATTATACTGTTGCTGTGCAAATAGGTTACTAACTACTAATACAAGACCTATAAAAACCAAATATCGCTTCATAATTATTTTTCTTGAATAAAGGTATCTAACTCATTCATCATATCCATACTTCCTATAAAAAAAGGGGTACGTTGGTGTAGCGATGTGGGTAAAATATCCATAATACGCTGCTTACCATCGGTAGCTCTGCCGCCTGCCATTTCTACAATATAGGCAAATGGATTGCACTCGTACAACAATCGTAACTTACCCAATGGTTTATCTGTGGTGCCCGGATACATAAAAATGCCACCCTTCATTAAATTACGATGCACATCTGCCACCATGCTACCAATATAACGTTGGGTATAAGGGCCACCATTGGTTTTATCTTTCTTTTGACAAGTATTTATATAACGTTGTACATTCTCAGCATATCTAAAAAAGTGACCATGATTTACCGAATAAACATTACCCTTTGGTGGGCATTTAATATTGGGATGACTTAAACAAAATTCGCCAATAGAAGGGTCTAACGTAAAGCCATTTACACCCAATTTAGTAGCATATACAAACATAGTAGATGACCCATAAATCATATAACCAGCAGCTACTTGACGGTTACCAGCTTGCAAAAAATCTTCTTTAATGCATGGCTTACCCCTTTCGCTCACACGGCGATAGACACTAAAAATAGTACCAATAGAAATGTTTACATCTATATTTCCACTACCATCAAGGGGATCAAACTGAACCACGTATTTACTATTATTACTTACTTCATCATCAAACACCACAAAATCATCTAATTCCTCACTACCAATTCCAGCACAACTAATGCCATGTTTTAATACACCCATAAACTGGTTATTCGCATAGATGTCTAGTTTCTTTACATCTTCACCTTGCACATTTACAGTACCAAAATCGCCAAGTATATCTACCAATCCTGCTTTATTCACTTCTACATTTACACGTTTTGCAGCAAGTCCCAAATCTCTTAATAAACTGCTTAGTTCGCCAGTGGCAGCAGGAAAGCCTCGTAATTGCTGAATAGTAAATTCATCAAGGGTTAAAATGTTTCTGTTAATAGTCATCATCAATCGTTAAATTTAGAATTTAAAGGTAATAGCAGATGAAAAGCGTGTTGCATTTTATCCAATAAAAATAGCGTTTATTTACGGAAACCTTTGCGACATAAAATACTTAACACAAACAAACTACTTAAACAAAGTACAAAAAAATCAATAGCTAAAACGTCGCATTTTTTTAATTATTACTTGGCATTTTAGGCTTCAAAATAATATTGTTCTTGTTTGTTCCTTTACCTAAAAATTTCTATACCTTCCTAAAAATATTTTTATGATAATTTACAATACGCTGGTTGAAGCACTAAACGATTTAAAATTACGTGGCTTCACAATTGATTTTAATATTGCTTTTGATAAGGTACAATGTGGCGCAACGGCTACAACACTTGATACTGCTGATTTTGAAATTGTAGAACACTACCGCTTTGAAGGTAAAAATGACCCAGATGACTCGTCTGTTTTATATGCCATTGCAGCAAAAGATGGTAGCCTAAAAGGGGTGCTGGTAAATGCTTATGGGGTGTATAGTGATGCTGTAAGTGATGAATTAATAAAAAAATTATCTATAAACGAGTAATCTGATGATGCCACGCAGAAAATTTTTAACATTAAGTTCTTTAGGATTGTCAACCTTTGGCTTTTCGGCTTTTAAAAAGCAGGCAACTAGCACAAAACCCATCGTTATTTCTACTTGGGATGCTGGTATTGCAGCCAATAATGCAGCTTGGCAAATATTGCGCGGTGGCGGTAGGGCTTTAGATGCAGTTGAACAAGGTGTAAGAGTTACAGAAGCGTCGCAAAACTGCTGTGTGGGTTTGGGTGCAAACCCTGATAGAGACGGATTTGTAACACTTGATGCCTGTATAATGGACGAGCATTTTAACTGCGGTAGCGTGGCTTTCTTAGAACGAATCAAACATCCCGTTTCAGTAGCTAGACGCGTGATGGAAAAAACACCCCATGTTATGCTAGTAGGTATTGGTGCACAGCAGTTTGCACTAGCAGAAGGCTTTACATTAGAAGATAGCAAGCTTAGTAAAGATGCCCAAAAAGGGTATGACAATTGGTTACAAAAAAACGAGTACAAACCAATTATTAATATTGAAAAAACACAATCTGATCACGGCCCATTTGCTCCTAAAAAATTAGAAAATGGCGAATGGAATCATGATACGATTGGCATGGTAGCCATGGATGCAAATGGTAATTTAAGTGGTTGTTGTACTACCAGTGGACAAGGGTTTAAAATGCGTGGTCGTGTTGGTGATTCGCCAATAATTGGTGCCGGTTTATTTGTAGATAATGAAGTTGGTGCCGCCACTGCAACAGGTCAAGGTGAAGATGTTATTCGTATTTGTGGGTCGCATTCGGTAGTAGAATTTATGCGGCAAGGTTTGCATCCTGAAGCTGCTTGCAAAAAAGCCGTTGAACGTATTATTAAAATAAGAGGTGCTAAATCAAATGCTATTCAAGTAGGTTTTATTGCCATAAACAAGCAAGGCGACTATGGCGGTTATTGCATTCAAAAAGGTTTTAATTATGCCGTTTGCTA
Organism: Chitinophagales bacterium; assembly: GCA_038327865.1. Classification (GTDB taxonomy): domain Bacteria; phylum Bacteroidota; class Bacteroidia; order Chitinophagales; family Chitinophagaceae; genus Parasediminibacterium. The sequence goes on along the minus strand of JBBQLL010000003.1, from coordinate 32,563 downwards.
TGCTGATGATAAAAATATATTGGTTGATGGAAAGTATATTTTGTGATTTATGATTTGGAATTTTTGATTGCTTATTTCAAAAAATTAAAGACTTAATTATGAAACTCTTTTTACTTACAACTGCTGTTTTAATTTTTACGATGAATTGTTTAATAACTAATGATAAAATTAATAAAAATCAAGTTGTATCTCATGGTTATACTGATAGCACCATGTTCAAGCATCATTATAAAATATTGAATACTATAATTAATAAAAACCCATACGACACTTCAATAATCTGTATTAAATCAGTAAGTTATATGGAAAGATTCACAGGCATCAAAGCTCACACAGATGGTAATTATTTTGGTTGGTATTCTTTTACAAAACAAGATTTAGTTGCTTGGGACAATTTTTATAAAAAATACAATCATAACAAAGCAAACAATTTGACTAAGAAATACTAATCCTAATCGAGGTACTTATAAAATTGTAGTTTCAAATCTTAAATCTCAAACCCCAAACTCAAAACTATTATCTCATGCTTCTCGAAGTACCCGTTTTTAATATTAATTCGGCCATTATTGCTGCCAATAATGGTGCTGATAGGTTAGAATTATGTGAGAATTATGCCAATGGTGGTACAACACCAAGCTATGGGATTTTAAAAACTGTAAGACAAAAAATTTCAATTCCTGTAAATGTATTAATTGTACCAACTGGTGGCGATTTTGTATATACCGATATTGAATTTGAAGTCATGAAACAAGATATTTTGCTGTGTAAACAGCTTGGTTTTAATGGTGTTGTTCTAGGCATTTTACAAGTAGATGGCAACATTGATATTGAAAGAACAAGCGAATTAGTTGCATTGGCTTATCCGCTAGAAGTTACGTTTCATAGGGCTTTTGACAGATGTATTGACCCTTACAAAGGCTTACAGGATGTCATTCAATGTGGCTGTCATCGTATTTTAACAAGCGGCCAACAAGCAGATGTGGTGGCAGGTAAACAGCTATTACAACAGTTGGTACAATTGGCGGATAATAGAATCATCATTCTGCCAGGTGGTGGTGTTAAAAGCAGCAACATGAAATCATTAATTGATACTACAAAAGCTATAGAATATCATGCAAGTTGCAAAGCAATATTACCTACTGCTATGCAATATATAAACGAAGCAATGAATGATAATAATGATGAAACCTCAGTTGATATTGCAGAGCTGCAACAGCTAAAGTCCGTATTACAATAATCCAGTAAAAAATAAACAATAGTTTAGAGCAAATTATTTAGTGAAGAAATGAATTAGGCAATAATGCAGTAAGGCAACAATGCGGCACCTAAAAATTTGGAACAAACCCAAAAGATTCAGTACTTGATATTTTGATTTTAATTAAAAGCTTCACAAGGTGCAAAATGTATTATAACAGATACTTTGTATTTTCAAAGCTGCGAGTATTACATTCCTTCACTATCTATTGCTGCAAATGCTTTAATAATTTCAGAGTTTATCAAATCAATTATATAAAATCAGAAACAAAAATCAAATAAAATCATTACGAGTGTGATTGCGTTATACTTGTGTATTGCTTTTTTTATGGTTGCTAATGCATACTTACCTCCAAATCAATAGAATTGTAATGGATGGAATGATGCATTTTAAATTGCATAATATTTAATTAGGAATAACCATAAAAAGTAAAGAAGCGTTATTAACAGTAAACATTTCTAACTAAAATAATAAATATGTTAAAAAATCAGATAAGAATTGATGGACAAACCGCTATCGTAACGGGTGCTAGTAGTGGCATTGGTAAAGCTACTGTTTTAGAGTTGGCAGCTGCAGGTGCTAATGTGGTTGTAAATTATGTGGGCAACAGTGTTAGTGCTGATGAAATTGTACAAGAAATTATTGACTTTGGTGGCAATGCTATTAACTTCAAAGCGGACGTTAGCAAAAAAGATCAAGTAGATGCTATGGTAGCAGCAACTGTAGATAAATTTGGTACGGTAGATATTTTAGTTAATAATGCTGGCTTGCAAAAAGATGCCAAATTTTTAGACATGACTCTTGCCGATTGGCAGTTTGTTTTAGATGTAAACCTTACTGGGCAGTTTTTGTGTTCCCAGGCGGTGGTAAGAGAGTTTGTTCGCCGTGGCATGAGACCAGAAATATCCCAATCCTTAGGAAAAATTATTTGCATGAGTAGCGTTCACGAGCTCATTCCTTGGGCTGGGCATATCAATTATGCTGCATCTAAAGGCGGGGTAATGTTATTTATGAAATCGCTGGCACAAGAACTTGGCCATTTAAAAGTACGGGTAAATAGTATTGCCCCAGGAGCTATTAAAACACCAATTAATACGATGTCTTGGAACACTCCAGAGGCAGAGGAGCGTTTATTAAAACTTATTCCCTACAAACGTGTCGGCGTTACAAGTGATATTGGAAATATGGTAGTATTTCTTAGCAGCGATTTAAGCGATTATGTACACGGCGCTACCATTTTTGTAGATGGTGGAATGACTTTATACCCAGGTTTTGAAGATAATGGATAGACGCACAAAAAAATTCTTTTTAGTAATTTAGAACCCGATAAGCATTCAATAATTTTTTTAATACCCTATTTATGTCAGTAGAAAAATCACGTTTAGATGAGCATTACTCCAACAAAAAAAATTGGTTAAAATGGGGGCCTTATTTAAGCGAAAGACAATGGGGAACTGTAAGAGAAGATTATAGCGAATACGGTAGTGCTTGGGATTTTTTTCCGCACGATCATGCAAGAAAACGCGTGTACCGATGGGGTGAAGACGGTCTGGCTGGTATAAGCGATGATAAACAGCGTTTATGCTTTTCTGTGGCATTGTGGAATGGAAACGATCCTATTTTAAAAGAAAGAATTTTTGGGCTTACTGGCCCGCAAGGAAATCATGGCGAGGATTGTAAGGAATTGTATTACTACTTAGATAATACCCCTTCGCATAGCTATATGAAGCATTTATACAAATATCCACAAGCCGCATTTCCTTACCAAGATTTGATTACTACCAATGCCAACCGCAATAAAGAAGAAACCGAGTATGAATTAATTGACACAGGTATTTTTAATACCGATGATTATTTTGATGTTTTTACAGAATATGCCAAGGCAAATGAAGAAGATATTTTAGTTAAAATAACCATCCATAACCGAAGCGAAAACGATGCACCAATTACTGTGTTACCGCAGTTATGGTTTAGAAATTTATGGAGTTTCGGCTTGATGAAAAACAAACCCATTATTAGTTTTGAAGAAGGTAATACAGAATACAGTTTAGCAACCTTACAACATGAAGAACTGGGTAATTATTTCTATTATTTTGAAAATGCAGACCATCACTTATTTACCGAAAACGAGAATAATAAAGAAAGTCTTTGGCAAGTGCCTAACGATTCGCCCTATGTAAAGGATCTTTTTCATACTGCTGTTATTAACAACGATTTTGAAAAATATAAAAAAACAGAAGGTACCAAATTTAGTCCAGTTTTTAAACGTACTGTAAAACCCAAAAGTAATGTACAAATAAGGGTGCGATTATCTAAAGAAAAATTGACCGAGAATCCTCTTACAACAGCTTTTGATAAAGTATTTGAAGATAATATTAGCGCTGCCGATGAGTTTTATAAAACATTGGCCCCTGAAACTGCAAGTGCCGATGAAATAAATGTGCAACGACAGGCTTTTGCAGGTATGCTTTGGAGCAAGCAATATTATAACATTGATATTCCACTTTGGCTTAATGGCGATGAAGGACAACCTAAGCCGCCCAAAGCCAGAAAAAAAGGTAGAAACAGCGAATGGCATACACTAAACAATGAAGACATAGTTTCTATGCCCGATAAATGGGAATATCCTTGGTATGCCGCATGGGACTTAGCTTTTCATTGTATTCCTATTGCCATGTTAGATGTGCAGTTTGCAAAAAATCAGTTGTTATTATTTTTACGAGAGTGGTATATGCACCCCAACGGACAAATACCAGCTTATGAATGGGCTTTTGGCGATGTAAACCCTCCTGTTCATGCCATGAGTTGCCTAAAAGTTTATACAATAGATAAAACTAATACTGGCATAGGCGATATTGATTTTTTAAAAAAAGCATTTCATAAACTCTGTTTAAACTTTACTTGGTGGGTAAATAGAAAAGATAGAACCGGCAAAAATGTGTTTGAAGGAGGCTTTTTGGGTTTGGATAATATTGGTGTTTTTGATAGAAGCAGCGACATACCTGGCGGCGGGTATTTAGAACAAGCCGATGGCACGAGTTGGATGGCAATGTATTGCCAGAATATGCTAGAAATGGCATTAGAAATTACAAAATACGATACCAGTTTTGAACCAATGACTACCAAGTTTTTTGAACATTTTGCACTAATAGCAGAAAGTTTAAACCGATTAGGTAAAGATTGGACTGGTGCATGGGATGAGGAAGACGGTTTTTTTTACGATGTATTAGCATTGCCAAATGGCGATTATAAACCACTAAAAGTGCGGTCATTGGTAGGTTTAACCACCTTGTTTGCCAACTTTTGTATTAGTAAAGAAATGATGGATGCTTCGCCTGAATTTACTTTTAGAATGAATTGGTTTAACGACTATTTAAAAAATCATAAAGATTATACTATTCTTGAAGAAATGATGGGAAATAAAGTTTTGCTAACCTTAATTCCTCAAGAAAGGCTTGTAAAAATACTAAAAGCCTTGTTGGATGAAGACGAGTTTTTATCTGATTATGGCTTTAGAGCATTATCAAAAAAACATAGCAATGGCTATAGTATAGAAATTAAAGGGCAAGATTTTGGTTTAAAATACGAACCAGCCGAAAGCAGTACAGGTTTGTTTGGTGGTAATAGCAACTGGCGTGGGCCAATTTGGATGCCCATGAATTATATGCTGATAGAAGCACTAAAAAAATACCATGACTATTTTGGCAATGATTTTACCATTGAGTTTCCTACAAGAAGTGGCGTACAAATGAATTTGAAAGAAGTTGCCAACCAAGTTTCAAACCGCCTAATAAAACTATTTACCAGCGATGCTAATGGTAACCGACCAATAAACGGACTAACACCTAAACTGTATCAAAAAGAGCATTTTAAGGACCTCATATTATTTTATGAATATTTTCATGGCGATAATGGACGTGGTGTTGGTGCCACCCACCAAACAGGCTGGACAGGCGTTGTTGCAGAAATGATTTTTAATAAACAATAATAAAACCATACAGGCACAAATACGCATATAACAAAATAAATGATATGTCTATGTTACTATGTGGCGAAAAAGAAATGATTTTTTATGCAAAATAATTTCGAAACCTTATCAAACAAAGAATATCTACTTACCAATGGCATTGGTGGATATTGTTCAGCGTCTGTTAGTGGTGCCAATACACGCCGCTATCATGGGCTATTAGTAGCAGCTTTTAATCCACCAACAGAGCGTTTGGTGCTGGTTTCAAAGCTGGAAGAAACCTTAGTCATAAATAGAGAATCGTTCGAGTTATCATCTAATCAATATCCCGATAAAATTCATCCACAAGGCTACTCTTTTATACAAAATTTTGTTGCAGAAACTGATAAAGCAACTTGGTTGTATACTGTAAACGGCTGCCAAATTCAAAAAACAATTTCAGTTGTTCAAGGGCAAAATACGGTAGTGGTTACTTATCAAAACTTGTCTGCACAATCCGTCGAACTGCAATTAATGCCTTTGCTGGTGTATAGAGATTATCATGCTATGTTTTTTGAGCAAGAAAAATTTGATTTTTATACAGAAGAAATAGCCAATAATTATTTAAAAATATACGCAGAATATGGTGCAAAACCAGTTTATATGCAATTAGACAAAGGCGATTGGAAGACTTCACATAACTGGTACAAGCGATTTCAATATAAACAAGAAGAAGCTCGTGGTTTTAATTTTGAAGAAGATGCAATAAGTATTGGTAAAGCCGATATTGAACTCGCCGTAAATGAAATTGTACAAATCATTTTTTCTACCAATGAAATTGAAGACATCAGCAATAACACGTCACTTTTTAAAATAGAAGACAATAAAACAAATCGACATTTTATTGACGACTTAATAACCAGCAGCCGCCAATTTATTGTACATAGAAAAAGCACCAACGGCAGCACCGTAATTGCAGGCTATCATTGGTTTACAGATTGGGGCCGAGACACCATGATTGCATTGCGTGGCATTAGCATTGCTACAGGAAATGAGGAAGAAGCTCGTAGTATTCTTCAAACTTTTTTTGATACACTAAGCGAAGGCATGTTACCCAACCGCTTTCCAGATTATGCAAATGATACCGTAGAATATAACACCATAGATGCTACTTTGTGGCTGTTTGTAGCATTGTACGACTACCACGAAAAGTTTACTAACAACAACTTTATAACATCTATTTTACCTCAACTAAAAAGCATTATTAATTGGCATATTAAAGGCACAAGATTTAATATTCATACCACAGAAGAAGGTTTATTGTATGGTGGCGAAATTGGCTATCAACTAACTTGGATGGATGCTAGGATTGGCGATTTTGTTGTTACGCCACGCATTGGCTGCCCAGTAGAAATTAATGTGCTTTGGTACAACGCATTGTGCATTTATAATTATTTTTCAACCACAATTTCTGGTAAAGAAGATGCAGCAATTGCACAACTATCTACAAACTGCAAAGCTGCATTTGTACAGTATTTTTGGAATAAAAACGACTATTTAAATGATGTTATTATTCCCAATAGTTATGTTGATGCTAGCATACGACCCAACCAAATTTATGCAGTAAGTCTGCCATTTAGCCCGTTAAATATCCAGCAGCAAACGAGTGTTTTAAATTGTGTAGAAACTAATTTATTAACGGCCTTCGGGCTTAGAACATTGAACAAAGAAAACCCTGATTTTAAACCAATTTACCAAGGCGATGCTTGGCATAGAGACAACGCTTATCATCAAGGCACCGTATGGCCGTTTTTATGGGGTGAGTGGGCAATGGCTTTTTTGAAACTAAATAAATTTAGCGAAACAGCTTGTAAAAAAATTTGGGAACATACTACCGAATTACAAAATCATTTTTACAACGAAGGTTGTGCATTTGCCATTGCCGAAATTTTTGACGGACTGAAACCCAATACTGGAAAAGGTTGTGTGCAACAGGCATGGAGTGTTGGAAATATGCTAAATGTATTTTTAAATAAAGATTGGAAGCTCTGATTAATAGTTTAATAAAAACTGTTGAGCTAATGTAAAAAAGCATGGGTATTAGGCCTGTTTATAGCTTCTGCTTGCAGTTTTATTGTCTTGAGCTGATATAGTGATACGGGAGTGATAAAATAAATTTACAAATTAGTAGGTTATGTAGTTTCTGTAACTATTATTAATGATATGACTGTTACGTTTGTAGTAGAATTTGTATTATCTTCTCTACCATTTACAGTTGTTTTAAAAGTTAACAATAGCAGACATAATTCACAGGATTTATTATGGGTTGTTAGTTTTTAAATTTCTTCGCTTGAAGTCCTATTGTTAGGCATAGGTATTAACCCAGCCCGAAGTTTTACAACAATATCTAGATATTCTTTTTGGTGTATATTGTAGGGCCAATAAGTGGTATACAGGTAGCCGCTTTTGTACATATAATATGACATTTTAGCCAAAAGCGAAAATGTAAACCTATACAGTTGTTTATGAGTGGAACAGGACATACTAACTTAATACGTAGGGTATTTTGTTAGTATTAAAAAGATGTTCTATGAAAAATAATTCAATTTTTAATTTAATAAAACATGCATAATATTTTAGTAACTGGCGGTACAGGGAATTTAGGCAAAACGGTAGTTGATACGTTACTCAATAACGGCTATCAACTTCATTTGCCAGTAAGAGAAGCAATGAATGATACTGAAAACATTCATTATTACGTGACCGATTTAACCAATGCAACAGCATCTAAAAACTTGGTTAAAACCATTGTTGAAAAGGCTGAGCAAATTAAAGTAGGCGTGTTTTTAGCAGGAGGTTTTGTAACTGGCAATTTAGAGAAAACAAGTATAGAAGATATTAATAAAATGATTGTCCTAAATTTTGCAACAGCTTTTAATACAGCCAAAAGCTTAATCAATCATTACAAAAAAGTTGGTGGTGGGAAGCTGATTTTTATTGGTGCAAAAGCTGCTATGGATAATAAAACAGCTAGTGGAAATATGGCTTATTCATTATCAAAACAAATGCTGTATAACTTTGTAAGCCTTATAAACAACAGCGAAAAAGCTACTAATATTTCTGCACATATTTTATTACCCAACGCACTAGATACCGATTTAAACATGAAACAAATGCCCAATGCAGATTTTAGTAAGTGGACAAACACCGAAACAATTGCACAAACAATTGCCAATATTATTGAAGGCAAAGAACTAAAAACTGTTATCGAATTTTAAGATCCTTTTTATGATAGTGCTATATATTTTATTAGCGTATTTAATTCTGGGTTTTTTTTTCGCTTTATGGTTTGCTTTTTATAAAATATCAAAAATAGATCAGGGCGCAACACAATCGTCTGTTGGGTTTAAGTTATTAATTATACCGGCATCTATTTTATTGTGGGTGATTATTCTTGTAAAAATTAATAGTGTAAAAAAATAAAATGAACCACACATTAAGAAAAAAACATCAATTAATCTGGATTTTTTCTACAATTATTGTTACCGCATTGGTCATAATGGCCATTGCAAAACGTGTATAATTGTAAAGAATTGGAGTGCTACTTTAAGGTTAAAGAATAACTAGTTAAATCAAATGAGTGGAAGTTATCAACCTATTTCATGGAACAAGTTTAAGAAGCAATACGATGCTGTCTTATGGGTAGTTATCGTTTTATATCTTGCCATTTTTATTGGATATAATATCATTTTATTTCCATCACAAAATCTAAATACTACTTTAATAAGAGCTTTTGGCACATTAGCAATTTTACTACTGCATATTATTTTAATTATTGGTCCAGCGGCAAGATTATCGCCCAAATTTTTACCGGTGTTGTATAATAGGCGACACTTTGGGGTAAGTATGTTTTTAGTTGCGACTATTCATGGCATTTTAAGTTTATTATGGTTTCATGGCAATACCGATGTGAACCCGCTTTTATCCTTATTTACCGCCAATACACATTATGGCTCGTTGGTATTTTTTCCTTTCCAAACATTGGGCTTTTTTGCGTTAATAATATTGGCAATAATGGCATTTACAAGCCACGATTTTTGGCTTAGTTTCTTAACACCAAAGTTTTGGAAAGCCATGCACATGCTGGTTTATATTGCCTATTCACTAATTATTTTGCACGTTACTTTGGGCATTATTCAATTTGAAAAAAGTCCTGTGTTAGTTATATTATTATTCATAGGATTGCTCAGTATTTGCAGCTTGCATATTATCACTGCACTTAAAGAAAATAAAAAAGATACCGAAAAACTAACATTATTAGATGCTAATTGGCAATATGTATGCACGATAAATGACATTGAAGAAACCCGTGCAAAAATGGCGATTATTAACAAAGAGCGAATTGCAGTTTTTAAATATGATGGAAAGTTAAGTGCAGTGCACAATGTTTGCAAACACCAAATGGGACCTTTGGGCGAAGGTAAAGTTGTTGATGGCTGCATTACCTGCCCTTGGCATGGCTACCAATATAAACCAGAAGATGGTTGTGCACCAGCACCATTTAAAGAGAAACTACATACCTACCCTTTACAATTAATTGGAAAAAAAATTTACATAAATGTAAATTTTTTACCAGAAGGCACTTACGTTGAACCAATTATAATTCCTACAAATCTTCAAAATATAACTTCTGCTACGCCATTTTTTATTGGTTGGAGTGGGAATAATCTAAAACAACTTTTTGCTATACCCAAACTTTTTGCATTTGCTTTTTCTGCTCTTGTGCTTATTACCGCTTTTATTTTTGCAAGCCAACAAAAAAGGTTGTCTGCTTTTAAAATTGACTACGAAAATGTAATAAAAATAGAAGGCTGGCTTAGCAATAAACCAGTGCCAATGCTGACTATTGTTGATGGCAAAGATGGTAATGGCAGTCCAATTTTTAAAAGTATTTTATTAGTGGATGCCTTTAAAAAAGGAGCGAATGAAACTGTACAGAAAGCGTTGGCAGGTGCAGCAACAAAGTATGTGAAACTCACTGGCTATTTAAGCAATAAGGTTATTAGTTGTGGAATAAAAACCGATAGCCTTCACGACTGTGAATCAATTTACACGCAGTGCATTACAGGCACGACACAATTTCCTTTAATGGAAATAGAAAACGGAATTTTTTCTTTTAAAGCAGCTAAGGCTCCAATTGAACTCTCAACTATACAAGCAAAAAATTCAATTGATACTATTATAAATGGCGAAATTATTGACCCCAAATGTTACTTTGGAGCCATGAACCCTGGGCAAGGAAAACCACACCTAAGTTGTGCAGTGCGGTGCATAAGCGGTGGCATTATGCCTGTACTTAAATACGAGAAAAATGGAGTAGAACATTATGCAATTCTATTGAGTAATAATGGAGAAGCAATTAACAAAGAGGTGATAAAATTTATAGGAATTCCTATTGTGGTTGCTGGCAAAAAAGAATTTGTTGGCAACTGGGAAATATTATGTGTAAATCCTTCAATAAATATTAGAACTAGTTTCTAATAGCAAATTCTTGCAACTATTAAACTACTTATAGAAAAAATTCTAATACCTACTGTTAATAATTCTAACAACGCTATCCAATAAATAAATAAAAGCCTATCACACATCAAAAAAGCATTAACGAAGAATACGTAGCGAACTCGTCCACATGAAACCAACAAAAAAAATAAAATAAATAACCCCGAAAAAAGTAGCCACATCAATATTTACAAAAAAACTTATACAGGTAACAATACCCAATAATAGCATGATTTGAGCTGAAATAAGTCTGACACTACCCTTAAACAATTTTATTGGAAATTCAAGTTCGTTACTAGGAATTGTAAGTGACGCCACAAGGGCTGCCAATACAAATAAACGCTCGTTTATAGTAAAAGCAGGTACCAGTAGCAGTATACCTAAGCCTATAAAAACACCCACTGCAACAGCACTATAACGTTCGCTTTTTTCTAAAATATATTTGCCATGTGGCGTAAATAATAAATACAAATTAGCAAATGCGCTACCCAACCAAGACATGATAACAAAAAATATGTATACAATTAATACGCTTAACCCAAGATATTTTAAGAAGGGATTATTTTTTACGGAACTAATAATGTTTACCAATACCCATAAGCCTACAGGAACGCCAATTCGCACAGAGCGTTGTTGCCTACCCATCCACAACGAATATTGTAAAATCCAGCGGTAAAAAGGCATACGCGACTTTAAAGCAGCTTTATAACCTTGCTTTGCATAATCATAATTGGGGTTTAAACGCAAAGCTTCTTTAAAATGATTGGTAGCATTTTTATATTTTCCTTTTTCTAAATAATGCCAGCCATAATTAGTATGTGTACTATAATCCTCGGGGTCTAATTCTAAGGCTTCGTTGATTGTTTCATAAGCCTCTTCCTTTCTATTTAACCGAAATAAAGCAGTAGAACGAGCATTTAAACAAGAAACACTTTCTGCATCTACAGCAAGGCCGTTATTAGCGGATACTAGTGCCAATGCGTAATTTTTTTGCTCAAGAAAAACATGCGATTGCAAAGCAAAATAACCTGCGTTGTAAGGGAAAATAGATAAGGCTTTATCTAAAAATTGTAAGGCTAATTCGTTGTTGCTGTTTTGATAATAAGCAAAGCCAATTAAGTAAAAAACATAGTCGTTATTAGCATGGTATTGTAGGCTTTGTTTTAATATGGCAATGGCTTCATCGGTTTGTTTCGTATCAATTTTACAATGCCCTAAAATTACCAAAGCGTCTACATCTTCAGGATTATCTTGTAGCACAATGCCAACTTGCTGCTCAGCATCTTTAAAACGCTTTTGCCGCCGCAATAATTCGGCTTTTTGTAAAAAATTATCACGATTAAGCATTAAAATAGTTATAAATGATAAATGATGAGTTATGAATTATTGATCATTTTTTCAATTTCATGTAGTTCAAAATATCATCGTACAAGCCAGATTCATTAGCGTATAAAGCATAGTTTTTGGCAGAACTAAACCATTCACTTGTAGTGGCTTTGTGTTGCTTGGCTGCTTTTAATAAATCTTTAGTGGTTAATTTTTCTATAGCGCCTTTTGCTAAGGATTCCTCTAGTTTGTATTCAATAGCAATATCAACAACGGCTTTTAAATCTGCGCCAGAATATTCTTCTGTAACTTTTGCAATAGCAGCAGTATCAATGGTTTCAGCGGGTTTATTTTTTAAATGTTGCTTTAAAATTTCAACTCTACTTTCTGCATCTGGTGGTGCAACAAATAATACTCTGTCAAATCTGCCTGGTCGCCTAAATGCACTATCAACGCTCCACGGCGCATTGGTTGCAGCTAATATTAAAACGCCTTCATTGCTATTTTCAACACCATCCATTTCAGCTAAAAATTGATTGATAACATGTCGCATACTACTGCCCTTCATGTCACTTCTACTACCACCAATAGCATCTACTTCATCAAAAAATAACACACATGGGGCATTTTCTCTGGCTTGCATAAATACTTCATGCAAATTTTTCTCACTATTTCCCATCCACATATCTAAAATATCGTGCAACCCAATATTGATGAACTTAGCATCAATTTCTCCAGCAGTCGCTTTAGCCATATACGTTTTACCACAGCCTGGCGGACCGTATAACAAAATACCACCACCCGTTTTTTTACCAAATGCTTTATATAATTCTGGGTTTTTAAGTGGCTGAATTATTTTTAGGGAGATTTCTTGTTTTACCTTTTTCATGCCACCAACATCATCAAACTTTAGGTTGGGTTTTTCCATAAAAAACTGTGGCAAATTGCCGCCCTCAAATTCATTATCGCCAAATAGTTCGTCCTCATCATCATCTAGCTCTTTACCCATTAAGTTGCCCATGCTTGGCATACGTAATGCATTGTCAATATCATCGTCTTTAAAACCTGGGTTTTGTTGTAATATTTTCTTATACACGTCTACCGCCTCGATATTTGATTGCTCTTTAATAAGGCATTTTACAAACGGCACCATTTCCTCCCAATTTAATGAGTTATCTGTCATTAACGCTTCATATACCAATATGGCGGCACTATATTTTTTTTGTTTAAAATAGACTGATGCCAAGCCTTTTCGAGCTTTTGTATCGCCATAATTTTTGTTTAGCACTTGCTGATACTGTTCTGCCGCATCGTCTAGCATATAGCCTTTAATCATCAATTCTGCCAAGTGCATCCGCAATGGAATATTATCTGGCGAAAACGATAATGCTTCTTTTAATTGCTCAATTCCTTCGTTCATAAAAAAATATTTTGTTTTCTGATCCTTGATTTTTTAAGATTAATAGGTATGATTTGTAAATCAGATTGCATCGTTCCTAGCAATGACGTTTACTATTGATCCATCATATTCAAAAGTTCCAGTGTGCGACGCAACAAAAGTTGACTAGAATTACAATTGCTCGTCACCAAAAAATACGATATGCATAATGATACAAATTACCAAAACAATACAAAATCAACGTTAAGATAATAGGTTAATATAGCATTCTTACCTTAATTGTTTCCTTAACATTACGCAACAAAGCTGCGGCTTGTTTGGAAAGTTTTTTATCTACATCTAAAACCACATACCCAATATCGTCATTAGTTTTTAAATATTGACCCACAATATTAATATGGTGCTTACTTAATTCTGTGTTGATAGCGCTTAACACGCCGGGCACATTGTTGTGAATATGCAAAATACGATGTGCCCCTTCAACCGGTGGTAAGCCAATAGCAGGAAGGGTTACAGAACCATTGGTAATTCCTTTTTCTAAATATTGGAATAGTTTTGTACTCACATCATCACCAATATTTTCTTGAGCCTCCTCGGTGCTGCCGCCAATATGTGGCGTTAAAATAACATTACTTAACCCTTGTAATGGACTAGTAAAAGCGGCACCATTTTTTTCGGGTTCAATAGGAAAAACATCAATGGCTGCACCGCTTAACTGCCCTTCTTTTAAGCTTTTTGCCAATGCATCTAAATCGACCACCTCGCCTCGGGCATAATTAATTAAAATAGCCCCTTGCTTAAAAAATTTAAGATTGGTTTTATTAATTAAGTTTTTGGTTTGAGATGTTTCTGGCACGTGCAACGAAATAATATCTGCACCAGCTACCAAATCTTTTAAGGTTTTACAGGCAACAGCATTACCCAATGGCAATTTGGTTTCGGTGTCATAAAATGTTACTTTCATCCCAAGACTTTCGGCCATTACGCTTAGCTGAGATCCAATGCTACCATAGCCAATAATACCTAAAGTTTTGCCACGCATTTCAAAACTACCTTTTGCTTCTTTGTTCCAAATACCATTGTGGGCGGCCGTATTTTTATCTGGAATTCTACGTATAAGCATAATGCTTAAACCAATTACCAACTCGGCAACGCTGCGTGTATTGCTGTATGGAGCATTAAAAACAGAAATACCTTGCTTGGTGGCTTCGTTTAAATTAACTTGATTTACACCAATACAAAAACAGCCGATGGCTTGTAATTTAATGGCATGGTCTAATACCTTTTTGGTGATTTGCGTTTTAGAACGAATGCCTAAAATATGTACATCTTTCACCGCTTTTATCAGTTCGTCTTCGTTTAAGGCGCCACCTAATTTAGTAACGTTGGTATAACCATATTCTTTAAATTTTTGAACCGCTTTATCGCTAATATTTTCTAAGAATAATATTTTAATTTTTTCTTTTGGGTAGCTTGTCAGTTGCTCTATGCTCATGTGGCGAAAATAACCATATTGTATGAATGATGATTTGGAATTCGTTAAAACGATGATTGGGGAATGATTTTAATGATTTGATTGATTTTTGAGATTATTTAGAAGGTTTAGAAAAGAGCTGATAAAACTTAGATGAAGAATAGTTAATTATGTATGTTGGCTAATAGTTTAAATATTGGTTTATTTGTACACTAATGCCAAACGATTATTTTGCATTTAAACAGTTTACGATACATCAGGGTAATTGTGCCATGAAGGTTACGTCTGATGGGTGCTTGTTTGGTGCATGGGTAGCCGCACCTATCAACCAACAACTATTAACACCCAACCGCATATTAGATATTGGTACAGGCACAGGATTGTTAAGTTTAATGTTGTCACAAGCTACAACAGCAAATATTGATGCGGTAGAAATTGATGCAGCAGCAGCCATGCAAGCAGCAGCAAATTTTGTAGCATCACCTTGGGCAAATCGATTACAGGTTTACCAATCGGCTATTCAAACGTATAGCACAGCCACCAACAATCAATATGATTTTATAATTACCAACCCCCCCTTTTTTGAGCATGATTTAAAAAGTACAGATTCCAAACGTAATATGGCATTGCATAGTATTACATTAAGTTTAGATAATTTATTGGTAGCTATAAAACGTTTATTATCTTTAAAAGGTCAATTTGCTATTTTGCTGCCTTATCATAGAGTAAGCTATTTTACTAATTTAGCTTCACAAATTGGCTTCGTATTGCACGAACAAGTATTGGTAAAGCAAACAACTAATCACCCTTACTTTAGAGCTATGTTGCTATTTGGATACACCCAAAAAATAGCTGTAGAAAGGGAACTAATTATTAAAGCAGATAAAGCGTATACCGAGGATTTTAAAATGCTGTTGAAAGATTATTACTTGCAATTGTAAAAGCTGATTTAAGTGATCCGAATGATTTTCTATGATCATTAAAGTGGTCACTTTACATAATCTTTTAAATACTCAAACCGAGGGGTTAATTGTCCATTAATAAGTATGGTAGCTCGGTCTATAATATCGCTGCCATTGCTTAGAACATCGTCTAGTATGTATTTCAATAATTGTTCCCCAAAATAATTACTGGCATCTCTTGGCAACTCGTTTGGCAAATTACCTACCGCCATTATATCAATACTTGTCTGTAAAAAAGGATCTGTTTTAAGGTGGGTATTTTTATCAACGCCATACACAGGCTTTTCTATGGTAGCATCCCCTAAATTGATAGGTACTGAACCATTGGCATCATCGGTAATATCTGCAATTACTTGTATGGCAAATTGGTTGTTAATGGCAGTAGGTTCAAACAAGCGTGGCAGTGAAGCATCCCAATACACCCCATTAATTAATATATCCGTACAAGTTGCGTAAGGTAAAAAGCAACTTTCGTACTCAGTAGGATATTGGTGAAAATGGTTGCGTTTATAGGTTTTAAACTTGCTATGGGTGTATAAATTGCCACCCTTTAATTGAACATATACGGGGTAAGTAAAGCTGCGAGCCAAATAATCTTCAGGTTCAACTTCTATGATACCCATCAGGTTCATTACATCTATGGCACCTTGTGCTACCCTACCACTACCGGTTAATGCAATTTTTATATTGGGTAATTTTAAACCAAAATAATGGCGAATTAAAGTGTTATAATTATTACAAGAAAATACCCTTGGCAAATTGAATAATCCTGTACGTTGACCATACGTAAATAAGGCATTGTGGGCACCTACAACACCAGCAAAAAAGCCAAAGCCAATAATACGTTGCCCATCTTGATGCTCTAAACATTCGTAATCAATAAGCGTAATACGCTTGCTAATACAAGCTTTTAATAAGGCTTGATTGTAGGATTGCATTTTTCTAGTATGAGAGAAAAAACAGTATTTTTTATTAGGGATAAGCATGGTAATTGGTACTTCCTTAATGCCTAATAGTAAATCGCAATATGCCACGTCATCTACTACATCTATCCCATTTGCCAAATACTCAGCATTACTAAAACAACGGTTTGGTGATGTTTGTACTACCACTTTTACACCCATGTGTTGTTGCAGCCAACGACATTGCTGTGGTGTTAAAGCCACCCTACTATCAGGGGGTGTTTTACCTTCTCGTATTAGCCCAATTGTTGCCATAGATTAATAGATTGAAATGATTGAATAATGTTTGTAGCTAAGGCTCAGAAACACAGATGAATTATACAACTCAAAGTGTACTACTAAGTTCTTCTGTACCTCTGTGTCAAGTGTTACAAATTAACAATTAATACTGGCATTTTAAGTTGGTGCCTAACAGATTCAATGGTTTCTCCAAATAAATAGTCTTTTAGTCCACTATGCCGATGTGCACCCATTACCAACATATCTGCATTAGCTGCTTTTACCAACCTTACTATTTCTTTAACCCTGTTTTTATAGCCTAATTCGCAATTTACGGTGTACCCAAGCAATAGTAATTGTTGTACGTAAGCCTCAATTCGTTCACGATCTTTGCGTGTTTCTGTATCGTCGCTAGCTGCACCTAGGTAGCTAGCACTCACACTTTCCACAATATGTAGCAGGGTATAAGTAGCTTCTCTTCTACCTTGGGCAATGGCATAGGCAATCAATTTTTCATCGTTATTACTAAAGTCTAAAGCCACCGCAATATGCTGTATTTGGGCTATTTCTAAGTTTTTTAAGGGCAATGCTTCTCTATGTAGTGCTATGTTGCGTAAATGCCTTCTCTTTTGTACAATTGGTAAAAATGTCATCATTAAAAACAACCAAATAAAAGCTAGTACGGCTACAATAATTACCAACTTCCAACCCCACATACCATCTTTATTAAAGAAATCAATTATTTCATCTACAATTAATTTTGCGTTTAAAAAAACTAGAATACCAGCAACCAACCAAGACAATATTTTGGTATAATTTTTAATGGCAAACTCGCCCATGGCTTGCTTATCACTTACAAAATGAATTAATGGAATGATGGCAAAACCCAATTGTAAGCTTAGTATAACTTGGCTAAACACTAATAATTCATCTACTTTTTCATCGCCATATATTAGTATTACTAAAACAGCAGGCGTAATAGCAATTAACCTTGTAATTAACCGCCTTAGTAAAGGATTGATACGTAAACTTAAATAGCCCTCCATTACAATTTGCCCAGCCATAGTACCTGTAATTGTACTACTTTGACCTGCTGCAATTAATGCAATAGCAAATAATAGCGGTGCTAATTTTGTACCCAACATTGGTTGCAATAAACGGTGTGCATCTTCAATTTTTGCAACTTCGGTATGCCCTGTTGTAAAGAAAACAGTAGCTGCTAATATAAGTATCGCAGCATTTACAAAAAAAGCTGCATTTAAGGCAATAGTGCTATCTATTAAATTGTATTTTAGGGCTTTTTTTATACCTGCACTATCGGAACTGATTTTTCGTGTTTGTACTAATGCAGAGTGTAAATACAGATTGTGTGGCATTACCGTAGCCCCAATGATACCTACTGCGATATATAATGCTTGTTGATTTAGAGCCGTTGGTATAAACCCTTTAACCACCAACCCTAAATTTGGTTTTGCAAATATAATTTCTATTAAAAAAGATAAGCCAATAATGGCAACCAATGCAATAATAAAAGCCTCTAATTTTCTTATACCCAAACGTTGTAACCACAGCAATAAAAAAGTATCTAGCACAGTAAATAAAACACCCCAAATTAAGGGTAACCCTGTTAATAAATTAATGCCAATAGCCATACCCAATACTTCAGCTAAATCGCAGGCAGCAATGGCCAACTCTGCCAAAATATATAAACAAAAATTTACTAATGGAGGATAGACTTCTCGGTTGGCTTGTGCTAAATCTTTTCGCCTAACAATACCCAGCCTAGCACTTAAACTTTGTAGTAGCAACGCCATAAGGTTACTCATTAACAACACCCAAATAAGCTTGTACCCAAACTGCGCACCACCTTGTAAATCTGTAGCCCAATTACCAGGATCCATATAGCCAACACTTACTAAATAAGCTGGCCCAAAGTAGGCTAAAATTCGCCGAAAGCCTTTCCTGTCCTGCGTTGTATCAACTGATGAATGTACATCTGCCAGTGAATTATCATTTTTAAAATACACTTTACGCATTTGGTATTTTTTTTACAAATAATGCTTGCGCCAACTGTTGGCTAATGGTAAATGCAGCTTGGTTTAGAATTTTTATCTCTACCGAATTATCAAATAGAAATTTCTTTTTAAGATTTACTTTTGTGCCAATGGCAATTTTTTTATGTCGCAACAATTCTAATAACTCGGTTGATTGACTTCCTACAGCAGTAACTTCTGCAATAACATTTAATGGCAAATCAGTTAAGTTTATTTGTGGTTGAATAACCATTTTTCCATTAATATCTGGTATCGGATCTCCATGTGGATCAAATTTAGGATATTGTAAAAATGTATCCAATTTTTCAACTAATTTTCTACTAGAAATATGCTCTAATTCTTCTGCAACTTCATGCACTTCATCCCAGCCAAATTGCAATTTTTCTACTAAAAAATATTCCCAAAGCCGATGTTTACGAACAATGGTTAATGCTATTTTTTCGCCAACTGTACTTAATGTAAAGCCTTTGTATTTCTCGTAATTTACAATTTTTTTAACCTTTAGCTTTTTAAGCATATCTGTTACAGATGCAGCTTTTGTATGTAGCATTTCTGCCACTTCATTGGTACTTACGTTGCCATCGGCATGTTGCAAATGATAAATAGCCTTGATATAGTTTTCTTCGGTTACAGATAAATTAGCTATCACAAAATAATATTTTAGACAAATCTAAAATATTAATCAACAATAGCTAAAAATTATTATTAGGTAGTTAATTATAGCTTAACAAAGTGCTTGTAGTAAAATGTTACATTTACCCAAATTTTCTGTGTTTATGAACAAATGGGTAACACTTTTACTTGTAATTAGCTTGTATAGCTGCAAAGAGAAAAAAGTAAATTTGGCTGGTGATGCACCTGTAAAAGTAAAAGACTTTATAAGTGCTTTTAAGCAGTTGCCACTACCCTATTCTGTTACAGATACTAATATTGCTAAAGTTGGCGATACAGTACTAATAAGTAATGCGATTTTCAGACAATTTATACCAGATTCTGCATTGGCCTTATGGGTAAATACTTCAAAAAAGTACACCATTCATCCACTAGGTCGCATACAAAAAACTAATGAAACTTATTTGTTATCAGTTGTAAGTCAAAATAAAAAAATACAAATAATTGCATTTGTATTAAATACCAAAAATAAGTATGTAGCCTCAAAAAGTATTTTTGATAATGTTACAAATGATGGCTACATGCATTCGTTATCAATAAACAAAGAGCCCACTTTTGTAATAAGTAAAGAGAAAATTACCAATGACACAAAACAGTTGCTATTTACAAGAGTTGGTTGGATATATGGTAGCGATAACGCCTTTATGGTAGTAATAAATGACACCAATGAAGATCCAAAAAAATCGAACCAGATTATTAACCCTATTGACACCTTATCCAAAAAAAACAAGTTAAGTGGTGACTATTTGCAAGATAAGAAAAATTACATGTCAATACGTGATGGGAAAAATGCCAATACGTACCTATTTTTTATTCATTTTGAAAAAAAGAATAGCACTTGTATTGGTGAGTTAAAAGGCGATTTTAAAATGAAAAATGCTACAACGGCAGTTTATAACCAAGGTGGTGACCCATGTGTAATTGATTTTAACTTTAATGGCAGCAACGTTACCTTAAAAGAGAAAGGCAGTTGTGGCAATAGACGTGGTATGGAGTGTTTTTTTGATGATACGTTTACCAAAAAAAAAGAACTAAAAGTAGTAAAGAAAAAGCGATAGACTAATGGCATATTAAGTAAAATATATAGCTTAAAAATTAGGGTTCCTAACGCTACGTTTTGCACGTCTATGCGAGTAACCGTAATAATCCAAATCACCACCAATATGAATATTATCTAAGCGAAAGGTTGCTTTTATTTCCATTGTATAGTAAAAGTCGTAACCTTTTCCTGTACCCCTTGCACCAGCTTGTGCATAGTTAAAAGCGTAACCTAACTCATCACCCCTATTTTCTAGTTGGGCGGCTACAATTTGTCCTTTAGCCAAAAATTCTGCAGGGTCTATATATGATGGTGAATGTATATCATCAATATAATCTGTATTTAATTTTCTTATTGATGTTTCTATACCCAAGGTTACTTTGTTATTAATCGCATACCGTATTCCAGCACCACCTTGAAAATTTAGTTGAAGTAAACTATATTTTCTATAATCGTAGGCAGGGTTGCCAAGTAATTGCCCTTCAGTACCAACATTATGCAATCTTATTTTATTTCCATCTTTATCAATTGTAGTGGGGTTAAAATGAAAAATACTTGGGCCTAATAAAATATAGGGCGTAATAAGTGTTTCTCGCTTTAAAAATATGTTTACAAAATCTAGTTCACCTAAAAAAGCTAACTCCCAAACTGTGCTTCTAAAATTTAGATTTCTAGCCCTTGTGTAAAAAGCAGATGAATTAACTTTATCGTCACCTCTTACAGTCATTAGAGAAAGGTCAACCCTAGCTTTCCAATAATCGTTTATATTATATGTGGCACCAACTGAAAACGCAGCGGAAGGTTGTACCAAAAGTTCTTCTCTTTTTTGTAAATCACCAATATAGGAGCATGCACCTAAGCCAAAAGCTGCCCTTATACGTTGTGAAAAAGATGCATTTAGAAATAAAAGATTACTAGATACAAATAAAAAGATAGCTTTTTTAAAAAAGTAATACGGCACAACTAAAGCGTTTAGGTTAAGTATGTAAAGTAAAGCGTTTTATAAATTAACCAAAAAATTATGCTTTAAATAACTATAATTCTTTCGGGATATTTTTGAACAAAGTCTTTAACAATGCGGTTTATAACAAAATTTTCAGGGTATTGGGTTAAATTTTGTTTTAAAGTATTTGTATTAGTAACTACAAAGTCGCTCTTTACTTTTCCCATACCATAAAATTTTCCATTTTCTACTAGAATGTAGTTATTGTCTACCTCTTTAATAAAAAATGTTTTTGCTTCGCTTTTTAATACTTGCACAATATTTTGTATGGCGTTATTATGTGTGGCAATACTTGGCAAGTTGGTAGGTATTTTTTCTGAATAATCTAAAAAGCACAAAGCTGGATTTATATCATATTCTTTTACCCATTGCCATAGTGTATTGTGTGCTTGAATTAAAAAATTAAAAGATACAATAGGTTGTAACAATTTTCTGGTTTTATCTATGCCAAGTCGTAAATATCCTTTGCCATCTTCAAACATAAAAATACCAAATTT
Source organism: Chitinophagales bacterium (assembly GCA_038327865.1). Lineage (GTDB taxonomy): Bacteria > Bacteroidota > Bacteroidia > Chitinophagales > Chitinophagaceae > Parasediminibacterium. The sequence continues at coordinate 10,196 of JBBQLL010000003.1, read as the reverse complement.
ATGCTCGTAGTGCTTTTGGCTTTTGTTGTAAATTGGCCAAATGCGTTTAATTTCAATACTCTCAAATAGTGCTGCTAAAAATTCACTATCAAGCAATTTAAAAGAAATATTAAAAATATCGCTTAAAAAAGCTTGCTTTTGTTTTGATGGTTTGTTATTGGAAAAATGCGAAATCACTCGCTTTTTTATGTTTTTTGCTTTACCCACATAAATTACTTTACCAACCCGATTTATAAAATAATAGACACCACATATAGTTGGTAAATTCTCAAAAACATCACTATTTAGGTTTGGGGGTAAGTACTGATGGGAGTTTTTTTTTATCATTTTTTTTAACTCCCCACTGGTATCATTATCAATTAATAATTTAAATAAATGTGCTGTAGCCATGGCATCACCAGCAGCCCTATGTCTATCATTTAAGTCTATTTTTAATTCTCTACAAACAGTACCTAATCCGTATTTTGGTAAATTGGGAAATATTTTTCTAGCTAATCGAATAGTGCATAATTTATTGGTTGTTAAATTAAACCCAGATTGTGCCAATTGGTGTTTTACAAAACTGTAATCAAAGTTTACATTGTGGGCTACAAATATTCTATCCTTTAATAAGTTGTAAATATTTTCTGCGAGATCATCAAATTTTGGTGCAACAGACACCATAGCATCGGTAATACCAGTAAGGCCTTGAACATAACGCTGTATAGGCATACATGGGTTTACAAGCGTGGTATATTTACCTTCTATCTCTACACCATTGTGTAATACAATAGCTATCTCGGTAATATTATTTGCATTGGCATGCCCACCTGTTGTTTCTATATCTACTACTGCAAACATATTTTTGCTACATTATTTTTGTAAAATTGACATAATGATACAATTTTTTCTTATTAGTTCTCGTTTATAAATAACTCCATCGTTTTTTATGAAGAACCATTGAATTTAATTGATTAACAAACAATTTAAAAACTTGGTTATGCGGAAAAGACAAATTATTGTCCCTTCATCATCTTTTGATAAAGGGATAAAAAATTTTGTTGTTATTACTTTGCTTTACGCTGTAATTGCACTAATATCCTATTTAAGGTTTAAGTAAATTTTACCTTACAATCCTAAAAACCACTACTAATTTTAAAAATATCCATTTATTGTAAATGGATATTTTTATTTTAAGTCCATTGTAAAATAATTTTGGAATTACCTAGAATTAATTATTAACTTTACCTTAACGATTTTATAATAGATTGGTTATTATAACTAGCATGGATTTGGTGAATTATCCTTCCCCTGAAAAGCTTAAACAATTTTTCTTTCACCTAACATTATCAGACATGGCACAAACACATGTAAACTCACATTCAGAAGACAGATTTGCTTATGCCGTAATTGTAACAATTATGAGCCTTGTATTAGCTGCTATTGTAGTACTTATTATCTCTCATCCATAAGTATAATTCAATTACTAGTTAATCAACTGTAGCTTCATCTTTTAAGCAGGCAAAAGATGAAGCTTTTTGTTTTATTTATTTTAAAATAGCTCTACTTATTACTATCCGTTGCACCTCGCTTGTTCCTTCATAAATCTGTGTAATTTTTGCATCACGCATCAATCGCTCAACATGGTATTCTTTTACAAAACCATAACCACCATGTATTTGCACTGCCTCGGTAGTAACCCACATGGCAGTTTCGCTTGCAAATACTTTAGCCATACTGCTACTTAAATCGTAATTAATACCATTGTCTTTTTCCCAAGCTGCTTTTAGGCATAATAAACGTGCTGCACTTATTTTTGTAGCCATATCTGCCAGCTTAAATTGTATGGCTTGGTGTTGCGAAATTTCTTTACCAAAAGCTTTACGTAGCTTAGAATATTTTAGTGCTAGTTCGTACGCACCACTTGCAATACCTAATGCTTGAGAAGCAATACCAATGCGGCCGCCAGCCAAAGTCTTCATGGCAAACGTAAATCCAAAACCATCTGCACCTACTCTGTTTTCTTTAGGTACTTTTACATCGGTAAACATAATGGTATGTGTATCGCTACCACGTATACCCAATTTATTTTCTTTAGCAGATACTGTTACACCTTGCCAATGCTTTTCTACAATTAGGGTATTAATACCTTTTGAACCTTTGCTAACATCTGTTTGCGCCATTACTAAATATACAGAAGCAGATGAACCGTTGGTAATCCAGTTTTTAGTGCCGTTTAATAAGTAATAATTACCCATATCTTCAGCAGTAGTTTGCTGGCTAGTTGCATCGCTACCAGCTTCTGGTTCGCTTAGTAAAAAAGCACCGATATATAAATTGCCATCCTTTGTACCTTGTGCTACTGGCGTTAAATATTGTTGCTTTTGAGCCTCGGTGCCAAAGGCTTCTAAACCATAACAAACCAAACTGTTGTTTACACTCATACAAACACTAGTACTAGCATCAATTTTACTAATTTCTTCCATAGCCAAAACATAGCTAACAGTATCTAAGCCACTACCACCATATTCTGGGTTCACCATCATACCCATAAAGCCAAGTTCTGCCAATTTGGTTACTTGTTCTTTAGGAAATTTTTGTAACTCATCACGTTCTATTACACCAGCCAAACATTCATTTATTGCAAAATCTTTAGCTGCTTTTTGTATCATTAATTGCTCTTCGCTCAAACTTAAATCCATAATAATTATTTTGAAACAAAAATATACTAACAATCGTTAGTTTGTGAAATAATTTTATGTTACATCTTAATTTTTAATTAAAAGGATGGCATTTTATGCTACATTGAGTAAGATGTTTTAATTTTCAGAGATCATACCTAAAAATGGTAGGATACAATTTATTTAACGCAATGTATTTTGTAGAATGAAGGATAGATTTTTGTATGTATTGTGCTATAGGTGGACGTCGATTTTAATTGTTTTGCTACTATTGACACAACAATTACATGCACAAAATACTCTATTGAAATTAAAGGTTTTAAACGATTTTACCAAAGAACCAGTATCATTTGCAAGTATTAATTGGCAAAAAGCCAATTATGGTGGTATCACAGATTCTGCTGGAGAATTATACCTAAAAAAAAGCGGTATACCATCTGATACTTTGGTAATAAGGTATGTTGGTTTCCAAAATTTGTACAAACCATTTTCAAGACTAAAAGATACAGGTATAATAGTAATTTTTTTGCATGAAGCAAAATTTGCAGAAGAAGTAGTTGTAAAATCTAAATTTAGTAAAGGTCTTCGTTGGTGGAAAAATATTGTAACCCATAAACCACAAAACAATCCATACCGATTTAATAATTATAGTTACGAACTATACAATAAATTGGAAATGGATTTGAACAATATGAAGCACAACAGCTTCGATAAAACAAAAAGATTAAAGCCATTTGGGTTTGTACTTGGTAATATTGATAGCACAACTGAAGCCAAGCCATTTCTGCCCGTTTTTCTTACAGAATCATTATCAGACTATTATTACAGCAACAACCCTTTTAAAGTTCGAGAAGTGATAAAAGCCGTTGCTACCAATGGTATTAAGAACGAAACGGTTGTGCAATTTTTAGGCGGCCTTAGCCAAAAAATAAATGTTTATGAAGATTATATTGTACTCTTTAACAAAGAATTTATAAGTCCGATTAGTACCATTGGTGACAGATTTTATAACTATAAAGGTGCCGATACACAGATTATCAATAAACAAAAATTCTTCCATTTATTTTTTACGCCAAAACAAGAAGGCACCAACACGTTTAGTGGCGATTGTTGGATACACAACACTACATGGGCCATTCAAAAAATAAATATCACCGCATCGCCAACGGCCAATATTAACTTTATAAATAGGTTAAGTGTGGTGCAAGAATTTAAACAATTGAATGACACATTATGGGTATTTGCAAAGGATAAATTTGTAGCTGATTTATCGCCATTTAAAAAAGAAAAAATAAGTTTTATTGGGCGTAAAACTGCCACTTACAAGGACGTACGTATTAACGAAAATTTTATTGAAAATGAATTGGCTAAAAATAAAAAAAGAGAAGAGGTTTTTGTAAATGAAGATGCCAAAGAAAAAGATAAGAGTTATTGGGAAAATAACCGACAAGAAAAATTGAGTAGCAACGAAAAAAAGGTTTATCAAATGATTGATACACTTAATAAATTACCACTATTTATTAAATATAAAAATATTGCTGAATTCGTGCTTGATGGCCATAAAAAATTGGGCTTAATAGAAATTGGGCCTTGGTTTAAATGGTTTAGTGCTAACCAACATGAAACAAATAGAATTCGATTTGACCTTGGCACTACCGAAAAATTTAGTAAGCATTTACGTTTATTTGGTTATTTGGCTTATGGTATTAAAGACAATAAATTTAAAGGGAAACTTGCTTTTAATTATAAACTAAATAAACACGAAAGCTGGTCGTTACTAGGCTCCTATACAAACGACCTTGATAATGGTCATATACGCTTTAATGAAGAGGATGAGGCCAGTATTGATAACCTTTTTAGTAAATTTATTAGACGAAAAGGGGTAACACAAAAATTTCTAGGCTTAGAAAGCTACAAACTTGCAATAAGCAAGAATTGGCAAAGTAATATTTCTGCCAAACTGAGTATTAATAGAAGCGATTTTGAAACCTTTGCACCATTACCATCAAGAAGTTTATTTGCCGATAACAAAATTATTAATACAGAAATTGGGTTAACACTACGTTATGCACCTGATGAAAAAAAGATTGTTGGCAGACGACGTGACATATTGTTAAGAGGCAAATTACCCGTTATGGAAATTGAGCTTGCACAAGCTGCATCAGGTATTTTTGGTAGCGAATACCATTATACTAAATATTCAGCATCTATTAATCAAAATATACGCTTACCACGTTGGGGTAATATTGATTATATGGCTTATGGTGGCAGGATTGACGGCTCACAAATCCCTTTTATGCTACTAGAAATACATCCTGGTAATGAGGTATTTTACTATAACAAACAATCGTTTAACCTAATGAACCGCTTTGAATATATTAGCGATTTTTATGGCGGTTTTAATATTGAACACAATTTCGAGAAGAAGCTTTTTAACTTGATACCGTTTATGCGTAAAACCAAAATGCGGCAATTTTGGAATGTGAAAACTGTTTGGGGAGATTTAAGTAGAGACAATAGAATATTTAACCGCCTTGAATTTGGCACTTACCGCTTAAAAATTTTACGAGGGAAACCTTACACAGAAATTGGTACAGGTATAGACAATATTTTCAAATTTTTTAGAATTGATTTAGTGTGGCGTTTAGATCCATCTTTTACAGTTCCGGCAGCAAGTACATTGGCCAATAATGTAAAATATTTTGGTGTTTTTGGTAGTTTTAGATTAAAACTTTAAAGCCTGTTTAAACAGACTAACAATGATAATTTTCATGATTGATTCTTTAAATCAACACAAAATATCTTTTATATTTGCCGGTTTTAAAACAAAACATGAGTGTTGGTGATATGACTAATTTTTCGTGGGCTGAGGCAAAACAAAATAAAAATTTTACTATAAAACTATATTGTGGTGTTGCGCTAGTAACAATCACACTTTTATTGTACCCCTTATTTTTCGATTATATAGAACAAAGAAATGGTATTATTTTAAACGATTTTTTTCTGCAAAAATTACCTACTAAAAATGTATCAATACCTGTATTTACCATTATTTGGGGCATGGGTGCCTTAACCTTATTTCGCATTTATAAAAGCCCCGATATTGCACTAATTTGTATTTGGTGCTTTTGGTTAATAAGTGTGAGTAGAGTATTGTCAATTACACTATTTCATTTAAACCCACCAGAAAATTTAATTCCATTAATTGATCCTTTAAGTAATACATTCTATGGAGGCAAGTTTATTACTAAGGATTTATTTTATTCGGGCCACACTGCCACACAGTTTTTAATGTTTTTATGCTTAAAAAAAAAGATAGATAAAATTGTTGCACTTTTGGCTACTATTTCAATTGGTATTTTAGTTTTAATTCAGCACATACACTATACAATAGATGTGGTTACTGCACCACTATTTGCCTACTTATGTTTTAGGCTGGCAAAATGGTTGTTACGCACATTTTAAAATGCTTCACCTAACTGAAAATACAAACCACTACTGCCATTACCAGTAATGCCATAATCTATACGAATATTTAGCTTTTCGGTTTTATTTACTGCAAAACGTAAACCGCCACCATAACTGTATTTTAGGTCTGATAAAGAAAAATCATTAAGGGTTTTACCTACATCGCCTAGGCTACCAAAAACAACAGCACCAAAGCGTTTATAAACAGGTAGTCGTACTTCCGATTGAAAAACAAGTACTTGTTTATCCCTATACCTTCCTTCGTAATAACCACGCATTCTATTGCTCCCACCTAAAGTTGCAATACTTCTTATAGGAATTTCATCCCCTAAATTACCTGAATAATAGCCTTGAAGCGCCAATACTTTTTTCTTATAAGAGAAATATTTACGAGCATCCACAACTATGTTACTATAAATAAAGTCTGATCCGAAATATTTATCAAAATGATTATAATATGCTTGTACAAATGTGCCTTTATCGGGTGAAAATGCATTTGAACGGTTATCGAATGTTAAACTAAAACCCAAACCTGCCAAAAAATAAGGGTAACGGCCAGCCACTTTTTGCACATCAAATAAGCCGCCTTTATTATAATCAACCTTCATAAAATTCTGTATTTCCAAAAGTGACCCAATAAAAAATTTATGTCCTAAATTTTTAAGTACATGCAAGTTGATATAATACTGGTTAAAATTATAGGCCTCTTCTGCATTATCTGGCGTATTATTGCCAATGCCCCAAAATTTATCTGGGAAAGAACTGTAGGTTATTTGCTCGTTAAAAATGTAGCTTTCGTTTTTTGTGTATTGCGAGCCAATTAAAGCCGTAATAAATTGTTTTTTTAAAGTATATAAAGACAATAACTGTAAATTTGAGGTACGGGTAAGCGAATCCGATTTAGCTAAATGAAACGTGCTAGAAGCAGCAGCGCCAAAGCCCCAACTTGTTTCTATAGACCTTGAAATAACTGGGAAAATAATAGTCTGTTTCTTTTTAGCAAGCTTAATTGTATCTATTTGACCAATACAAACTAATGGTAATGAAATAATAATGGCAAGTAAAGCGTTCTTATAATTTTTCATTCTATTTTCAATAATATTAAATGCAAATTACACTTCTAAAACTTTACGCTGGTTTTAAAAGCAGATTAATTTGTTTACAATAAGTTTTTTATTTAAATTTAACTTCACAATTTTGTAATAATTATTTAACATTGCGTAGATTAACTGAGAATAGGCATGATAATAAATAAATGGGAATCTGATTTTAACTTAGGCGAAACTATAACCGAACAACAACTACGTTTTTTTGAAACCAATGGTGTTATAGTGTTTCGTAATTTTTTAAGCCAAGAAAAGGTACAAGAATACATCGCCGAAATTCACAGAATAGAAAACGAGTGGATTGTAGAGGGGAAAGAAAAGGTAAATGGTATTCCTTTAAAATTTGGTAAAGATGAGCATGGCAATAAAACAATTCAACGTTTGTGCTTCTCATCCTTATATAGCAATGCATTACAAGAATTGTTAAAAGAACCAAGACTACAAAACTTAATTGATTTTCTTTCACCTTACGATGGCAGAATTGCTGAAAACGAGAAGGATGGTTTGGTAATTAATAATTATATCAATACCCCCAATAGCACATTTACCCAAATGGGATGGCATACTGATAGCCCTAGAGATTTATTTTTAGGTCAAAAAATAATGCCTATGCTAAATGTTGGTTTGCACTTAGATACTTGTTTGTTTGAAAACGGAGGTTTAAGAGTTATCCCAGGTACTCAAAACCAGAACATTGTTAAATTATTATTTGGTAAAAAATATTTTATTGATAATAATGATGATAAGAAAGAAGTTGGGTTTGATATTCATTCTGGTGATTTAACTGTGCATGATGGCAGGCTTTGGCACAGAGTTAAGCAATCACCTCTATTTGGCGAAGCAAGCCGTAGAAGGGTAATGTACGTGCCAATTATTACAGGTAAGTACAAACCTAAAGATGAAAATAGCAAAACACCATTTTATCACAAGTTTACTGGTAAAGTGCATCATTAAACTCCTTGTAATTAATTAAAAAGGTGCTATTTCAACATTGAAATAGCACCTTTTAGTTTGTATAATAAAATCCATCTTCGATTTATTAACTATCAAGCCCCCAAACTCCACCCCTCTCTGTATTGTCTTTTCACAAATTGATTGGCTTCTTCAAAATTGGTCACTTTCATATTTGGGCCGTCCCAAAGTAATTTAATATAACGACCAGGATAATCGAATTGAGTAGCATCGGTAGATTTTGGCCGACGCAAATCAAAACTTCTAATAGCCAAATTACCCATTAAAATACTTTCAGTTAACGGCCCGGCAATACTAAATGGCGAACTTAAATTATTGGCTTTATCGCTACTATAACCTGCAATAGCTGCTTCTACCCACTGAGCGTAGTGGCCATTGGCACCATCTGGCACACGAGCAATAGTTTGCGGTGTTGCTACCTTTTCCATCCTACTTAATGGCAATAATTTAGGGTCGGCACCATACGTGCTACACATCATTTTACCCTTTGTGCCAATAATCAAAACAGCATTACCACCATCACCAAATTTTTCATTTTCCAATAACTCTGCTGGTCTTTCGGGTTGAATACCCCCATCCATCCAATGCATTTGAATATCGGGCTTATGTTTTTTGCCTTTAAACTTTAAAATTACATGTGATGATGGTGGGCAACCATCAGGAAAGTAACCGCGTTTAAATTCATCAACATACACAGAACCTACGCTGCACTCAGCTTCTGTAGGATAACCCAACTCTAGCGTTCTAAATGCAGGCTCAATTAAATGGCAACCCATATCTCCCAAAGCACCGGTACCATAATCCCACCAGCCACGCCAATTAAATGGCACTAATTTATCTACATAGTTTTTTTGTGGTGCCGTACCTAACCACAAATTCCAATCTAGTGTTGCGGGGATTTGGGCAGGTGTGGTAGGCCAAGCAATGCCTTGCGGCCAAACGGGTCTATCGGTAAAAATGTACACCGTATGTGCATCGCCAATTAAGCCAGCATTGTACCATTCACGCATTTGCCTTACGCCATCACCAGAAGCACCTTGGTTACCCATTTGTGCCACCACTTTATATTTATCTACCGCTTCGGTAAGCATTCTAGCTTCGTAAATATCATGAGTTAGAGGCTTTTGTACATACACGTGTTTGCCCAGTTGCATAGCAGCCATGGTTTGCACTGCGTGATTATGATCCGGTGTGGAAACAGACACAGCATCAAAGTTTTTATGCTCTTTATCTAGCATTTCACGGTAATCTTTATAATACTTTGCTTTAGGAAAAGCAGTTCTACTTGCCAATGAACGCTTGTCATCAACATCGCACAGAAAAGCAATCTCCGTTTTGCCACTTTTATAAAAATTAGCCAAATCGCTTTGACCTTTACCACCTGCACCAATACCTGCAATTAGCAATCTATCGCTTGGGGCTGTAAAGCCTTTACCACCCAATACATGGCGTGGTAAAATGTAAAATCCAGCAAAGGCTGTTGCTGCATTTTTAATAAATTTTCTTCGTGAATCTTGTGGAATGATTGGTTGTTTTTGTTTCATATGGTTGGCAATTTTTAGTGATGATTACGACTTAAGCATTTAGACTTATAAACCAAGAGTATCCAAATTTATGGTTAAATATTGATGTTGAAAAGTAAAAATGAAAGGTTTTTGATGAAGCTAAAATGATTATTCTGCTCTACGAAACTTGTAGTTTAGTAGTTATATATTATTGCATTTGGCAATGTTATTTGTTGCTAAAAGCAACGCAATAGTTCTAGCGAAACGACAAGTTCGTAGTGCGGGATGATTGGCTGCATTGCCAACTCCATAGACCTCCGCTAGTAAAGTGCCTTATTTTACAATTTATGCGAATCAAGGGTTGGTGATTATTTAAAATAGACGTGTAGTAAATTACGTTGATTATAAATGCAAATAAATAATCTGGTAAAAATTTACTTCCACGTCTGCGACAAATATAGAGCCCAATTATGTTGGGAAGTGCA
>JBBQLL010000002.1:0-151032 GCA_038327865.1 Chitinophagales bacterium | reverse complement strand
TGTAATGAACCACAACGACAGCAACTAATACCAGCCAACTCTCTTTTATACTTAAAAAATAATTGGCAATTTTGCTCGTCTGCATACCGAATAAAGAAATTCGTAATCTTCATAACTAACTAATTTAGACAAAAATACTAAGATAATTAGGTTAAACCAAATTGCGGATAGTCATTTAAATCTTAATATATGTATACATAATCAGAATTTGTTTCACTAATTATTTAAAACGAAAACTAATTGCTTTAAATACCCTAAACCAACTGCTTTAACAATATAGATGCATATGCAATTAATCCTTCTTCTCTACCTACAAACCCCATTTTTTCGGTAGTAGTAGCTTTAATTGATACATCTTTAGTAGATAGATTCAATATTGTAGAAATTGTTGCCTGCATGGCGGGCACAAATAATTTAATTTTTGGAGATTCTAAGCATAGGGTTGAATCTATATTTATTATCCCATAACCCTCAGCTGTTATTAAATCATAACTTTTTTTTAATAAAACTTTGCTATCAATATTTTTAAACTCTAAAGATGTATCTGGAAAATGTACGCCAATATCGCCTAAACAAGCAGCACCAAGCATGGCATCGCATATGGCATGTAACAATACATCTGCATCACTATGCCCCAAAGCGCCCTTATTGTGAGGAATTTTAATACCACCTATCCATAAGTCTCTGCCTTCAACTAACTGATGAAAATCTACTCCAGAACCTATACGCATGTAGTTTTAATTGATTGTGAACCCATTAAAGATCTTTAACAAAGTAACTTTATTAAAAAAATCATTCCACTAATTTGGTTTATTAAAAAAACGACTTATCTAGCATTTTGCCCAAAAAAGTAGCCAAAATACTATTTTAAATGTGTTAATTTTCCTTATTGCCATCTAAATCGAAAGTAATACCAAAACGTAAGGTATTAGATAAAGGGTTACGCGTAATACCTTGACCAGATGGCACTAAATACGATAAATTGATGCCAATAACATTATATTTTAAACCCAAACCAGCAGTGAAATATTTACGATTACCTTGACTTACATTTTCGTAAAAATAGCCCGCTCTAACTGCAAATTGTTCGTTGTAAACATATTCTGCACCAACTGATACTTGAAACTTTTTCAACTCATTGCCAAAACCACCAGCATCCCCAAACGAAGAAAAATAGCTATTAATAACGCTCTTATTTCTGTAAGAAGCCAAGGAAGCGGAATCGGTACTTGTATTGCCAGTTGCTAGTGGTGGTGTAGGTACTAACAATCTATTAATGTCTAACCCAAAAGTAATACGGTTACTTTCATCAAACACGCTAGTATAGGCAACACCAATACCTAAATTGGCAGGTATATAGTCTTTATTATTTGCATCGTTTGTGTACCCAATTTTAGAACCTAAATTAGAAATAACAACACCATAACTAAGGCCTTGTCCATCTTTACCACTACCATCATGGTATATAGAGATATCTCCTGAAACAGCGTTCCCAGTTTTGTAAGTTACACCACCATAAGTACCATTTGCAAGGCTGCTACTAATATATCTTAAAGCTACACCTAAACTCAATTTTTCATTTAATTTTCTAGAATAGCCAACATCAAAACCCAATTCTCTTGGGCGAAAACTGTTTAAAGTATTACCCGCAAAATCTGTAAATTCAATATTGCCTAAACTAAAATATCTTAGCGATGCCGATATTGCTTGTTCCTCATCAAGTTTGTAATAGCCTGAGGCACTGGCAAGGTATACATCGTTTAATCCTAAATCTTTAAGCCATGGTGTGTACGTAACACTAACCCCAGATTTGGCTTTGGTAAATGGTGTTTTTGCCAAGTTCCAAAATGCTGAATTAGCATCCGGATTGGTAGCAATACCAACGTCACCCATACCGCCTGATCTTGCATCAGGCGAAATACGTAAAAATGGCACTGCTGAGGTTACGACATTTAAATCGCTGGTTTGTGCTGTAGCCAAAAGGCTTACAGTTGAACCAAATACTACTACTAAAAAGCGCTGTACTAATGAAGGTTTCACTAATGTTTAATTTAAGTTGCAAATAAAAGAAAAGAATTACAAGTATGTAACAATAAAAAAATAATACATGTAATTACAAAGTAGACATTAAACCATTAATACTATTTAGAGAAGATATAATTTTTGAGTTGCTTCGGCCTTACCATTATTTGATGTTACAATAATACGATAGATATAGACACCTCTACCTAATTTTTCGCTGCTATATAAATCTTTTCCGTCCCATTCTATTTCTGCACTGCGATTTCCTGCATTGTTAATTGTACGTTTTATTTGGTGAACTAGTTTGCCACTAACGCTAAATATATTAATTAATACGTTTAAATTTTCGCTTGGTTGGTTGTGCTCAAACCAAAAGGTAGTTTTACTGGTAAATGGATTTGGGTAATTATAAACGTGGCTAATTGTAAGTTGTTGTTTTTTTTGTACAGTAAACTCTATTATTATTTCACTTGAATTATTAAAAACATCCCAAGCTTTAATTTTTAAAGTATGCATACCATCTGCCAAAGTAGGTAATTGATATCTAATTTGACCTTGTTGGTAATTATCTAATGCTGCCTCGTAATAGTCGTTTAGTTTAATACTATTTTTGTCATTGTTATCTAAAACAGCAGTAATATCATGTCCGATACCTGTACCTACAGTATTTATGCCCGATGAGTCAATTAATTTCACAATTAAAATAGGATTATCGTTTGTTAAGCCGCCATTTACAAATTTTTCATCGTTTAAATAACCTTTAAGCGTTGGGCCAACTTTATCTGTAATAATAGTATTGCTACTGCCGCCAATATAAAAATCAGTATTAAACCCAGTTGCATCCTTATTGCCATCATCTGCATATAAACTTAGCTTGCCTTTGCCAAATAAATAATTAATGTCTTTAGGAATTATAAACGAAAAATTAAAATTGCCATTAGTTACTGTAGCCTTGCCTTTGTACAAAAAATTAGTTTGTTGGGTAAATGTTGTAATCGGGCTAGCTGGGTCGTTGCCTTTGGTAGTAATTACTTGTGGTTTATCAAAAATTATAGCATTTAGTGTGCCATTAAAATTAGTCAAATCACTGCCTAAAGCATTGGTAACCTTACCAGAAAAAATGTATTTATTTAATGCTTTTAGTGTATCGGTGGCAGTTATATTTTGGTTGTTAATAGTGGTAAGTTGTAATTTATTTTCTGGGAAGGCCAACTTCATAGCAGGGTCACCAAGTAACGCAAATTTTCTGTTGTTGGTAATGTCGCCAAATGTTTGATAAGTAAAGTTTTTAGCTCGTTTTATGGCATCACCTAAAGTTAAATATTTACCCGTAGCATCTGGTTGTAAGGCAATCGTTAAGTAATTGTTGTTAATAATACGATTGCTAAATGCAAATACAATTCTGGTTGTTGTCATTAATGCAATGGCGCCATTATTATTATTGGTTAGTAATTGCCCACCTAGCGATGTTTTGGTTGGGTCATCAAAAGGTGCAAAATCGCAGGTGGCAGTTATAAAAAGTGGTAGTTTATTTTGATTAGAGATTTTAGTTATAACATCTTGATCTACAATAGCTTCATCTGCCAAACGTTGATAACCACCATGACCTGTGTAATTAAACAATAATGTACCACTAAAAAGCTGGTTTATAATAGCCGTATTTACATCAGGATAGCGCCCACCACTACTATTGCTCACTAGCGGAAAAGCATCTAAATACAATTTATTTTGATTAATATTTTTATCAATGGCAGCAGCATTTGTAGTTATAAATTCTGCATCGTATAAGTGGGTATTGTTATCCCTGTCATCGGCTATAAAAGTGGCCGTATTGCGCCAAGCGCCAAAGGCTTGTTTACTGTGGTAATTAATAATTTTATCTACCATTATTGTAGCATCCTTAATTGTAGTAGCGGGTATTCGGCCAATGCCAATATCTAACAGGCTTACATTGGTGGTATTATCTACATCATCTGTATCATTTAACAAACCAAAAAAATCATCTGAAGTGTAAGTGGCTAAAGGGTCTAAAGCATTTCTATTCTCATAACATGGCACTAAATTGGTATTGCCAGAAATACGGTTTTTATAGTCGAAGGAGGCATTGCCAAAAAGTAGTAAATATTTTGGTCTTTTAGAAGTATCGGCACCTGCTTTGTCGTAATACATTTTTACAAAATCTCTTATGGCAGTTGGGTCAGGATTGCCACTTGCAAACTCGTTAAAAATCTCTGTAGTTGTTGCAATTAAAATCTTGTAATTATTATGTTGCGTATGAAATAAAGCCAGCCGTTTTGCCTCAGATAAGAACAAGGGATTTGTAATAATTAAATAATCTACAGTTGACGCATTGTGTAGATTTTGATTTTGCACTTTACCCAACGAAATGGGTGTTAAAAAGCTTGTATTGTTAAAAGCAATATACTCGCGTAATCTTGAGGCATCATTATTAAATTTTGTTTGGTTTGAAACATAATTTGCGCTTATTTTATCTGGCAGAAATGTGTTTGTAATTTCCCAAATCTCAGTATTTGGTGTTGTATTGCTTATGGTAAATTCAGCCGTGTTATTTGCGCCAACACTTTGCCAATCTCTAAATAATAATTGCGATGTTGGTGGTATAATTAAAGCCTTACGGCTTTGCACCTCAAACCAATTTAACCAAGCTTGAGCGGATGCTGTAGATGGGTTAAATGTAATGTTTAAGGCAAGTGATGGTTGTGTAATTAGAAAACTATTCTGAGACGAAACACTAGCGGCAAAAACATCTAAAAAATTGCCAGAGTTGGCAGGAATATTTATTGTTGAAATGGTATTTCCATTGGCTTTAATGGCTAAATTGCTGGTGGTTAAAACGCTTCGTGCTGCAAAATTGGTTGACAAATTAATTGGTTGGCTTGTTATCAATCCATTTAAGTCAATTGTAAAATTTCGTGATAAATTATTAGTATTGATATTGCTAAATTCCTCGCCATACCATTCTTTACCGCTATTTAAAAAATTTACTAATTCATTCTCATAAAAAAATCTGTCGTTATAGGTACTTACAAAAGTGTTTGAGGTTGTATTGGTGATTTTTTGGGTAATACGCTTACCAATGCCACCAATAGAAATAAAATAGTAAGCCGTATCGCTATATAAATTTTTTTGGTGAGTAAATTTTTGGTTAATGCTATCTTTTAGCCATTGTTGTGGCCCTGGTGCATAAAAAAGTAAGTAATCACTATTATTAAAAATACCATCACCACCATCTATAACCTGTATGGCATTTTCAACTAGGTCATCCGTGTAGGTGGTATTGTTTTTTTCATCAAGCATGGCGCCGCCGTTACCATACAATCTTATACTGTTAGATGATATATTTGGTGTTGAAAGACCATTGGTAGTAAAAAAAGCGACATCAATTTTATAAATTCCTTCTTGTACAACACCAATTTTTATAAAATTGCCATTTTGCAAAACGGAGTTAGCAGCATAGTTTCTTTGTGCATTACTGTGCAACGTGCAAATACATAAAAAACAGCATATAAAGTAGACTATTATTCGCATATTGCTTCTTTAAACAGCTATTTAGTAACAAATGAGGGTAATAAATTTAAAATTAAGGTTTTGCTAACAATCATTTCACACTTACTAAATTTCAGTTTTATACAAAATCTACTATATTCGCAAAGAACATAGAAATCTACCCAAATTTTTTATTTACAGAATCTAAATTACCACTCATGCGCACGCTATCAGGAGTAAGAAATTATGTTTTATTGATTGCCGTATTTGGCTCAATAAGTTCATGTTCAACTTTTAAGAAAAAAGAGGAAAAATCTACAGCAACCGGTTGGAACTATAATGACAAAAAGCAAGGAAGCTTTTCTGTTGCTAAACCAAAAGATATCAAAACAGCACCTGGGTTAGTATTTGTACAAGGTGGTACATTTACCATGGGTGCAACACAAGAAGATGTAATGGCAGAATGGAATAATATTCCAAAACGTATTACTGTTAACTCGTTTTTTATTGATAAAACAGAAGTTGCTAACGTACATTATCGTGAATATTTGTATTGGCTTGAAAATACTTTTAGCGATGAACAATATAAAAATGTACTAGATAACGCCTTACCGGATACTTTAGTTTGGAGAAGCGAATTGGCTTACAACGAGCCATATGTAGAATATTATTTCCGTCATCCATCTTATAATTATTATCCTGTTGTTGGTGTTACTTGGAAGCAAGCAACCGATTATTGTATTTGGAGAACTGATCGTGTAAATGAGCTAGAATTAATAAAAAAGCAATATTTAAATGCTAATACCATTAAAACAGAAATGAATGGTGCTGGGCAAGAAAATTTTAATACGAAAGCGTATTTAATGGGTGAGTATCAATCCCAACCTGGTAAATTAGCTACGTCAAAAAGCAATCCTTTGCGAGATGCTCAAGGTAGACCAAGAACAACTGTAAGATTTGAGGACGGTATTTTATTTGGTGAATATCGCTTACCAACAGAAGCTGAGTGGGAATATGCAGCATATGGTTTATTGCAAGAGAACCCACAGAAAAAGCCGAATGCTAAAAATAGAGGCGAGGAAGTAATTGCAAATAAGCAAATTTATGCTTGGAAGAATGATGGGTTCGATAATTTACGTTCAACAAAAGCAGGTGGTTATCAAGGTGCTTTTTTGGCCAATTTTAAGCGTGGTAGTGGTGATAATATGGGTGTTGCAGGTGGCTTAAACGATAATGCAGCAATTCCTGCGGATGTGAATTCTTTTATACCAAATGCCTATGGTATTTATAATATGAGTGGTAATGTTAGTGAGTGGGTAAGAGATGTTTACAGGCCTTTAACTTCATTAGAAGCCAATGATTTTAATCCTTTTCGTGGTAATGTGTTTATGAAAGTAGATAAGAGTGGGGGCGAAGGCAATATGAGGGATAGTCTTGGTAGAATAAAAATGGTACGAGAAAATGACTCAACATTACAAAATCGTAGAAATTATCAAAAAGCGTATGCAATTAACTACTTAGATGGTGATAGTATTAGTGGTGTAAATTATGGTTATGGTGTTACCACACTTATTTCAGATAAATCTAGAGTAGTAAAAGGTGGTAGCTGGAATGATAGACCATATTGGTTAAGCCCAGGTACAAGACGCTTTTTAGAAGAAGATCAAAGTAGCAGCACCATTGGTTTTAGATGCGCTATGGATCATGCCGGATCACCAGAAAATACAAAAGCTAATACAAAAACAGGTAATAGTTTTCCTCAAAGAAAATCAAGAAGATAAGGTTTAGGGATATTGCGTAATCTCAGTTTACTGAGAGAGAAAGGGCCACTCAATTTATTTTGAGTGGCTTTTTTATACTTGCATTATTTACTTTGTACATTAAAATTTAGTTATGAAGATTGACAAACTATACACTCTTTTTTTACAAAATCCATCCATACAAACTGATACTCGTAAACTACAAAAAGGTGATATTTTTTTTGCATTAAGTGGTCCAAATTTTAATGGTAATTTATTTGCAAAACAAGCCTTGCTGCAAGGTGCTGCATTTGCAATAGTTGATGAGGCATTAGAGCAGAAAGACGACCGTTTAATATTGGTTAATAATACCTTGGAAACCTTACAAGCATTGTCAAAATATCACCGTCAGCAATTTGCTATTCCATTTATTGCCATTACAGGCAGCAATGGAAAAACAACTACCAAAGAATTGGTAAATGCAGTACTAGCTACACACTATAAAACATACAATACAATTGGCAATTTAAACAACCATATTGGTGTACCATTAACCATTTTAAGCATTAAACCCGACGCTGAAATGGCGGTAATTGAAATGGGAGCCAATCATCAAAAAGAAATAGAAAGCTATTGTACCTACACATTACCTACACATGGTGTTATTACTAATTGTGGCAAAGCTCATTTAGAGGGCTTTGGTGGTATTGAGGGAATAAAAAAAGGTAAAGGCGAATTGTTTAGTTTTTTAAAATTAAACAATGGTGTTGCTTTTATTTTTAATGACTATGATTACTTGCACCAAATGAGTAACGGCATTTTAAAACAATATAGTTACGGCACAAGTAGCGGCAATATAATTGGTAATGTTTTACAAAGTGAACCGTACTTAAACATTGCAATATCTAAAGGGTTAGTAACAACCATTGCTACACAATTAGTGGGTAATTATAATTTGCCAAATGTGCTTTGTGCTATTGCAATTGGTAAATATTTTAATGTGCCAAATGAAAAAATTAAATTGGCTATTGAAAATTATTTGCCAAGCAATAGTCGCTCTCAAATGATAGAAAAGGATGGCAACTTTATTGTTTTAGATGCTTACAACGCCAATCCAACCAGTATGAAAGCTGCTATTGAAAATTTTGCCAAATTTTCATCTACGCAAAAAATAATAATGCTTGGTGGTATGATGGAATTAGGCGAAGAGAGTATTGCCGAGCATGAGGCCATTGTAAACCTAATACAGCAATATCAATGGCAAAAAGTGATATTTGTTGGTGGCGATTTTGCTAAAATTAAGCAACCATTCACTTATTTTTCTAATGCTAGTGAAGCTAAAGTTTGGCTAAATAGTCAATCATTAACCAATACTTTTATCTTGATAAAAGGCTCAAGAAGTATGGCTATGGAAAAGATTTTGCAATAAAAATGAACTTTTAAAAAGCTTATTATCAGTCTACGCAAGTAATTGTGGCTACCTTGCAACCAATCATTTAAAGCATGTCTGAAATTAAAAAACATATACCAAATTATTTATTGAGCGTTCTGCAAAATAAGTGTCCGCGTTGTAGAGAGGGATACCTTTTTGAAACAAAAAATGCCTACAATTTTAAGAACAATACAAAAATGAATGCGCATTGCCCTGTATGCGGTCAAATTACAGAAATTGAAGTTGGTTTTTATTATGGTACAGCTTATGTAAGTTATGGCTTAACAGTGGCCTTTTCTGTGGCTACATTTGTAGCTTGGTGGGTATTAATTGGTGTTTCTATTGATGACAATAGACTATTTTGGTGGCTGGGTATCAACTCTTTTTTAATGTTAGCTTTACAGCCGTTGTTTATGCGCTTATCAAGAAGTTTGTGGCTTAGTTGGTTTGTAAAATATGATGCGAATTGGGATACATCAAAACCAGAAAATCCAGAACGAGTAGTTAAAGAACACATGAATAACTGGTAAGTCTTTTCTTTAAATTAGTGATGGCAATGTTCTTTGTGTGGATGAGCGTGGATACGACAAAAACGGTAATTAATATAGTGTGCCAAAATGATGAAAATAACTGCTGGAATTAATAAATATAATTGCTGGTTATGCCAAATTTGCTTTGCAAATAAACAAACGATACCTATTATAAATATCGTAAATGGCAAGTATTTGTGATGATGTTTTTTAAACCCATGATATAACGAGTAGGTACCTACAATAAATGCAAGCAATATCATGCCATATTCAAACGCAATATTTTCAATAATATCTATGCCAAATAGAGGCATACTACTAATTACAAGTGGCAAAAAAGCACAATGAATACCACAGGCAATTGAAGCAGAAATTCCTAAAGCGTCCCAATTAATTTTTAAGTTCATTGGTGCAAAAATAGGATAATGCAACAAAGTTGCAAATTATTTGTTTATCTAATTTGCAATTAATTTATAAACACAACAACTAATTTTACACCTTTAAATATTATTCATGAACAAAAAAATATTTATTTATTTAGGATTTTTTTTAGTGCTGGTTTTAGGTTTTTGGTATTTTTTATTTGCTGGTACAGACGCTTGGAAAACCAAGCTAAATATTATAAGCTATGTAAAGCCATTTACCTTTAAAAACCAAGATGGTCTTAATTTTACCAATAAGGATATGCTTGGTAAAGTAAGTGTTGTAGAATATTTTTTTACTACTTGCAAAGGTATTTGCCCTAAAATGAATACTAATATGAAGGGCATTTACGAGCAGTTCAAAACGGAGCCAGACTTTTTAATTGTATCTCACACATGCGACCCAGAAACTGATAGTGTACCACAATTAAAACATTATGCTGATAGTTTAAAAGTTGATACAAAAAAGTGGGTATTTCTTACAGGTAAAAAAGATAGTTTATATAGACAAGCTCGTGGTAGCTATTTGTTAGATGATCCTAAAAATTCTTTAGAAAAAATTGAAGACCAATTTATACACACACAATTTTTTGCTTTAGTTGATAAAAATGGGCAGGTACGTGGCCAAGTTTACGATGGCTTAAAACCTAATGAGATTGAAAAATTAAAAGAGAATATTGCCAGTTTATTGAAGGAAAAAACGGGTAGCGGTAATTTTGTAAATAGCATTTTTAATAATAACCCATAAAAAAATGGCTACAACTGTTGCAGATATATTAAAAGCAAGTAACTTAAGCATTACAGATAGTCGAAAAAGTATTTTAGAGCTTTTTAAACTAAGCAAAGGGGCTTTAGCGCATGCTGACATTGAAAAAAAATCATCTGCACAATTTGATAGGGTAACTATTTACAGAACCCTACAAAAGTTTGTAGATAAAGGTATTATACACACCATTCCTACGGCTGATAATAGTGTGTTGTACGCGCTGTGTAAAGATGCTTGTAGTGCAGGGCATCATCACGATAATCATGTACATTTTATTTGCGATGCTTGCGATACAACTTATTGCTTGGATCATATAATTATACCAGAAGTAATGTTGCCACTAGGGTTTACCCAAAAACAAACAGATGTGGTAGTTAGTGGTGTTTGTAAAAATTGTTTATAAGGCGAACCAAAAAAAAGTAACCAGCCAAAAATCATCAATCGAAAATCGCAAGGTAAAATTTATGAGTAACGTTTACTACCGATGCTCGTTTCCTATAAATTAAACCCTTTCAGTTCCCTAAAATGCCCATTCAATTGAATCTTTTCTTTTAAGTTTTCCATGCCTAAAACCATTGGTAATACTTTGTTTAAGTGGCGTTTTAAGTATTCTAATCGTTGATCTTCTCGCAGTAAACTTAAAACTTCAAATTCCTCATTTACAGTTAGTCCAGCATGATGTGCAACATCATAACTTGTTAGTAATTCGTCTGATTTTTTAAAATCTTTGGTTACGTTTAATAACTTATGCAACGCTCTAATGTCAGCAATTACAGTGGTCATTAAAGTGGTTTTAAATCGCTCATCATTAATAGGATAAGTAACAATGGCACCGCTGTAAAGCTTATCTGGCAAGATTTTTATGATTTCTAGCATGTTAAAAATCTGCAAGCCTTCTGTACTAATATCCATTTTGCCATCTGCATGTATTGCTACTATTTCCACAACTTCTACCAAAGTGCCAAGCTCGTTTATAGTATTGCCCAAAACAGTAGGTATGCCAAAGGGTTTTGCGTCTGCAAAGCAATCGGTAATTAATTGTTTGTAACGTGGTTCAAAAATATGCAGGTTCAATTGCTCACCAGGAAACACAACGATACCTAGTGGAAAGATTGGGATGAAGTTTGTCATAATTATTTTGCAAATTAATAATTTCTACGTTTTAATAAGCAATCTGTTAATCAATCAATAAGTTTTCGGTTCTTTGAATTTAAGTAATACAAATTGTGGATGAAAATTTCGGGCTTTACAATTATCAAAAATGCTGTTTTAAACGATTATCCAATTGTAGAAGCCATTATGTCTATATTGCCAGTAGTAGATGAAATGGTGGTGTTAATCGGCGATTGTAATGACGGTACAGAAGCACTAATAGCATCAATTAATAGCTCTAAAATAAAAATCCATCATTCTATTTGGAATACAAATTTGCGTAGCGGCGGTACTGTTTTGGCGGTAGAAACAAATAAAGCTTTTGCGCTTATTGATCCAGAAAGTACATGGGCATTTTATATTCAAGGCGATGAGGCGGTACACGAAAAATATCATCAGAATATAGTTAATGCGTGTAAGCAATACAAAGATGATATTAGAGTAGAAGGTTTATTGTTTAAATATTTACACTTTTACGGTACATACGATTATGTAGGTGATAGTAGAAAATGGTATAACCATGAAGTGCGTATTATTCGCAATGATAAAAGGATTCAGTCTTATAAAGACGCACAGGGTTTTAGGGTAGGTGAAACCAAATTATTGGTTAAAGAAATTGATGCGTATATCTATCATTATGGCTGGGTAAAAAGCCCTGAACAAATGATGAAAAAGCAAAAAGATGTAAGTAGGTTTTGGCATGATGATGCATCGTTAGTTAAAAATAATTATCAGCCAAATTTTTATAATTTTAATGAATACGATTCGCTAGAAAAATTTACAGATTCACATCCTTTTGTAATGGCAGATAGATTGATTAAAAAACATTGGCAAATAGAATTGGATGTGACAAAAAAAAATTTTTCGGTAAAAGATAAGTTCTTGTATTATTTTGAAAAATTAACTGGTATCAGACCGTTTGATTTTAGAAATTATAAAATTTTTTAATAAATAAAACGTGCATTGTTAACTACTAAACTATTCACGACTTAATCACCGTTCACAACTCACTACTTACCACATGTGGCCACAATTATTACTACAAATACAACAGCACAATTTTAAAGCATTGGCTCGTTGTATCTCGTTGGTAGAAAATGAATTTGCTGGGTATCATGATTTTTTAACCAAGATACCAACAGCTTCTAATGCAGCAATTATAGGTATTACAGGTGCACCAGGTGCTGGTAAAAGTACATTAACTGATGCTTTAATTGATGCTTTAGTGGCAGAGAATAAATCTGTTGGTGTGTTATGTATAGATCCTTCATCGCCATTTAATTTGGGTGCTTTATTGGGTGATAGAATACGTATGAGTAGTTGGTACAATCATCCAAAAGTATTCATTCGTTCTTTGGCTACGCGTGGTTCGTTAGGTGGTTTGCATCCGCACATTATAGAAATTATGGGTGTAATGCAAGCGGCAGATTTCGATTATATTATTGTAGAAACAGTAGGTGTGGGGCAAAGTGAAATTGAGATAGCCGGCTTGGCAAATACAACTGTGGTGGTTGTAGTGCCAGAAAGTGGTGATGAAATACAAACTATGAAGGCTGGCTTAATGGAAATTGCTGATATTTTTGTGGTAAACAAAAGTGATAGGCCAGGTGCAGACCTATTTGTTAAAAATTTAAGAATGATGCTTGCACCTGCCTTTAATAACACAAATTGGGCAGTACCAATTATTAAAACTAGTGCTTTAGAAAAACAGGGCATTAACGACCTGGTTGATGCTATAAAATTGCATCAGAAAACTGTATTAACATCAGATAAAAAGTATTGGTTATTAGCAGAAAAAGCGTATCAAATTATTCAACAAAAAAGAATGAAAGATATTAGTAAGCAACAGTTAAAAACTTCTATTGCCGCTGCTTTTGCAAGTGATAATTTTAATTTATTTTCATTTGTAAATAATTTGGAAAAGGATTAACCTAAATTCACCAATATTCTCGTTGCCACTAACAATTTAGCTATCATTTTTAAATTAATATTATGCCTAAAAAAGGCTTTTTAAGATACTCTGCCTTAGTTGGGAACATTAAAAATTATGGTGAATATTTATTTAATAAAAGTGAGCGAAACAAACGGTCGTTAAGCTTTACGACTAAGCCAAATGCATTGCATTTTGATGTGCCAGAAAGTTTGTATCAGGTATTTAAAGAGATTTTCATGGCAGATGTTTATAGCATTAAACAGCTAGTTCAACTGTTGCCTAACAAGCCAACCATTATAGATATTGGGGCTAACGCTGGTTTTTTTGATATTTTGATGCTTTCAAAGCTTAAATATTCAATCATTTACGCTTATGAGCCAATACCTAGTAATGTAGCAATGATAGAAAATGTAATTGCAACAAATCAATTAGAAAGTAATATTTTATTAAGTCAAAAAGCGGTTACTGGCTTACCTATTGAAGGCTTAGACTTATATATAGAAGATACAGATGATAATCAAGTAGTGGCATCTATATTTAATGGGTTTAATAAAAGCAATACCAAAAAAGTAACTATTCCTTCAATTACGCTTTTGGAGATTATTACTAGCATTAATCAACCCATAATTGACTTGCTAAAAATGGATTGCGAAGGCAGTGAATACGATATTATATATAATACACCTGCAGATATTATTACACGTATTAAGCATTTAGAAATAGAGGTGCATGATGTTGATAAAGAAAAAAACAACGTCCATTTTTTTAATAAATACTTGCAACAGTTAGGCTATAAAACTAGCTATGCACCAATTAATAATTTTTGCTACGCTCTTCAAGCAACATTATAATGAGTGATTTATTGAAAAAAATAGTTGTTGATTGCGAGAGAATGAAATACCCCAATACTGGGCTATATCACTATTGCTTACAATTAGGCAACGCATTATTAAAAGAAATTGATCCTACAAAAGAACAGCTTTTTTTTTATACTAGACTGCCTGAAAATGGTATTTTTAGTATGGGGGCAAATTATATACAACAGCATAGTTTACATAAGTTTTTAATGCCAAATACAAACAATTACAATGTTTGGCACAAAACCTACCAAGGCACTATGTACAATCCTTCAAGTAAGCAAATGACCTGCTTACTTACTGTACACGATATTAATTTTATGCACGATGCAGCCAAGCCGATGCATAAAAAAACTAAGTACCTACAACAGCTGCAAAAAAAAATAGATAGTGCTGCACATATAGTTGCTATCTCTCAATTTGTATTAGACGATTTAAAAAAATATACACGTATTGACAATAAGCAAACAAGTGTTATTTACAATGGTTGCAATATTGCAGAAATTGGTGTTTGTACGCTACCGCTGATAGTACCACCCAGTAAATTTATTTTTACAATTGGTACTGTAATTGAAAAAAAAAATTTTCATGTATTGCCAGCTTTATTGGTTAATAACGATTGGCAATTAATAATTTCTGGCAACTTAGATGATGCAGCTTATCAACAAAAAATAGTTGCGGAAGCAGAAAAATACAAGGTGTTAGATAGAATAGTTTTCACAGGGCCTATTTCAGAAAATGATAAGCAATGGTATTATCAACATTGTGAAGCCCTTGTTTTTCCTTCTCTAGCTGAAGGCTTTGGCTTACCCGTAATAGAAGCAATGCATTTTGGAAAGCCCGTTATATTGTCTACATGTACTTCTTTGCCAGAAATTGGTGGTCCTCATGCATATTATTTTCAAGATTTTGAGCCTATTACTATGCAGCAAACTTTGTCTAATAGTTTGGTGCATTATCAACAGGAGCAACCTCAAAACACCATAATGGCTTGGGCAAATAAATTTAGTTGGCAAGCCGCAGCTAAGCAATATTTAAATCTATATCGCAGTCTTTAAAAGTCTAACGCAAACATTTTGTCGTACATAAACTGGTTAAACTAGCCTTGATTTTTTTGTTTAACTTTTTGTTTCCAATGTTTAAACATTTATTTGGCTGGTTAATTTTATTCTGTTTAACTTTGTTTTCTTATTCTTAAACAAAATTTTTATGACAACGATAGAATTCAATCACATGTTGGTTAACAACACCGAATTTTTAAAGCCATTTGCTATTACTTTAACACGTGATAATGAACAGGCGAAAGACTTGTTTCAAGAAACTTTGTATAGAGCATTAGCTAATAGAGAAAAATATAATAGCGGCACAAATATTAAGGCTTGGTTATATACCATCATGCGTAATATTTTTATTAATAATTATCGTAGAAAATCTAAGCAAAATACCATTTTTGATAGTACACCGAACGAGTTTTTGTTGAATCAAAATCAAGGCGCCATAGCTAACGAAGCGATCGCTGGTTTAAACATTAAAGAGGTGCAGGCTGCTATTTATGGGTTACCAGATATTTTTAAAAATCCTTTTCTATTGTATTTCGATGGCTTTAAATACCACGAAATTGCTGATATGCTTAAGGAGCCACTAGGTACAATTAAAAGCCGTATTCACTTTGCTAGAAAATTATTAAAAACACAATTAGACCGCCACTAAAAGAAAATCAATTAACTTCCCTAAATAAATGGCAAAAAAATCAGTTGTAATTATTGGGGCAGGTTTTGCAGGTCTATCTGCAGCTAGTTTTATGGCAAAAGCTGGCTATAAGGTATCAGTTCTGGAAAAACATAATATACCTGGTGGTAGGGCAAGACAATATAAAGAAGCCGGCTTTACATTTGATATGGGACCAAGTTGGTATTGGATGCCTGATGTTTTTGAAAGATTCTTCGCCCAATTTGGTAAAAAAGTATCCGACTTTTATCAACTTAAAAGATTAGATCCCTCCTATACAGTATTTTGGCAAGATGGCAAAATGGATGTACCAGCTAACTACGAACAACTCAAACAATTATTTAACGCTATTGAACTAGGTAGTGGCGAAAATCTAGATAAGTTTTTAGAAGAAGCCGCTTTTAAATACGAAGTAGGTATCAATAAATTGGTACATAAACCTGGGCAGTCTTTAACCGAGTTTATAGATATAGATTTGATTAAAGGCATATTTAAGCTTGATGTTTTCAACTCTATGAAGGCACATGTGGCCAAGTATTTCAAACATCCTCAACTCAGAGAATTATTAGAATTTCCAGTACTTTTTTTAGGGGCTTTGCCTGAGAAAACGCCAGCTTTATATAGTTTGATGAATTATGCCGATATAAAAGGGGGCACTTGGTATCCTGAACATGGTATGTACCAAATTGTACAAGGCATGTACGACTTGGCCACAGAACTTGGTGTTGAATTTCATTTTAACCAAAACGTTACAGAAATTGTAGTTGAAAATGGCGTTGCAATGGGCATTAAGTCAATAATTAATGATTTACCGTCAACCGAACTACAAACTCCCAATTTTTTCTCCGCTGATGTAGTTATTGGCGGTGCAGATTATCATTTTATAGAAACCAAATTGTTGTCTAAAAAATACAGAAGTTATTCGGATGACTATTGGGATAAAAGAGTAATGGCACCAAGTTGTTTGCTATATTACGTTGGGTTAAGTAAAAAAATTACTGGGATAAAGCACCATACTTTGTTTTTTGATACCTCTTTTGACCAGCATGGTAAAGAAATTTATATAACAAAAGAGTGGCCAAGTAAACCTTTGTTTTATGTAAGTGCAGTTTCCGTAACCGATGAGAGTTCTGCACCAGAAGGATGCGAAAACTTATTTTTGCTAATTCCGGTAGCTACGGGTTTAACAGGTGATGATGAAGTACTGCGAGAAAAGTATTTTGATATGATTGTGGAAAGAATGGAGCAACAATTACAACAATCTATTAAACCTTTTGTTATCTATAAAAAAAGCTATGCACATAGCAATTTTATTGAAGATTATAATGCGTTTAAAGGCAATGCATATGGGTTGGCAAATACGCTATTACAAACTGCTATTTTAAAGCCGAGTTGTAAAAGTAAAAAGGTAAAAAATCTGTTTTATACAGGTCAATTAACAGTACCTGGGCCAGGTGTGCCACCAAGTTTGATAAGTGGTGAGGTAGTAGCAAAAGTAGTGGTGAAACAAATGGCTGAACTTTAATTTTAGGATTTATTGAATGGAAATATTTTGAAATTAGTGTAAAAAAAACTTTTTTAGGGCCATGACCAGCATGCAACTTTTTAATAATGTTAGCCAAGATTGTAGTAGAAATACGACTGAGAAATACAGTACTAGTTTTTCTTCTGCAATAAAGTTGTTGCATATAGACTTGAGGCAACCTATTTTTAATATTTATGGTTTTGTGCGTTTTGCAGATGAAATTGTAGATACCTTTCATGGCTATGATAAGCAACTTCTACTGGCTGAGTTTAAAGCTGCTACTTACGATGCTATTGAGCGTGGCATTAGCTTAAACCCAATTTTACATAGTTTTCAATTAACAGTACACCAATACAATATTGATATAAAATTAATTGATGCTTTTTTGTATAGTATGGAGATGGATTTGGATAAAAGAAAGTACGATAGAGCTGGCTATGAAGAATACATTTATGGTAGTGCGGAAGTGGTAGGTTTAATGTGTTTGTATGTATTTTGTAGTGGCAATAAAAATGAGTACGAATTATTAAAACCAGGTGCTAGAAGTTTGGGTGCTGCTTTTCAAAAAGTAAATTTTTTACGAGATTTAAAAGCAGATTTTGAAGGATTAGATAGAGTTTATTTTCCAGACTGCGACTTTAGAAATTTTACCGAAGCTGAAAAACTTATGATAGAATCGGATATACAAAAAGATTTTGACAATGCTTATCAAGCTATTTTACAATTGCCCTTAAAAGCAAAATTTGGTGTGTACGTTGCTTATAAATACTACCTATCATTATTTAAAAAAATAAAGCGTTTACAACCTCAAAAAATAATGGAAGAACGAATTCGTATTCCAGACTACAGCAAAGCCTTTATCTTAGCCAAAGCAGGTATTAGGAGCCAGTTTAATATCTTATAAATTAAACCTTCCTTAAATTTGTTGAAATAGCGACATTTCATTACGTAGATATGTTATATTATGGTATTTTTATTCAATGGAGCATGTAATTTTAGTAGATGAAAATGATATTGCAATTGGTGTAATGGAAAAAATGGAAGCGCATGAAAAAGCGTTACTGCACCGTGCTTTTAGCGTTTTCATTTTTAATAACAAGGGTGAAATGCTACTGCAACAACGCTCATTACGCAAATATCACAGTGGGGGTTTATGGACTAATACTTGTTGCAGCCATCCAAGATCCAATGAAGACATTCTACAAGCAGCACATCGTAGATTACAAGAAGAAATGGGGTTTGATACTGAATTAACCAAAGCCTTTACTTTTATATACAAAGCAGAATTTAGTAATGGCCTAACCGAACACGAATTTGACCACGTATTTATTGGCACTTACAATGGCATAATAGAACCCAACTTTGATGAAGTAGAAAGCCACCAATTTAGAACCATAAAACTAATACAAGCTAGTTTTATTAAATATAATGATTTTTTTACAGAGTGGTTTTTGATTGCTTTTCCTAAAGTTGTTAATTGGTTAGAGGTTCAAAAAGGTAAAAATAATCATGTTTTTGTTGGTTAATGCTATTTGCTGTAAATAGTTTTTTTAGATTTGGGATTGCAAATTTTTGATTTTTATTCGAACATGCCTAAACTTAGTCACTTCAATTTTGCAATTTTATAATTTAATTAATTAGCCAATTATGTCTCAAAAAAAAGCAATTATTATTGGCGCAGGCGTTGCAGGTCTTGCAAGTGCTATCAGGCTTTCATCTCAAGGATTTGATGTCGTTGTGTATGAGAAAAATGCCTACCCTGGTGGCAAATTAGCACACTTTGAAAGAGATGGTTTTAAGTTTGATGCTGGGCCAAGTTTATTTACCCAACCACAAAATATTGAGGCCTTGTTTGAGTTGGCAAATGAACCTATTGCAGATTATTTTACTTATAGATCCTTACCCATTGCCTGCAAATATTTTTATGAAGATGGCGTAGTTATAAATGCATTTACAGATAGCCTTTTGTTTGTAAACGAGCTAGAAGAAAAGTTGGGGGAAGATGGGGGGAAGTTGACTAGTTATTTACAACAATCAGCAAAAATGTACCATAGTATTGGTACTATCTTTTTAAACTATTCTTTACATAAATCAAGTACCCTTTTTAAAGCGCCAATTCGTAAAGCATTGGCTGTTATTAAGCCAAAATATTTATTTAAAACATTACATAGCCTTAACGAAGAATCATTTACAAAAAAACACACAGTACAGTTATTTAACCGCTATGCCACATACAATGGTAGTAGCCCTTACAAAGCACCAGGTATGTTAAGTTTAATACCCCATTTAGAACATAACGAGGGCGCATTTTATCCAAATGGTGGCATGATTTCTATAACCAATGCCTTATACAAGTTAGCTTTAAAAAAGGGCGTAAACTTTCATTTTAATTCGCCAGTAAAAAGCATTATTCACCACGAGGATACAGTAAGAGGTATAGTAGCTAACGATGACAACCATTATGCAGATGTTGTAGTAAGCAATATAGATGCTTACTTTACTTACAAAAACTTATTAAAAGATCATCGCAAAGCCAAGCGAATTTTAAAACAAGAACGTAGTAGCAGTGCGTTGATATTTTATTGGGGCATTAACCAACAATTTCCTCAGTTAGATTTACACAATATTTTTTTCGCGGCAGATTATAAAGCAGAGTTCGACTCGCTTTTTAATACCAAATCTCTTTACAGCGATCCAACTATTTATGTAAATATTACAAGCAAATGCGAGCCCGATTTGCAAGCACCTGCAGGTAAAGAAAACTGGTTTGTTATGGTAAATGTACCTGCCAACATTGGGCAAGATTGGGCGACTTTTGCAGCACGATATAGACAAGTAATTATTGCCAAATTAAACCGATTGTTACAAACTGATATTGAACCATTAATACAAGTAGAAGAAATACTTGACCCCGTGTTAATTGAAAGTAAAACAGCCTCTTTTATGGGGTCGCTTTATGGTACAAGTAGCAATAGTAAAATGGCAGCATTTTTACGCCATCCTAATTTTACCAATGCTATAAAAGGCTTGTATTTTGTTGGCGGTAGTGTACATCCTGGTGGGGGCATTCCTTTATGTTTGCAAAGTGCAAAAATTATGAGCAATATTGTAGCAACAGATATAAAAAAGATGCAAAAAACGCATTAAATGCAATAGGCATACTATCTGTGACGGTATTTTATTTTAGAAACACAATTGTAAGTAATTCTGCACAATTAGCAATTCAGAAGCGGGCGTCTAATTCAAAAACTGCCTTTTAAAGTATGTCGGCAGCAATAACAAATTAGTATTAAATTCTGTTATTGAGATATCACACATTGTATATTAATTAGTAGTAATCATTGAAGAAGCATTTAACCAAATATAATATAGCCATATTTATTGCCCTATTGTTTCATATTAGCGGTGTAATTGGTATTTTACTTACACCTTACAAAGCTTGGTTTATTGCCAATACACCGCTTAATTTGGTAGTAATGTTGGTACTACTTATTTGGTTACAACCTAAAAAAAATGTTTCTTTTTTTTTGTTTTTTGCTATTGCTTTTTTAGTGGGTATGGGTACTGAAATTATTGGGGTAAATACTGGCAAATTATTTGGCCACTATCATTATGGTAGCGTTATGGGAAGTAAATTAAATGGTGTGCCATATTTAATAGGTATTAATTGGTTTGTGGTAGTGTTTTGTAGTGGCATCATTATTACCAAGCTAAACAATTGGATAGAAGATAAATACCTGACCGAAGGGTTACAAATGCCTTCTTTTTTAAAAACGGTAAGCTTTATTTTAGATGGAGCTTTGCTAGCCACATTGTTTGATTATAATTTAGAACCTGTAGCCATAAAACTAAATTTTTGGCAGTGGCAAAACAACCAAATACCCTTGTACAATTTTATATGCTGGTTTATAATAAGTGCCTTACTATTATTAGTTTTTAGGAGGCTTAACTTTAGTAAAAGCAACCATTTTGCAATACATTTGTTCACTATTCAATTACTCTTTTTTATTGCCTTACAAATCTATTTATAATGCTACTTTATATTTCTGTTACATTGTTAGTTTTCTGTTTAATGGAGGGCATCACTTGGATTACGCATAAACATGTGATGCATGGCTTCTTATGGTTTTTGCACGAGGATCATCACCAAAAATCACACGGTTTCTTCGAAAAAAATGATGCCTTTTTCCTCATTTTCGCCATACCAAGTTGGTTGTGCATTATGCTTGGTAGTATGAGCCAACAATACATTGCAGTAAGTATTGGTTTTGGTATTGCCATGTATGGCTTTGCCTATTTCGTTTTTCACGAAATTATTATTCACCAACGCTTTAAGCTTTTCACACGCACCAAAAGTCGTTATATAAAAGCCATTCGTTGGGCACACAAAATGCACCACAAGCATCTTTACAAAGAAGATGGTGAAAGCTTTGGTATGCTAATAGTAGCTAAAAAATATTGGGACAAAGTAAAACGTGATGAAGCCTCGCAAAAGAGTTTTGTGTAACCGCAAATAGTTATTTTTTTGTTCACAAACGCTAGTGCTACTATTTAGCTTCTGTTGCGTCGCACACTTGTACAGTTATATTCTCATTCGGCACATAAAGACTACAAATTATAAATCATAAATCAGAAATACTGCATTACGATTACATTATTACTGGTGCTGGGTGTGCGGGTTTAAGTTTGTTGATGCGTATACTACAAGAGCCATCACTTAACCAAAAAAAAATATTGGTTATAGATCAAGTACCAAAAACTAAAAACGATCGTACTTGGTGCTTTTGGGAAACAAAAGCTGGTTTGTTCGAACCAATTATCCACCACCGTTGGCAAGAGATTAAGTTTTTATCCAACCAATTCTCTACACAATTAAACATAGCACCATACACGTATAAAATGTTGCAAGGCATTGCGTTTTATGATTATGTTGTTAATTATGCGAAGCAGTTTGCCAATGTAATATTTAGATACGAAAAAGTAATAGCTATTGAAACAATAGATAGTAAAGCAACTGTTGTTTTAGAAAAGGAAACGCTAACTGCCAACTATGTTTTTAATAGCATCATTTTTAACCAATTACAAGTTCCTAAAGGCAAATACTATTTATTACAGCATTTTAAAGGCTGGGTTATTGAAACTAGACTGCCTTGCTTTAACCCCAATGTTGCCACTTTTATGGATTTTACAGTTAGTCAGCAACATGGTACTACTTTTATGTATGTGTTGCCAACCTCAACTACTGAGGCCTTGGTAGAATATACCTTGTTTACAGACAAATTATTGCAACAAAGCGATTATGAAGATGCATTAAAAGCATATATAGCCAATAAACTAAATATTGTTGATTATACAATTAAGCACCAAGAGTTTGGTATTATCCCAATGACCAACATTCGTTTTGTAAAACATACTGGAAAAATAATTAATATTGGTATTGCTGGTGGACAAGCAAAAGGTAGTAGTGGTTATGCGTTTCAATTTATTCAAAAACGGACGCAACAAATAGTGAATTCTTTGGTAAAATATCACCATCCTTTTACTGCCAAAACGTTATCTGCCAAAAAATTTCAATTATACGATAGTGTATTGTTAAACGTATTGTACCACAAAAATCTATCTGGCGAAAGAATTTTTGCAAACATCTTTAAAAAAAATACTCCAAAAACTATTTTTAAATTTTTGGATAATGAAAGTAATTTGCTAGAAGACTTACAAATTATGAATAGTGTGCCTACCAATGTTTTTTTAAAAGCAGCAGCTCAGGAAATGTTTCTCAAATGATTCTTCTTAATTGTCAATTAACTTTTATCATGTTAGTTACTATAATCAGCGGCTAACACTGTTTTCTCAACAATTTTTGGATAATATTGATGCTCTAGTTGGTGAATTTTTGCTGCCAAAGTATCAGGCGTATCGGTTGCAGAAACTTGGCATTTTGCCTGAAAAATTGTTTTACCCTCGTCAAAATGTTCAGTTACATAATGAATAGTAATGCCACTTTCTGTGTCGCCATTAGCCAGCACAGCTTGGTGTACAAAATGGCCATACATGCCTTTGCCACCATGTTTTGGTAGCAGTGCTGGGTGAATATTAATAATTTTATTAGGATACGCTTTGATTAAAGTCATTGGTATTTTCCATAAAAAACCTGCAAGTACAATAAAATCTATGCTATAATTTTTTAGTGTATTCACGTAAGCATCCTGTTTAAAAAATAGGTCTTTATCAATTAATAGTGTTGGTATATTATGTTTAGCCGCAATAGTTAGCACACCAGCTTCTGGCTTGTTGCATACAATTAAACCTACTTTTATAAAAGCACTACCTTGTAAGTAGTCAATTATTTTTTCAGCATTACTACCAGCACCAGAAGCAAAAATGGCAATTCTTTTAGCCACTAACGATTGATGATTGAAAATTGATGAATTTCGGCTGATTTTTCTCCACATATTATATAAATAATTTTTAAAAAATTTAAACTGCCCCAAAGGGATACTTACAAAAATTACACAAAAAGGCCAAACAATTGTTATTGTTATAATATACAATACAAAATATATAACCCCTCTTTCAATATTAGTTAAGGTAAGTAATTTTTTTCCAGTAATACCACATAAACTACCGCCAAGGGCAAATGTGCTAATAATAAACGTAAATTGTATCCAGCTAACTTGCCATTTTTCTTTCAATTTTTTAAGCATATATCAAATGTGTAATAAATTTTTGAGTAATTTTTAAGATCTTTTTAATACAATCTACTTCAACGGTTACGTTTATTATTTTATGGCTATTCCTATACCTAAGTTTAAACAATTCGCTGAAACCCTTGCTACCAAAGGATAAAAAAAATATGTATGAGATGTGTATTTGTCAAGTTC
Organism: Chitinophagales bacterium; assembly: GCA_038327865.1. Taxonomy (GTDB): domain Bacteria; phylum Bacteroidota; class Bacteroidia; order Chitinophagales; family Chitinophagaceae; genus Parasediminibacterium. The sequence continues at coordinate 126,538 of JBBQLL010000002.1, read as the reverse complement.
CTGTCATATTTTTGCAAACTTAAAAAGGATATTTCTCCTCACTAAGAACAATAGAATGTGAATATGGTACGTCTTAGAAGTATAGCCAAAACAGTTTTTCTTACTCTCTCTGTATTAATGGCTGTTTCATTTCTCAATACTGCATCCGCTCAGGATGGTAAAACACTGTTTTCTTCCAATTGTGCATCATGCCATGCAATTAATAAAAAATTAACTGGACCTGCGTTAATGGGTGTTGAAGAACGTTGGCCGGATAAAACCAAATTATATTCTTGGATTAAAAACAATGCTGCCTTTTTAAAAACTGGCGACAAGTATGCTAACAACTTGTACAATGAGTACAATAAATCAAATATGAATTTGTTTACTGCCTTATCGGATAAGGAAATAGGTTCAATTTTGGGCTATATTAAAGCATATAAACCACCAGTTGAAGGTCCAGGTTCCACATCAACTGCTACTTCTGGAGCAGAAAGTGATAATACGTTGCTCTTTGGTATTCTCACATTGGTTTTAGCGGTTATAGCCCTTATATTATTACAAGTTAATAGTAATCTAAAAAAATTATCTGACGATAAAGAAGGACATTTATCGCCAGAGCCAACTCCTTTCTGGAAAAATAAAGCCTACATTGCTATGGTGGTGGTTGTTTTATTTGTTGTTGGTGGTTATTATACCACAATGGGTGCAGTAAATTTGGGTAGAACTAAAGATTATCAGCCGAAACAACCTATTTATTACTCTCATAAGGTGCACGCTGGTATTAACCAAATTAACTGTCAGTATTGTCATATTGGTGTTTATCAAGGCAAACAAGCCACATTGCCTTCGGTAAATGTTTGTATGAATTGTCATTTGGCAATTAATGAATATAAAGGTGAAAAAATGTTCACAGAGGAAGGTGTAGAAGTTGATGGAACTACTGAAATTAAAAAATTATACAAATACGCAGGCTTTGAAGAAGGTAAACCATGGGATGCTGCAAACGCAAAACCTGTGGAATGGGTTCGTATTCATAACTTACCAGACCATGTATATTTTAATCACGCTCAACACGTTGTAGCTGGTAAAGTAGCTTGCCAAACTTGTCATGGAGAAATCCAAAAAATGGGTGAAGTAAAGCAAGCTAGTGATTTAAGTATGGGTTGGTGTATTAATTGCCACCGCGAAACAAAAGTTCAGTTTAAAGACAATGGTTTTTATAGTATTTACGAAAAATACCATGCAGATTTACAAAGTGGCAAGTTAGATAGTACAAAAGGTATTACTGTTGAAAAGATTGGTGGTACTGAATGTCAAAAATGTCATTATTAAAAGCCCAATTAGTTAATTAGTAAATACGCTAATTTGCTTATAACATATTATAATTTATTTAGTTTTTATTTTTATAATGAAGTGTAATTGTTGCTAAATAAGCACATCACACATCAGCACATCAGCTAATTATGATTAAACATTGGCAAAGTTTCGGTGAATTGAATAATTCTGATGCTTTCAAGCACTCAGTTAAAGATGAGTTTAAAGAAGAACTACCTTTTGAAACAGCCGATACAGGTTTTTTAGATGGTAAAACTCCTAGAAGAGATTTCTTAAAATATTTAGGTTTTAGTACTGCTGCTGCTGCGATAGCTGCCAGTTGCGAAATGCCTGTAAAAAAAGCTATTCCATTTGCTAATAAACCAGAAGATATTGTACCTGGTGTTGCTAATTATTATGCAACAACTTATGTACAAGATGGTGATGCAGTAAGTATTATTGCCAAAGTGCGTGATGGTCGTCCTATTAAGATAGAAGGTAACGATTTAAGTCCAATTACAAAAGGTGGTACTTCTGCAAGGGTACAAGCATCTGTGCTTGATTTGTATGATACCGCACGTTTACGGTTCCCATTAATAGATAATAAAGAGGTTAAGTTCGAAGATGTGGATAAAGCAGTTGCTGCCGATTTAAGTAAAATTGGTACTGGTTCTTTGGTGTTATTAACATCTACTGTTGTATCGCCGTCTACCAAAGAAGTTATTGCGCAATTTTTAGCAAAATATCCTAGTAGCAAACACGTTACTTACGATGCCGTTTCTTACAGTGGTATTTTACAAGCAAATGAAGCTTGTTATGGTAAACGAACAATCCCTTCTTACAGATTTGATAATGCAAAAACTATTGTAAGTCTCGGTGCCGATTTTCTTGGTACATGGTTAAGTCCTGTTGAATTTGCAAGGCAATATGCTGTTGGTAAAAGGATAGATGAGAAGAAACCTGAAATGAGTAAGCACATTCACTTTGAAACTGTGGCAAGCTTAACAGGTAGCAATGCTGATGAAAGATATTTACACCGCCCATCTGAAACTGGTGCCATTGCTGTGGCTTTATTAGCTGCTGTAAATGGTCAAGCTATTATAGGTATTACAGATGAGAAACTAAAAAAAGGTATTGCGAAAACAGCTAAAGAATTAGTTGAAACAAAAGGCGCTAGTTTAGTTGTTAGTGGTAGTAATGATATTAATGTTCAAGTGGTTGTAAATGCAATAAACGAAGCCTTACAATCTAATGGCAAAACAATTGATTGGAGTGCTACTTACAATATGCGTCAAGGTGTTGATGCTGATATGGTGAAATTAGTAGCTGATATGAACGCAGGTTCTGTTGGTGCATTATTAATTTATGGGGCAAATCCTGCATACTCTTGGTTCAATAGTAAGCAGTTTGTGGACGGTTTAAAGAAAGTAAAAGTTACGGTCTCCTTCAATGCCAAAGCAGATGAAACAACACAGCTTTGTAAATACGTTATTCCTGATCATCATTTTTTAGAAAGCTGGGGTGATGCAGAAGCAAAAACTAGTCATTTTTCATTAATGCAACCAACTATTTATCCATTGTTCAAAACACGTCAATGGCAGGATAGTTTGTTAAAATGGAGCGGCTCAACAATAGATTATTTGGCTTTCTTAAAAACATATTGGAGTGCAAAAATTGGTGGCGAAACTGGTTGGGACAAAGCTTTACAAGATGGAGTAATCAACCCAACAAGCGAAGCTTTAATTACGGCTGCTGCTTTTAATGGCGGTACTGTTGCTGGTGCATCTGCTGCTATTTCTGCTTACAAAAAGAGTGATAAAATTGAATTGGTTCTATATCAAAAAGTAGGTATTGGTGAAGGTCAAGGTGCATCAAACCCTTGGTTGCAAGAATTGCCAGATCCTGTAACTAAAGCTACTTGGGATAACTACTTAATTATTTCTCCAGCAATGGCAAAAACCTTGTTGAAGATTGATTTAGAAAATAATGGTCAAGCAGATGCTTATGAAGTGCAACCTCCAAAACGCGTTGTAGAAATTAAAACCGCAAACGGTGTTACTGTAAAATTGCCAACCTTAATTATTCCTGGTACACATCCTAACACGGTTGGTATAGCTCTCGGTTATGGTCGTACAGAAAAACTAGGTAAAGGTGTAATTGGTAACGATGGCAAACCAACAGGTGCCAATGCTTTTCCTTTTGCAAGTTTGGTAAATGGAAATATTACTTATACAGTTGCCGATGTTAGTTTAACTGATACTGGTGATACTTATAAAGTTGGTTTAACACAAACGCATAATATATACAATACTGCCCAAGGTAATCGTACCGAGATAATGAAAGAATTGACCTTGGCCGAATTTAAACATAATCCTAAAGAAATTTTGGAAGAACGTGATAAGGAATTAAAACCTTATGGTGGTATTGCGAACTTTGAAAAAGAAGGAACCATTTACCCAATTTATGATAGACCAGGTTTAAAATGGGGTATGAGTGTTGACTTGAATACTTGTAACGGCTGTGGTGCTTGCGTTGTAGCTTGTAATGCTGAAAATAATGTTTCTGTTGTTGGTAAAATACAGGTAACAAAGGCCCATGAAATGCATTGGTTGCGTATTGATAGATATTATACTGGTGATCCTGAAAATCCAAATGTGGTTTTTCAACCATTGATGTGCCAACATTGCGATAATGCGCCTTGCGAAAACGTATGTCCGGTGGCTGCTACCAACCATAGCAGCGAAGGTTTAAACCAAATGACATACAATCGTTGTATTGGTACAAGATATTGTGCAAACAACTGTCCATATAAGGTTCGCCGTTTTAACTGGCTAGATTATACTGGTGCTGATAGTTTTCCCGATAATCAACAACCAATGGTTGATGAAGGTTATATGAATGATGTGGTGTTGAACATGAACGATGATCTAACACGTATGGTTTTAAATCCTGATGTTACTGTACGTTCAAGGGGTGTTATTGAAAAATGTTCTTTCTGTGTGCAACGTTTACAAGCCTCTAAATTAACAGCAAAAAAAGAAAGTCGCCCACTAGAAGATAGAGATTTAAAAGTGGCTTGTCAGCAGGCTTGTCCCACAAATGCCATTGTTTTTGGTAATGCTAATAGCGAGAAGAGTGAGTTAACAATGGTACGTAAAGCAAACCAACAACGGATGTTTTTATCGCTTGAACAATTACATATATTACCAAATGTAACATATATGGCAAAAGTGCGCAACATTGACGAAGAACATGGTGCTGAAAAGAAAGAGGGTGCTACAGTTGCGCATGAAGGATAGAAGTGATTGATTGAGTTGTGTTGAAGAAAGTATCAAAACGATGCAGTGTGCGACGCAAGTAAGTTTAATAGTAGTAATAAAGCTGGTTACATAAATATTCCTACGAGTAAAATCAAGGGTTAATAATAAAAGAGACAGATGCATTTAAAGTACGAATCACAATTAAGGGAACCATTAGTAATGGGCAATAAAAATTACCATCAGGTAACTGAAGATATTTTAGCCCCTATTGAAGGTAAACCAACAAAGCTTTGGTATGTGGGGTTTTATATTGCTGTTGCCTTGCTAATGTTTGGTGTGTATAGCATTTACAGAGATGTAACTTATGGTATAGGTCAGTGGAATTTGAACAAAACCATTGGTTGGGGTTGGGATATTACCAATTTCGTTTGGTGGGTTGGTATTGGACATGCTGGTACCTTAATTTCTGCGATATTATTGTTGTTTAGGCAAGGTTGGAGAACGGGTGTAAACCGTGCTGCTGAAGCCATGACAATTTTTGCTGTAATATGTGCTGGACAGTTTCCTATTTGGCATATGGGGCGTGTTTGGATGGCATTTTTTGTATTGCCTTATCCAAATAGTCGTGGGCCATTGTGGGTAAATTTTAACTCACCTTTGCTGTGGGACGTATTTGCAATTTCAACATATTTCACCGTATCGTTATTGTTTTGGTACAGTGGTTTATTACCAGATTTAGCAACGGTACGTGATAGAGCTAAGACAAAATTACGCAAACACTTATACGGTATTTCTGCTTTCGGTTGGACTGGTTCTACGAAGCATTGGCAACGTCATGAAAGTTTATCATTGGTATTAGCAGGCTTATCTACACCGTTGGTATTATCTGTTCACACCATTGTATCTTTTGACTTTGCCACATCTGTAATTCCAGGTTGGCATACGACTATTTTTCCGCCTTATTTCGTAGCTGGTGCGGTCTTTTCTGGCTTTGCAATGGTACAATCTTTAATGATTATTATTCGTAAAGTATTTAACTTACAGGACTATATTACAATTGGTCACATTGAAGCTATGAACAAAGTTATTGTTACAACTGGTTCTATAGTCGGTGTTGCTTACTTAACCGAATTGTTTATGGGTTGGTATAGCCAAAATAAATTCGAAGGTTATACTTTCTGGTATAGCCGTGCCAATTTATTCAGTCCTTATGGTTGGAGTTATTGGGGCATGATGGCTTGTAACGTATTAAGTCCGCAGATTTTTTGGTTTAAAAAAATGAGAAGAAATTTATTTGTAACTTTTTTCATGAGTATTATTGTAAATACAGGTATGTGGTTTGAGCGTTTTGTAATTATAGTTACATCTCTTTACCGTGATTATTTACCATCTTCTTGGAGTGTTTATTACAGTCCTTCAATTTGGGAAATTGGTTTTTTTCTCGGTACTTTCGGTTTGTTCTTTACATGCTTTTTCTTATTCGCTAAATATTTTCCTGTTATTGCGGTAGCTGAAATTAAATATGTGTTGAAGACAACAGGTAATAATTATAAGGAGGAAATGGCAGAAGTTGAGACCCAGAAATTAGACGAGTTCGTACACGACTATGCCCATTAGAATTTGATGGTTGGTAGTGGTTGGTTGGCAGTTTGATTGTGGTAAATGTTTAATTGTTATAAATCTAAGTTTGGGTTTAAACGCTCAAATCTTAAAGCTTTAAAATATGGCAAAAAAGAAATTTGTAGTTGGCTGTTTTGATGATGAAGCTGTTTTGTTTCCTGCGGTGAAGAAAGTTCGTACAGCAGGTTATAAGATACAAGATGTTTACACACCTTTTGCAGTTCATGGTTTAGATCATGCATTGGGAATGCGTGAAACAAGCTTACACACTGCTGGGTTTATTTATGGCGTTGCAGGTACAACAACAGCCTTAAGTACCATTAGCTGGATTTTTACAAAAGATTGGCCGTTAAACATTGGTGGTAAACCCCATTTTGCTTTACCGGCTTGGATACCTATTATTTTTGAATTGACTGTTTTATTTTCTGCGGTAGGAATGGTTCTGACTTTTTGTTATTTATGCCAATTGTCACCATTCTTAAAAAAGCATCATTTTCATGCAAGGGCTACGGATGATCTATTTGTAATGGTTATTGAGTGCACCGATAAAACTAATACTGATGATTTGAAAGCATTTTTATCAAATGCTGGTGCTGTTGAAGTTGATTTGCAAATTGCAGAAGAAGGTTGGTGGTTAGGCCGTTACGATCAAGATGAAATGCCTTTTGAAAAATCTCAGATTGCAGTTGTTTAAAATTGGTATAGTATAAACTTTTTCTAGTTACACGAATTAGCAAAAGTTAAAGTATAAAAATCGTGTATTTCGATTGAATTAGTGTAAAGAATAGAACGATGAAGAAATTATCTATTATAGCTTTTTTATGTGTAGGTGCAGGTATTGTAAGCTGTAGCGATGTAAAGCGTAAACCAGGTAGTGTTTATATGCCTGATATGGCGTATAGCCGTGCCTACGAAACTTATGCTGACCACAGTAATCTAGCTGAAAAAAATATCAATTATAATAATCGCCCGGTTGTTGGCACGTTAGCTAGAGGTGAGGAAATGCCTTTTCATGTCGCAAAAGATATAGCTGGAGATACTACGAATTATTTTGCATCAAAAGCGGTTAAAAACCCAATTGATAGTTTAAATCCAAAACAATTGGTAGAAGCTGAAAGATTGTATTTAATAAATTGTGGTATTTGTCACGGTCCGCAACTAAACGGTAATGGGCCTTTATACAAAGGTGGTGAAGGGCCCTATCCTGCAAAACCAGCAACATTGGTTGGGGATGTTAAATACGAAGCAATGCCAGAAGGGCAAATGTTTTATTCCGTTGCATATGGAAAAAATTTAATGGGTAGCTATGCTTCTCAATTAAGTCGCACACAACGTTGGATGGTTATTAAATATATAAAAGGGAAGCAAAATGCCGCAAAAGCTACTGCTGTCCCAGTAGCTACAGCAGTAGCCGTTAAATAATAGTAATTCAAAATCTGGGTTTCATAATTCATAATTCATAACTCATAACTTAAAATGGCATCTATAAAAGAACAATTCGAAATTCCTTCCAAACTTAAAAATTGGTCTTTTGGCTTAATTGGTGTGGGTGTGCTGGCGTTAATTGTAGGTTTTATTACTAAAGGAATGGGTACAGAAGAGCAACAGGTAGAATTCATTGGAACTATCATGTACAATACTATTTTCTGGACGCTAATTTGTAATGGCGCTATGTTTTTTATTAGTGTTTGTACATTGGCAATGGGAGGTTGGTATCAAGCTTTTCGTCGTATTCCTGAAGCCATTTCTACTTTAGTTCCAATATTTGGATCAATAACGTTAGTGGTTTTATTGTTTGTAGCATTTTCGGGCAATCACCATATTTACCATTGGTTAGATAAAAATGCAGTTGCTGAAGATGCAATTTTAAAAGCTAAATCTGGTTTTTTAAATATTACCTTCTTTACTATTTGGACTATTTTAGCCATTGGCTTGTGGAGCTTGCTAGGTTGGAGAATGCGACAAATAAGTAACGAAGCAGACAAAGAAGAGTTTGATGCCCAATCTGGTGCTTCATACATTTGGAGGAATACTGTAAGAGCGGCTTTATTTATTGTTTGGTTTGCATTAACCGTTGGTTCTACCGTGCCTTGGTTGTGGATGATGAGCATTGATGCACATTGGTACAGCACCATGTATAGCTGGTACACGTTTGCAAGTTCATGGGTTAGTGCTTTAAGTTTAATAACTCTTTGGATCATTTACATGAAAAACAAGGGTTATATGGAATATGTAAATCAAGAGCATTTACACGATATGGGTAAATTTATGTTTGCTTTCTCAATTTTTTGGACATATTTATGGTTCTCACAATACATGCTTATTTGGTACTCAAATCAACCAGAAGAGACCGTATATTTTAAACATAGAGTACAAGGTGCGTATAAGCCAATTTTCTTTTTAAACTTAATTATTAACTTTCTTTGCCCAGTGTTAATACTAATGAAACGTGCTGCCAAAAGAAATTATACATTACTTACTTTCATGGCTGTGTTAATCATTTTCGGGCATTGGATAGACTTTTACCAAATGATAATGGGTAGTTTACGTAAAGAAGATGCTGCTTTAAGTTGGTTAGACTTTGGTGTGCTAAGCTTATTTGTTGGATTAATGATTCGTTTTACGTCAACAGCGCTTGCCAGTAAGCCACTTGTACCAAAGTATCATCCTTTTATAAAAGAAAGTATTGTACACTACACTTAAAAAAAATTTGTTGCAATGCAACTTTAGTTTGTAGAATTTGTTTTATTAGTATTAGAAATTAATGGGAACGCCATGACACTTTATTTAACCATCGCAGTAATAGTTTTAGTTTTTGTAGTCATCTTTCAGATTGCCAAAGCTAGTGAGTACGTATCTGTTTTAAAGGGTGAGGAAACTAGCCGAAAACAAAATAACAAGATTAATGGTTTTCTAATGGTAACATTTCTTGTTTTGGGTTTAATAGGTGTATGGTATTGCAACCATCTATTATTTCATAAAACATTATTTGCTTACGATGCTGCAAGTGTACAAGGCGAAAAAGTAGATAGTATGTTATGGTTAACTATTTATGTAACTGGTTCTGTTTTCATAGCTACACAAATTTTATTATTTTGGTTTGCATTTAAATACCAAGAAGACGATAAGAGAAAAGTTTTTTACTTTCCACACAATACAAATCTTGAATTACTTTGGACTGTTGTACCAGCAATTGTGCTTACAGTTTTGGTAGTTATAGGTTTACGTAACTGGTTTTCATTTACTAGTGAGGCACCAAAAGAAGCCCAAGTTGTTGAGGTAACTGGCAAACAATTTGGTTGGATATTTAGATACCCTGGTAAGGATGGCGAATTGGGAAAAAAATATTATAAAAATATTGATGAAGCTACCAATCAGTTAGGGTTAGTTTGGGACGATAAATTAGCACAAGATGATATTGTAAGTACCCAAGCATTATATGTTGTGAAAGGTAAGCCTGTGAAATTGGTTATAGGTAGCAGAGATGTAATACATGATGTAGGGTTAAGCCAATTTCGTTTAAAAATGGATGCAGTGCCCGGTATACCAACTACAATGTGGTTTACACCAAAATACACAACAAAAGAAATGAAGGAAGTATCTGGTAATCCAAATTTTGTGTACGAAATAAGTTGTGATCAAGTATGTGGTGCTAGTCATTACTCAATGAGGGGAATTATAGAAGTAGTTACACAAGCTGAATACGACGTTTGGATGGCAAAGCAAAAACCACAATATTATGTTGCATTTCCTAATAAAGAACCAGGTGTAGCAAAGCAAGTAACCGATAGTGTTAAATCAGTTACCACAAAAGGACCAACTGCAGTTGTACAAAAGTCGATTGCAAAAATTTAATGTAATAATTTCGATTTTAAAGATAGTAATATGAGTACTGAAGTGATTTTAAATACACAGCCTGAGGTTGCAACAAGCCACGTGGTGCATACCGAGCATCTTGAGCACCACCACCATCATGAAACCTTTATTTCTAAGTATGTGTTTAGTATGGATCATAAAATGATTGCTAAACAATTTTTAATAACAGGTATGGTTTGGGCTGTACTTGGTGGGTTAATGAGTGTTTTGTTTCGTTTACAATTAGGTTACCCAGATAGTTCTTTTCCTATATTAGAAGATCTTTTGGGTAAATGGGCAAAGGGTGGTCATATTACACCAGAAGCATATTATGCTTTGGTAACTACACATGGTACAGTTTTGGTATTCTTTGTATTAACAGCTGGGCTGAGTGGTACATTTGCTAATTTTTTAATACCATTGCAAATTGGTGCAAGGGACATGGCATCTCCTTTTATGAATATGTTGAGTTATTGGTTTTTCTTTTCAGCAAGTATTGTAATGTTATCTTCTTTATTTGTAGAAACAGGACCATTTAGTGGTGGCTGGACAGCTTATCCACCATTATCTGCATTGGGTTCAGCTTCAAAAGGTTCTAAAACTGGTATGGATTTATGGTTGGTAAGTATGGCTTTGTTTGTTGTATCTTCATTACTTGGTGGTTTAAATTATATTGCTACTATTTTAAATATGCGTACAAAAGGTATGAGCATGACTAGGCTGCCACTAACTATTTGGGCATTATTTTTTACCGCAGTACTTGGTGTATTGTCTTTTCCAGTATTATTTTCTGGCTTTATTTTATTAATTTTTGATAGAAATTTTGGAACAAGTTTTTACCTTAGTGACATTTTCGTTAATGGTGTCGCATTACCAAATGAAGGCGGTAGCGCCATTCTATACCAACATTTATTTTGGTTCTTAGGTCACCCTGAAGTGTATATCATCTTATTGCCTGCAATGGGTATGGTTTCAGAAATATTATCAGTTAATTCTCGAAAACCTATTTTTGGTTACATGGCAATGATAGGTTCTCTGTTTGCTATTGCAATTTTGGCTTTCTTGGTTTGGGCACACCATATGTTCGTTACAGGTTTAAATCCATTCTTAGGGTCTATTTTTGTTCTTTTAACATTATTAATTGCGGTTCCATCTGCTATTAAAGTATTCAACTGGTTAACAACGTTGTGGCGTGGTAATATACGTTTTACACCAGGAATGTTGTTTGCAATTGGTTTTGTAAGTTTATTTATTTCTGGTGGGTTAACTGGTATTTGGTTAGGCAATTCAGCATTAGACATACACTTACATGATACTTATTTTGTAGTCGCACACTTTCATATAGTAATGGGTGTAGCAAGTATGTTTGGTATGTTCGCAGGTGTTTATCACTGGTATCCTAAAATGTATGGTCGTTTTTTAAATAATACACTTGGATATGTTCATTTTTGGATAACTATTGCAGGTGCTTATTTAATTTTTTGGCCCATGCACTACGAAGGCTTAGCAGGTATGCCACGCCGTTATTACGATTTCAGTATTTGGGAAAGCTTCAAGCAATTCGCTGATTTGAATCGTTTTATAAGTACTGTATCAATGGTAGTTTTTGCCGTACAATTATTATTCTTGTTCAACTTTTTTTATTCTATTTTCAAAGGAAGAAAAGTTACTGTACAAAACCCTTGGGGTTCCAATAGCTTAGAATGGACTGCTCCAATTAGACCTGGTCATGGTAACTGGGTTGGCGAAATTCCAGAAGTACATCGTTGGCCTTATGATTACGGCAAGGATGGTAAAGATTTTATTCCACAAACTGTTCCAGTAGGGGCTGATGAAAGCCATCATTAAAAAAATAGTATACTATTTAATGCCCCGATCTAATCGGGGCATTCTTTTATAAACACATAAAAAGAATTAAATTAAATAAATGTTTTTAATTTGATGTAGCCATCAGCGTAAATATAAAGCGTTAATTTATTTGTGGTTTAATATGATTAAAACAATTGTGTCAAATTATTTCTAAATTTGTACTCCTTTCATTGGCAAATACGTAATGGATAATTCAATTAATACACCTCTTTCAACTTCTTTTACGCTAGCTTCTAAAGTGAAAGACTATTTTCAGTTGATAAAATTCACCTTGAGTTTTACCGTTGTATTTTCTTGTGTTATTTGTTATTTGCTTGCACCAAAAGTTATTGAATACGATTGGTATATGATTATTGTTCTTTTTATAGCAGGCATGTTAGTTACAGGTAGTGCCAATGCTATCAATCAATCGGTAGAGAAGGATACAGATGCCATAATGAAACGTACAGCAAAAAGACCTGTAGCAAGCGGTAGAATGAGCCAAACCGAAGCCTATACATTTGCAGTAATAGCAGGTGCATTAGGTGTTGGTATGATGTGGTATTTTTTTAATTTATCAGCAGCTTTACTATCAGCTTTTAGTTTATTTTTATATGCATTTATATACACACCTTTAAAAAAAGTGAATTCTATTGCTGTTTTGGTTGGTGCTTTTCCTGGTGCTTTACCTTGTTTAATTGGTTGGGTAGCTGGTAATGATGATTTTGCAATTGGTGGTTGGATTTTATTTGGTATTCAATTTTTGTGGCAATTTCCACATTTTTGGGCTATAGCATGGGTGGCACATCAGGATTATAGTAAAGCTGGCTTTAAGTTATTACCAGCAGATAAAGGCCCAACTAAGTTTACTGCTTTACAAGCCGTAATGTATAGTGTTTTAATGATTCCTGTAGGTATTTTGCCTAAGGTTTTTGGACTTACTGGAAATATTAGTTTATGGATTGTGTTATCGGCTAATTTGTTTATGGTTGTTCAAAGCTTACGATTATATAACGATATGGATGTAAAAGCAGCAAGACGCGTAATGTTTAGTAGCTATATTTATTTGCCAATTGTATTGTTGGCTTTATTAGCAGATAAAATGCCTAACCTGTAAAGGGTTTAAATGATTGATTAATTTAAATAGTATTTTTTATGGAAACTACAAATTTCAAAAATTACAATAACCCTCCTTCAGGGGCTAGGGGCGAAAGAATTCACCCACACAAGTTTACTTTATGGGTAGCTATGGGCAGCATTATTATGATGTTTGCTGGGTTAACAAGTGCGTATATTGTAAAAAAAAATCAAGCTAATTGGTCTGAGTTTAGCCTGCCAGTAATTTTTTGGTACAGCACTGTGGTTATTATTACTAGTAGCGTTACCATTCATTTAGCAGTAAAAAGTTTTAAGGCAAGGGAAATGAGCCAATATCGGACTTTAATTACGGTTACAGTTTTATTAGGTATTGTATTTATAGGATTACAAACGTTAGGCTTTTATAATTTAGAAGCAAGAAATATACATTTCGTTGGGCGTAATAGTAATGCTGCACCATCTTTTTTGTTTGTTATCACTTTGTTACATATGGTTCACGTGTTAGGTGGTGTAATAGCCATTGTAGTTGTATTTTTTCGAGCATTTAGCAGTAAATTTAAAAATTATAGCAGCGTACCAATTGAAGTAATTAGTACATACTGGCATTTTGTAGATATTTTATGGATATATCTCTTCATCTTTTTTAATTGGTTGAGATAATTAAGAAAAACTTTAAGTTTCTGCACGTTTATTCAACAACAGCTAATATTTTTGTAGCCGAACTTTAGAACAATCTCATGAGTACAACAAATACAGCGTTACCCACAAAATTATGGAACGGCGGAAAAAGCCCTTTTAATGTAGAGTACGGTAAATTAATGATGTGGTATTTTTTAATGAGCGATGCTTTTACATTTGGAGCGTTTCTGGTTTCTTACGGTACCATACGTTTTTCTTCTAATGGGTGGCCAAATCCAAACGAAGTATTTCAGTCTTTTCCAGGCCTTGGCTCAGGGCTGCCATTAATGTTTGTGAGTTTGATGACTTTTATATTAATCATCAGCTCAGTAACAATGGTTTTGGCAGTTCATGCTGGTCAAAATATGGATAAAAAGGCGGTGGTTAAAAATTTAATTCTTACCATTATTGGCGGTATTGCTTTTTTAAGTTGTCAAGCATGGGAATGGACACATTTACATGCTGAAGGTGCATGGTGGGGTCTTAATCCTTTTATGAATGCTGATGGTACACAATCATCTACAAATTTTACCAATTACTTTTTTACAATAACAGGGTTTCATGGTTTTCACGTATTAAGCGGTGTGATAATTAATATTGTAATGTTGATTATGACATTGACCGACCAATTTGAAAAACGCGGTCACTATTTAATGATTGAAAAGGCAGGATTATACTGGCACTTTGTAGATTTGGTGTGGGTGTTTGTATTCACTTGTTTTTACTTAATTTAACTAAAAATATTTTTAAATTCATTATTACGGTATTATGGAACAAGCAGTACATGCAGAACATAGCAATGACGGTGCAGTAAAAGAAATCTGGCGAGTAACTATCATTTTATCAATATTAACAGCGGTAGAGTTGGCTTTAGGTTTTTATATGATGAGGCTAACAAATCATCAGTTTATATTGGCAATTAAAGGTACAATCGTTATTTTAATGATGGTAAAAGCGTTTTATATTGTCGGTTATTTTATGCACTTAAAGCATGAACTAAAGAACTTGATAATGACAATTGTTGTGCCTTTATTATTATTTGTTTGGTTTATTACAGCTTTTTTATACGAAGGTAATTCTTACAAAAATTTGCGGAATACTTACGATCCTTATAAAAAAGCTCAAACCGAAATTAAAGTTGCGAAAAAAGAAGAAGGCCATGGTGCTGAAAAGCATAAAGCAGTTGAGTAACTGTTATTGTCGATTAATGATAAAATTTACATATTTCCGAACCATCGCTTTATGGCGATGGTTTTTTATTAGTAATAAATATAGTTGCTAATATGGGCTAAAATAATATTTACAATTAAGTACCACCACTATGAACAAAAAAGCATTATTGGCCTTATGTTTAGCAATTATATTACCTGTTGGTAGTTATTTAATTTTAAAAGGTGCTAGTGAAAATGCAGTTGATATGCCTCGCAAATATTTGTTAGATACGGTAATAGAGCGAATACAAAATGGCAAACAAATCTCAGATAGTATGTGGCATAAAACCGCCAATATTAGATTAGTAAATCAGCTTGGTGATACTGTTAATTTATACGATAAGCCCGGCAAAATAATGGTGCTTGATTTCTTTTTTACACATTGCCGTAGTATTTGCCCAAGGCTTACGCGAAATATGGCAAAGTTGCAACACTCATTTATTTTAGGAGGCGATACCAGAAAAAAAATTGATACGTCAATAGTACAATTTGTTTCGTTTACTATTGATGCGGAACGCGATAGTGTAAGCGTTTTAAAGGATTATGCTGATCGTTTTGGCGTAAATCATGATAATTGGTGGATGCTAACTGGCAACCACGATAGCATCGCCAAATTTGCCTTTGCAGAGTTAAAGGTTGATAAATTTAGTGGCGAACCCGTTGATTCAGATTTTGTACATACCAACCGTTTTGTAGTTCTAGATAAAGATTATGTAGTGCGTGGTTATTATAATGGGCTAGATTCTGCTGCTTTAACCAAATTGGCTCGTGATATTGGTTTGTTGATGTTAGAAAAAGATAAGACCAAAAAAAGTGAATTGTTTGCTACCATTATTGACCTGAAATGGCTTTGGCTTGTTATAATAATTTTAGTGGTA
Organism: Chitinophagales bacterium; assembly: GCA_038327865.1. Taxonomy (GTDB): domain Bacteria; phylum Bacteroidota; class Bacteroidia; order Chitinophagales; family Chitinophagaceae; genus Parasediminibacterium. Next base: position 110,794 of record JBBQLL010000002.1, on the reverse strand, counting down.
TGCTTTGTATTATTTATGAGTAGGCACAGAAAAATAAACGGCTAAATACTAACGTTAAGTAAACTTTTAAACTATAAAATATAAATTACTATACATGTTACAAGCATCTCTGATAAAAAATGATATAAAAGCCAAGTGGTTAATCTATGTTTTTTCCGTAGTTGTTTTTTTGCTAGTTGTATTACTGGGTAAGTATAAATTGAGTGTTAATTTAGGTTTCAATGTCCACATTTTTGCAATGTTTAATGCGTTTATAAATAGTGTAATTGCGTTATTGTTGATTGTTGCTCTAATTGCAGTAAAAAATGGTAAATACAAAATGCACAAGCGTTTGATGATGTGTGCATTAATTTTTTCTATCTTGTTTTTAGCATCTTATGTGGCACATCGGTTGTTTGCAAGCGAATCTAAGTTCGGTGATATTAACCATGATGGAAACGTTACAGAAAATGAAAAGCTGTTGGTAGGAAACATCCGATACCTGTATTATCTCATTTTAAGCACCCATGTTTTTTTGGCAGCAGTAATATTACCATTCATTCTATTTACTGCTTATAGGGCTTTAATTGCCGAATTCTCGCTACACAAAAAATTGGCACGAATAACTTGGCCATTGTGGTTATACGTGGCAATTACCGGGCCGGTTGTATATTTTATGATTAGCCCTTATTATCATTAAACAACTTGTTTAACGCTTTTTATTGCCGCACTCATTTCTTTAATTAACGAAATATCTTTTTCTATTGCATTGCCAACAACAATTATATCTGCACCAGCTTTGCAGTTTAGGTAGGCTTTCTCAGGTGTTGTAATACCACCACCTACAATTAAAGGAACCTCTATATGGCTTGCAACTTTGCCAATCATTTCTTCAGTAATAGCACGTTTAGCCCCACTGCCTGCATCCATGTAAATTAGCTTCATGCCAAGCATTTCGCCTGCCATTGCAGTACACATTGCAATTTCATTTTTATCGGCTGGTATTGGGCTTGCATTTGATATGTATGATACTGTTGTTGGTGCACCACCATCAACAACCATATAACCTGTTGGCATTATTTCTAAACCACTTTTTCTTATAAATGGTGCAGAAATAACATGCTGACCAATTAATAATTCTGGATTTCTGCCTGAAATTAATGATAGGTATAATAAGGCATCTGCATATCGGCTTACTTGCGATGGCGAACCTGGAAATAAAATAACTGGTATATCGCTATTGGCTTTTATTTGCTTGATACACTCATCTAAGTGATTGGATATAACCAAACTACCACCTACAAAAAAATAATCCACAGATGCTTCTATGGCCAAACTAACCAATTGGTCGATACCAGCTACATCAACCTTATCAGGGTCAATAAGTACTGAAAATGACTTTTTGCCTGTTTTTTTTCTTTCTACAAATTGATTATACAATGTTTGCTTCATGCAATAAAATAGGGTGCGTTCGTTGCAAAAATGCAAAAACTTTTCTTTAAATTCTTTTATTTTAAAATGAATTAAAATTTTAAAACAATATTTTTTTTAAAACAGTATATGATGCAATATAAATAACCTTCGGCAAATAAAATTCTTTAACAAAAACATATTACGGATACTAAAAAATCATTCCCAGACAAAACTAATTTTGTTTAAAGTGCCACATATCTATAAAATTTAGAAAGCTAAACAATTATTTTATCAACAATAAATGGTTGCAACTGTGGGTATCGCAGCAAAATCAATGGGGGTTTGATGTTTGGTTTAATGCACATTGCTTATCCACATTCTGTTGAAATCTGGAATATTGTTTTTAAGAAACAGAAAGATATTTTCGTTTAACGCTTAACAATTTCTTAACGGGAGAAAACAATTTAAAAAATCAGCAAATAATTATCGCTTGTTATGGCAAAAACTACCACCAACAATGGCCTGCAATTCAGCCGCCGTTTCACAAAAGAGGGTGTAAGCCCTTACGACATGTTTGAATATGATTACCGCGATAGTGTAATCAAAAATCCAACTGGCGAGAAAGTATTTGAAATGAATAATGTAGAAGTGCCCAAACAATGGAGCCAAATTGCTACAGATATTCTAGCACAAAAATATTTTCGTAAAGCAGGTGTGCCACAAGCCGATGGTAGTTTAGGTAGAGAAACATCTGTAAAACAAGTAGCTCACCGTATGGCCAACTGTTGGCGCGTATGGGGTGAGCGATATAATTATTTTGATACCGCAAAAGATGCCCAAATTTTTTACGAAGAATTAGCTTATAGTATTCTTAATCAATCTTGTGTACCAAACAGCCCACAATGGTTTAATACTGGCTTACACGAAAGTTATGGTATTACAGGTAAGCCTCAAGGACATTATTATGTTGATGCTATTGATGGGCAATTAAAAAAATCAGTTAATGCTTACGAGCGTCCTCAGCCGCATGCTTGTTTTATTTTAAGCGTAAGCGACGATTTAGTGAATGACGGCGGCATAATGGATTTATGGGTGCGTGAAGCAAGAATTTTTAAATATGGTAGCGGTGTTGGTACTAACTATTCTCAAATACGTGGTAGTGGCGAGAAATTAAGTGGTGGCGGTACATCTAGCGGTTTAATGAGTTTTCTAAAAATTGGTGATAGAGCAGCAGCAGCAATAAAAAGTGGTGGCACTACAAGACGAGCAGCTAAAATGGTTTGCTTAGATTTAGATCATCCAGAAATAATGGAGTTTATTAACTGGAAAGTTGGTGAAGAAAAAAAGGTAGCCGCTTTGGTGGCTGCTGGTTATGATAATAGTTACGAAGGTGAAGCCTATTCAACCGTTGCTGGTCAAAATTCTAATAACTCAATTCGTATTCCAAACGAGTTTTTTAAAGTGCTAGAAGAAGATGGTGATTGGGAATTAAAGGCGAGAACAGATGGTAGAACAATGAAAAAAATTCCAGCACGTGATGTATGGAATCAAGTGGCTTATGCTGCTTGGGCTTGTGCCGATCCTGGAACACAATACGATACAACCATTAACGAGTGGCATACTTGTCCAAAAGGTGGTCGCATCAATGCGTCTAATCCTTGTAGCGAGTACATGTTTTTAGACAATACTGCTTGTAATTTAGCATCCATTAACCTAAGAAAATTCTTTGATGAAAGTACTAATAAATTAGATGCGGAAGGCATAGAATACATCAGCCGTTTGTGGACAGTAGTATTAGAAATTTCTGTATTAATGGCACAGTTTCCTAGTAAAGAAGTAGCGCAATTAAGCTACGACTATAGAACACTAGGACTTGGCTTTGCCAATTTAGGCACAGTGTTAATGATTAGTGGTATACCTTACGATAGTGATGAAGCCCGTGGCATTGCAGGTGCTGTAAGTGCTATTATGACTGGTGTTGCTTATAAAACATCGGCTGAAATGGCTAGCTTTTTAGGTGCTTTTGAGAGATACGAGGAAAATAAAGTTGACATGTTGCGTGTTATGCGTAACCACCGTGCTGCCGCCTACGATGCAGCAGACGCATACGAAGGCATTGAAATAAAACCACAAGGTATTAATGCGAAATTTTGCCCAGATTTTTTATTAACTGCGGCTACAAAAGCATGGGACGACGCTGTACAAATGGGTGAAAAGTATGGTTACAGAAATGCACAAACAACAGTTATTGCACCAACCGGTACTATTGGGTTGGTAATGGATTGCGACACTACAGGTGTTGAGCCGGACTTTGCATTAGTAAAGTTTAAAAAATTAAGCGGTGGTGGCTATTTTAAAATAATTAATGGTGCTGTGCCAAATGCGTTAAAAACATTGGGTTATAACCAAAAAGAAATAGATGCGATAGAAAAATATGCAGTAGGTGCTGCCAATTTTAATGCGGCTCCTTTTATTAATACACAAACATTATTAGCCAAAGGCTTCTTACAAGAAGATATTACAAAACTAAACAATGCGGCAAAAGCGGCTTTTGAAATTGGCTTTATTTTTAATCGGTATGCGTTAGGGGATGCTTGTTTGCAACGTCTTGGTTTTACTGAAGATCAGTATGGCGATTTTAGTTTCAATATGCTAGAAGGTCTAGGCTTTACCGACGATGAAATTGATGCAGCCAACGATTATATATGCGGTGCTATGACGGTAGAAGGTGCGCCATACTTGAAAAATAAGCATTTAGCAGTATTTGACTGTGCTAATAAATGTGGGAAAAAAGGTAGACGTTACATCCATCCTCATGGACATATTCGTATGATGGCTGCCTGCCAGCCTTTTTTAAGCGGTGCTATTTCTAAAACCATCAACTTGCCAAACGAAGCAACTATTGAAGAAATTGCTGATTGTTATAAAATAAGTTGGGAATTAGGTTTAAAATCAAATGCGTTATACCGCGATGGTTCAAAATTGTCACAACCATTAAGTAACAAATCTGATAAGAAGAAAAAAATTGAGGAAGAATCAAGTGCTAAGGAGCTAGTTGTAAGTGAACTAGAAACCAGTAATCAGCAACTAGCAACTAGAAATCAACCTAACATTGTAGACCTTACAAAATTAACTGTAGATGAATTGTTAGAGGAGGTTACAAAGCGTATGACGGCCTCAACGGATACTAAGTTAAAACGCGAACTGTCTAGAATTGTAGAACGCAAATCATTACCTGCAAAACGTCGGGGCTATACACAAAAAGCCAAAATAAATGGGCAGGTATTGTTTTTACGAACTGGTGAATATGCAGATGGTACTTTGGGCGAAATATTTATTGATTTAGCTAAAGAAGGTTCTACGCTTCGCAGTTTGATGAACTGTTTTGCAATCTCTATTTCTGTTGGGTTACAATATGGTGTGCCACTAGAAGAGTTTGTTGAAAAATTTGTATTTACCAAGTTTGAGCCAGCTGGCATGGTAGATCATCCGAATATTAAAACGACTACTTCTTTGGTTGACTTTGTGTTTAGGGCTTTGGCTTTTGACTACTTAGATAGAACAGATTTGGTACATGTTTTAAACAAACCAGAAGTAGAAAATACTGGTGAAGATGATGAAGTAACCTTTATTGGTAAGCCAGAATTAAGCAATTTTCGTGTAGCAGCAAATGCTAATACTACCCCTTCTGCTCAGTCACAAAAATTGCAACGTTTAGCAACTGAAACAATGTCTGATTTTGGTATGTCTGCAGTAAATGCAGCTGCTAAAAGTATGCAAAGCGATGCACCTAGTTGCAATACATGTGGTCATATAACAGTGCGTAGTGGTACATGCTACAAATGCCTAAATTGTGGTAATAGTATGGGTTGTAGTTAAAATTGTATAACTTATATTTTGGATATTTTAAAATAAGACCTTGATTTTTCAAGGCCTTATTTTTTTTATAACTTTATTGCAACAAACCCGCAGCCCATTCAACTGCATAATTGGCTTTGTAATATTTAATATTCAGTTCTATTTGTTTTTGCAATAGTTCTATTACTATAGTTTCGCGACTATTTACCAAGAACAAAGAACTCTCACCTTGTGTAAATTTAAATTCTTCGTTTTTTAGTAGAGCTTGGTAGTTGTTATAAATACTTTGGCTAAGTACCAATTGTTGCGATAAGCCCGAAAATTCATTATAGTAGCTTTTTATCTTAGTAACTGTTTGTTGTTTCTTATTTATAAATTCTAAGCTAGTTTCTTTAATTTTTAATTGTGCTTTTTATAATCGCCTCTTGCCTCACGTAAAAACAAGGGTATTTTAAAATCAATTCCCCATTTATAATTATTTTGAATGAAATTGGTACTCAGATTTTTTAATGCATAATAGTCTTCATTTAAAATATTGGCTTTTAAAGACACATACGGTAAAAGGTTTTGAAATTTTAATTTTCGTGCTACTTCTAAACTACTCAATTTAAAGTCGTAAACTTTTAGCGATGGATTACAAGAAACCAAAATCCAGTATAAGCAGCTTATGTAAAAGAGAGATTGGCTAAAAGGAGCGAAACATATGTGCAAATAATTAGAATAATACCTATTAACCTGCTTTCTGTAAAAAATTAGTTTAAAGGATTGAATACTATATAGTTATTTAAGTTTCTACTTTCAAACATGTATACAAATATTATGTTAATAGTAAATTACTAAATGGTTGAATATATTTATATAGCCAAGAAATAGCCCAAATCGCATTTTAAAAAAGTAGTTAAAAAAAAAGACCCAGAATTTTCTCGGTCTTTTTTTTTAAATAAGTAAGCTTAGTTAGCTTTTTTATGGTTCGTTTGAAAAGCTGGTGCTACAATTAAAGCTAACAAAACGATTAATGATAGAACAACTTGTAAAATAGTCATAATTTATCTGTTTTAATTTGTAATTTTTTACTTGATAATGTAAAGGAACAAATTAAAATGATACCACTTCTAGCTTGAAATACACCTTTAAAATACATAAGTATATAAAAAATAATTACATATTTACTATTTCTGAGGCGCAGTTGCCAATTGTGTATATTTTTTTAAATTTTTGATAATTTTCTCAGAAACAATCGTTTCAAATAATTCAATACTCATAAATATGTGAAGTTTTTCTAGAGAAAGTGATAAAAAAACGGTAACTATTTTTTTATAAATTTACATATTTAACAATTTATTAACATTTTGCTAATCAGTACTAAAATTAAGAACCATAAACAAAACAAAGCCTGTAGAATTGCTTAACTGACAACTCTCTGAAAGAAAAGAGGTTGTCCCAAACTTTTGAGACAACCTCTTTTCTAAAATGGTTATTAATAGTATAGTATAAATATTTTTAACTTATTGCTGAGTTGGATAAGCTACACTACCATGCTCTAATAAATCGAGTCCACCTTCTTCGACTTCTTTATCAACACGTAACCTCCAAGGATTAGGCAATTTATTAATAAGCCACATCATGATAAATGTGATAACAAAAGTTGCAATTGCGATGGTAAAGGTACCGATGGCTTGTGCTTTAAATACACTTAAATCGCCGCCATAGAATAATCCTTTTACAGGAGCTGAGTCGTCGGCACCAGTTGAACCAGTTGCACCGTATTGTCCACAAGCAAATAAACCTAAAGACAATGTACCCCAAATACCAGCCAAACCATGAACTGGAACTGCACCAATTGGATCATCAATACGTAAATGTTCTAAAGCAATGGTTCCCAAATAAACTACCAAACCGGCAATGCCACCAAGTATTACTGCACCCAGTGGAGAAACCCAATAACAAGGACAAGTAATAGCAACCAAGCCACCTAAAACACCGTTACAAGTAAATCCTAAGTCAAATTTACCTTTTGTTTCACCAAACCACAAAGCAAAGTACATAGCAACCATACCGCCAGAACAAGCTGCTAACGTAGTATTAGTAGCAACACGGCCAATACCTTGCATATCTACAGCTGATAAAGTACTACCAGGGTTAAAGCCATACCATCCGAACCATAATATAAATGTGCCTAGTGCGCCCAGTGTTAAATTGTGTGGAGACATTGGGCCGCCGCCATCACGTTTAAATACACGCCCCAAACGAGGTCCAAGAACAATTGCACCTGCCAAAGAAGCTACACCACCAATTGTGTGAACAACGGTAGATCCTGCAAAGTCACGGAAACCTTGGCCCAAGTTTGGTAATAAATGGTCAGCACTTCCCATTAATACTAGGAAACCGTCTGGCCCCCAAGCCCAATGCCCAATAATTGGATAGATAAAGCCAGTGATACCTATCGAATACAAAATATCGCCACGGAAACTTGTACGACCAATCATTGCACCAGAAACAATAGTAGAGCATGTATCTGCAAATGCATACTGGAAAATCCAATGTGCAATTACTGGCACACCATATGCCAAATAAGTACCTGCCGCTAACGGGGCATGTGCTGCAATAGCTGCTGCAGTAGCAGAAGGATTTGGATCTCCTTGCAAAAAGAATCCATGAAAACCAATCCAGCCATTACCTTCTCCAAACATAAAGGCATAACCAATTGCCCAAAATAGTAAACCACACAGGCAAGTGTCAAAAATACATTCCATTAATACATTTACTGTTTCTCTTTGACGGGCAAATCCTGCTTCCAACATAACAAACCCTGCTTGCATTCCAAATACTAAAAATGCAGCCATCAAAGTCCAAATGGTATTAGCTGTATTTATTAATACAGTTTCATGAGGCGTGTAGGTTTCGCCTGCCATTGCTGGCGTTGCTATCATACCTGGTAAAATTTTCATGGCTACTAATACAATAAGCAGACCAAGCATTTTACCCGCAAAATACGTTAAACCATATCGTATTTTTTGAGCTTTTGTAAGTTGTAAAACTGGGCTAGAAATCTCTTTCTTTTTTCCCAATCCTCGTAACGAGGCTAAAGTTGCTGAAAACATGTCGTAAGGGATTAAATTGTGAAAAATATTTATGTAGTATCTTTAAAGGATTTGGAAAAAATAATTCTCTCTTTATTTTAAAATTTGTAAGTGGCTGCTAAAATGAAGTTTCCAGCACTTTTTGTTGCAGCACCAGTACTTTTACTAAATAAAAAATCATCTTTTGCGTTATCTAAGCGTATTTCAGGAATAATTGTTAAATTATCAATTTTAAAATTTGCAGATAATGTTGGAACAAAAATGCTTGTACCCAAACCTAAAACACTTTTTATATCGCTGAAATACTCACCACGAAGTGTTAATCCAAATGAGCTAGATGGATCGTAGTTAAAATAAAGGGCATTACTGCTCCAGCTCTTAGAAATGCCAGCAATTTTTCTTGACTGAATAGTGCCATCGTAGTTGATTGCAAATTTGCTACTTATAGTACCTAGCAATACCAAATCAAATTGCGATAATTTTAAATCGGGGGTACTTGTGCCTTGATAATTTAAATACGCTTTGAATTTATCATTTTTTGAACCAGTACTAAACTGGGCAATAACGTATTTATCAGATGAAGTGGTAGTTGAATAGTCAGTAGGGTTCATCACACCAATCATAAAGGCAGATTTGCCCCCTAATAAAATATCAGCTTTTAAACCTGTGTGAAAGAAAGGGCCATACGAAAACCCATAACTCATGCTGTAGTTTCTATTTGCAACAGCATCAACTAACTCGTAACCAATGTGTGTAGCAAATTTACCCAAAGTAAATTTTACTTTAGTGCTTGGGGCATAAGTAACATACAATTGCTTAACTGATGCCAAAGAAGCACCATCATTGTAAGAAAACTCAGCAGCCCTTCTACCAAAACCCAAATCGGCAGTTGCAGATACTTTTCCAATACTGTGATCAACTTTTAAAGTGGCCATACCTAGCTCAAATGAATTTTTTGAATTGGTAAAACTTGTTAAGTTGTTAGTCACTTGTTTACCTAAAGCATCTGGTGCATTGTTAAAATCGTAACGATAGTACGCATCAACCGAACCAGAAATGATGGTGATTGCTTTTTTTGTTGAATCTTGAGCAGATGCCACAATAATAGTAGCCATTGCTAAAGCAGATAGAATTGTTTTTTTGAACATAGCGGTGTGGTTTTAGTACCGAAATGTTTTAAAGTCAGTTGATTGCTTGTTTTTGGTTGACTAAAAAACGATTCCTGTTGGTTAATAATAATCTTTAAATGCAAAGCGCTTTATTATATGGCATGTATCGTTTTATCCGAAACTCTTAGTTGATATTTTTACTTAATTTAATTACAATTTTGACTGTAAAAACACCCAAAAATTAGCAGTAATACCAGTAAAAATGTAAAAGACTAAATCTTGTCAAAAAGAGAAAATTTTACAAAAGTTCAATTAGTTTAAATAAAATTCAACTATTTGTAATTTTTGATAAAATAAAGTTAAAAAAATCAAAAAATAAAATAATTTATTACATTTTTTATTTTATAATGTATTTATTGAATTGGCTTTATAATTATTTTATAAAATTTGTAGGCCTAATATTCATATAATACGTCTGAATATTTTAAATAATTAAATCGAAATGAAAAATAAATTTTATATTTAAAATAATTATTTATTTTTATAATTTGATTAATTTATCATTTTTTATTTAAAATGATAGTTGATTTGTTTAAAAATTTATTAGTATAATTTACAGTTATAAAATTTGTGTAATGACTATTAGCAGAGATAATAAAATAATCTATGTCATTTTTTTTTCAGTTTTTAAGGATAAATTCTAGTAGTTGTCATTTTTTTTCATATATTTTCCTAATTAGTTGCGTATTTTTTTGGAAAAAGGTAAAAAATATTGTTCTTTTGAAACATTATCTGTTTAATCCAAAATTTAAAGTACCATGTCATTAAGATTTGAGGCTATTACGAAACTAACTGACGAAATAGAAGCAGGAGGTCCTAAATCGTCTAAAATTACTGCCATATTTGGCGAGAATGTTTTTACCGTTAAAACCGCAAGAGAATATCTTAGCGATGATGCTTACAAAAGTCTTGTTGGCAGCATTAAAGGTGGTAAAAAAATTGACAGAGCAAATGCTAGTCAAATTGCAAATGGATTAAGAGCCTGGGCAGAAAGTAAAGGTGTTACCCACTTTACACATTGGTTTCAACCACTTACAGGTTCTACAGCAGAAAAGCATGATAGCTTTTTTACCTTAAAAACCGATGGTACTGCAATTGAAGAGTTTGATGGTGCTGCACTTGTGCAACAAGAGCCAGATGCGTCTTCTTTTCCTAATGGTGGTTTGAGAGCCACTTTTGAAGCTCGCGGTTACACTGCCTGGGATCCTTCTTCACCAGCATTTATTATAGAAATTGGGTTTGGTAAAACCTTGTGTATTCCTACCATTTTTGTTTCATACACTGGTGAATCTTTAGATTATAAAGCCCCATTGTTAAAGGCCTTAGAATCTTTAAACAAAGCGGCTGTAGATGTTTGTAATTATTTTGATAAAAGTATAAATAAAGTTACCGCCACTTTAGGTTGGGAACAAGAGTATTTTGTTATTGATGAAGCCTTGGCAAATGCTCGTCCTGATTTAGTACAAAGCGGGCGTACAGTATTTGGCGCAGCCCCAGCAAAAGGGCAACAATTAGAAGACCATTATTTTGGAACAATACCAGAAAGAGTATACGCTTTTATGCGTGATTACGAAAACGAAGCTTACAAACTTGGTATTCCCTTGCGTACCCGTCACAATGAAGTAGCACCTGCTCAGTTTGAATGTGCACCAATTTTTGAAGAAGTTAATATTGCTGTTGACCATAACACCTTGTTGATGGATGTGATGAGCCGTGTTGCAAAACGCCACAAACTAAAAGTATTGCTGCACGAAAAACCATTTGCTGGCATAAACGGTAGTGGTAAGCACAACAATTGGAGCTTGGCTACAGATACTGGTGTAAATTTATTGGCACCTGGCAAAACGCCAAAAACCAACTTAATGTTCTTAACATTTTTTGTTAATACCATTAAAGCGGTGCACGATTATGCCGATATTTTAAGAGCATCAATTGCATCTGCCCCTAACGATCACCGTTTGGGTGCAAATGAAGCCCCTCCAGCTATTATTTCTGTGTTTGTTGGACAATATTTATTTAAGGTTTTAGAAGAAGTTGAAAGCCGTGTTGGCGATAAATTTGACGAGCAAGATGAAGCTATTTTAAAATTAGATCTTCATCGAAGTATCCCTGAACTATTGTTAGATAATACCGATAGAAACCGTACTTCTCCTTTCGCATTTACGGGTAATAAGTTTGAGTTTCGTGCAGTAGGTTCTACAGCCAATTGCGCCAACCCAATGATTATTTTAAATACCATAATTGCTGAAACCTTAAAAACATTTAAAAAAGATGTAGATGCAATAATTGAAAAAGGCGAGAAGAAAGAAATTGCTATCATGCAAACTATTCAACGCTACATTGTTGAAAGTAAAAAAGTGTTGTTTGAGGGTGATGGTTATAGCGAAGAATGGCATATAGAAGCTGAAAAACGAGGCTTGCCAAACTTAAAAACTACACCTATTGCGTTAGATGCTTTGGTTACAGATAAGGCCAAAAGATTATTCCAAACCAATAATATTTATACACACAGCGAGTTAGAGGCAAGGCACGAAATTGAACTTGAAAAATATCTTAAAAAAGTACAAATAGAAGCAAGGGTAATGGGCGATTTAGCTATCAACCACATTATTCCAGCGGCTGTAAAATACTTAACACAATTAGCTGGTAACATTGAAAGTCTAAAAGCTGTTGGTGTACCTGAAACTACTTATCGTAGTCAATTGGCCATTTTAAATGAAGTAAGCGAACACATCAATATGGTTTACGAGCAGGTAAATGAAATGGTTGAAGCTAGAAAAGTAGCGAATAATCTTACCGATACTAGAACAAAAGCCATAGCCTATTGCGATGATGTTAAAGGTAAATATTTTGATACAATCCGCTACCACGTTGATAAATTAGAGCATTTGGTAGATGATGAAGCATGGACTTTACCTAAGTACAGAGAAATGTTATTATTGAGATAATTGTTTGATGATACTAGATAAACAAAAGCCTCGCAATTAAAAGTGCGGGGCTTTTTGTGCAAGATAATTAGTAACTTTTTTCAATTGCTTAGTAGCGGCTAAATCTATAACGTTCAATAGCATTATTACTGTAATAAGTACCAGTAAAATAGTTGCCGCTATTAAAATTTATATCATCAAAATAAAAACTAATGGTGCTGTTTGTTGTGTATTCTCTTAAACGTACTTGCATAGCATCATGATAATCGGTGTAATAGTTACCGTAATAATCGTAATAACCAGTGCTAACAGTAGTTATAGCCCAACTACCTTGATACTTACTAAAGCCATCATCGTATGCCGCACTGCCATTAGCATAAAATGTAAATACACCATTTTCTAGTCCTGTATATAAGGGTCGCCAACCATAAGAGTTACCTTTTGCAGCATCAGTTAAAACCCAAGACCCAACAATAGGATCTGCTACAACACCTAAAGTTTTAACGCAACTAGTAAGTAAAAATGAACTTATAATAACTACTATTATAGAGCGTATAGCTGTTTTCATAATAAGCGATTTATCATTAATTAAAATTGTTTAAAACCAATGGTGTGCAAATGCTCATCCATATTTTAAAATCAATATTAAAGCTGCTCTATTTGTAAAATATTTAACAATTGATAAACTGCTAGTTGTGGGTAGAAGTATTGAGATTGCATTTAAATAGCCAATGAGAAATCTACTAAAACTATCCTTGGTTTTAGTATTTACGACCTTACTTTTTGCGTGTTATAAACTAAACAAATAGTAGTAATAGCAAAGCTTTAAGCCGCTTTGTGGTGTTACATAGGTATGGTTGCTTTACCCGACACAGAACCTTATCCGTAAGCAATTTGCAATAGCCCTGATTGTGCAATAGTAACGTGCTAATTTTTAAATAAATTAAGTAAACCTCTACAACACATAACACAACCAATAATGATGTGGCTTTATAAATAGTAATTTTGTGAATGGTTGTTATGCTATGCTGAATTATACTTCACTAATTTTTGCCTCTATTTCATCTAAAAAAACTTTCTCTTTAGCAAGTAACTTATCTAATTCAATGTTTAAATTACTGAACCTTGCTTTTGCATTTGCAACTACGTCTTTTCCTTTATCGCTGTTTAAAAAAGTAGTTATAGCCATACCTGCTGCTAAACCTAATAATAAACCCCCTAAAATTTTTTGATTGTTTGACATCGTAGTGTACATTTAAAAATATAATGACATTTTACGGTACAATTTTTATACCATAATGCAAACACAATTTACATGGAAAATATTAAGCAAGACTTAAAGGTTAATCGATATTTCTTTCTAGCTTTTATCATCATTTTTGCATTGCTGCTTTTATGGTCGGTAGTGGAATTTTTTACTGCATTTTTAGGTGCTGTCATGTTTTATGTACTTAGTAAGCCATTGGTATATTGGCTTACCAAACATTGGGGATGGAAAAAAGGATACTCGTCAACACTTGTTATTATAGTGTCATTTTTTATTATATTATTGCCAATTGGTTTATTTATAAGTATGCTGTATGGCAAAGTGGTGCAAGTAGCATCAAACCCCGAGGCAATTATTCAACCCATAAAACATTTTGGTGAATTTATTCAACAGAAGTATAAAGTCAATATCATATCGCAAGAAAGTTTAAACAAAATTCAGGGTTTTGGTACGGGCATAGTTACCAGTCTTTTAAACAGTAGCTTCAATTTTTTTACTACAATCAGTATGATGTATTTCTTTTTGTACTTTTTAATAATAAATACTGGTAGGCTAGAGGCTAGCTTGATATTATATCTGCCTTTTAAAAGAAGTAAGATGATGATGTTTGGTAATGAGCTAAAAGCCCAAACCTTTAGTAATGCAGTAGGTGTGCCCTTTATTTGTGTAGCGCATGGTTTGCTGGCATTTACTGCATACCATATTGTTGGGCTAAACGATGCAGGCTTTTGGGGTGTTGTTACCGGCTTTGCATCAGTAATACCATTGGTAGGTACAGGGTTAATATGGGTACCAACAGCTTTGTATTTATTAGCAAAAGGGCAAAGTTGGCAAGGCTTTTTTATAATAGGTTGGGGACTACTAATTATTGGTGTTAGCGATAATGTAATTCGATTTGTACTAGCAAAGCGTATGGCAGATGTTCACCCAATAGTAACCGTTTTAGGTGTAATTATTGGTTTGAAATATTTTGGTATTACGGGGTTAATTTTTGGGCCATTACTCATCTCGTACTTTTTAATATTGCTAAAAATTTACTATGTAGAATATCAAAAACCAGAAATAGAGCGGCAACGAAATTTGTTACCTAGTTACCTACAATTTAAACAAACTGATAAAAGAAAACGATGAGCATTAACCACATTGGCAGTTAGGTACATAACCTTAAATTCTTTAACAGCATAGTTTTTTCTATGTACCTATCTGCCTATGTGGTGAGACAAGCCCAGCCACTTCATTAATACTTGCAACAATTAGGTTATACATATCTATCAATTCTGAATTGGTAATTATTAAAGGTGGGGCAATACGCATACTAGTATTATTAAACAAAAACCAATCGCTAATTAAGCCATTAGCAATGCATTTTTTTATAACGGCATAATTGGTTTCAAAACTATCAAACTCAATAGCCATCCATAAACCAGCGGTACGAATAGCCTTAATAGCAGAATGTTTTATATAGTGCAATAACAATTGTTCTTTTTGTTTTATTTGGCTAATAAAATTGCCTTCTATTAAAACCTGAAATGCAGCCATACCTGCTGCACAACTTACAGGATGCCCACCAAATGTGGTAATATGCCCTAAAACAGGATTGCTAGTTAAGGTATTCATTAATTGTTTATCTGCTACAAAAGCACCCAAAGGCATACCACCACCAAGCGCTTTGCCGAGTAGTAGAATATCTGGTACAATACCATATTGTTCAAACGCCCAAAGGCTACCTGTGCGGCCAAAACCAGCTTGAATTTCATCTAAAATTAATAGTACACAATGCTTATTACATTTGTCTCTAACGGCTTGCAACCAATTTGCCGAAGGCGCAACTATACCAGATTCTGCCTGTACGGTTTCTAGTATTACGCAAGCTGTTTGGCTATCAATGGCATCAATTAAAGCGTGGCTATTATAATCGTAATGAAAAATATTGGGTAATAAAGGTCGAAAAGCTGTTTTAAAATACTCGTCACCCATTACACTTAAGGCACCTTGCGTACTGCCATGGTACGCCTTGTTACAACTAATAATTTTACTACGGTTGGTTACACGTTTTGCCAACTTCATAGCGCCTTCGGTTGCTTCAGCACCACTGCTAGTAAAGTACACACAGTTTAGTGATGCTGGTAAATGCTGCGTCAATAGCTGTGCATAAGCCACTTGTGGCTGCTGAATATATTCGCCATATACAATTAAGTGCATGTATTGTGCCGCTTGTTGCTGCACCGCTTGCACCACTTTTGGATGGCTATGCCCAATATTAGCTACACTAAAACCACTAATCATATCTAGGTAACGCTTACCATCACTATCATACAACCAAATGCCCTCAGCCTTCACCATTTCTAGTCCAATGGGTGCAGGTGATGTTTGGGCAATATGATTAAGAAACTGGTTACGAAGCGACATGGTGGTTTATGGTTTGTGGTTTATAATTTAAAACAAAAGATAATTGCAAAAGTAAAGGTAGCCTAGGAAATAGTTATTACATCGTCAATAAACACTGCTAATCAATTTTTCTGTCTATTTTTAAACTCTCAACTTATAAAATTATACCATGGCCTATATACTTACAGTTCTTGATAAAACACCACAATTTGGCACTAATTGTTTTGTGGCACCTAATGCTACTATTGTGGGTGATGTTGCCATGGGTAATGATTGTAGCGTGTGGTTTAATGCGGTGATACGAGGCGATGTAAATACCATCACCATGGGTAATAAAGTAAATATTCAAGATGGTGCGGTGGTGCATTGTACCTACTTAAAAAATGCCACAATAATTGGCAATAATGTATCTATTGGGCACAATGCCTTGGTGCATGGGTGTACTATAAAAGATAATGTGCTGATAGGCATGGGATCGATAGTGATGGATAGATGTGTGATAAATAGTAACTCAATTATTGCAGCAGGGGCGGTAGTTACAGAAGGTACAGTGGTAGAAGCAGGCACTATTTATGCAGGCGTGCCAGCAAAAAAAGTAAAAGATATTTCTAAAGAATTAATGAGTGGTGAAGTAGATAGAATTGCTAATAACTATGTAAAATACGCTAGTTGGTACGAGGCGTATAATGATAACAAATAA
Organism: Chitinophagales bacterium; assembly: GCA_038327865.1. Lineage (GTDB taxonomy): Bacteria > Bacteroidota > Bacteroidia > Chitinophagales > Chitinophagaceae > Parasediminibacterium. The sequence goes on along the minus strand of JBBQLL010000002.1, from coordinate 94,013 downwards.
CAAACACAATCATCTACAAATATGAAATCCTTTTTGATTATTTTATTACTAAGTACTTGCTTATATAGTTGTAGCATTTTTGAGAAAAGACCCTACGTGCCACCAATTGGTGCTGAGAAGTTATTCTCGTTGCAACAACCCGGCTACAAGCCAAAAACCCGATACCAAAAAGCAGAATATAGGGCAGCTATGAAGCAAATTAAACGCGATAATCAATTAGCCAAAAAACAAACTAATCCCAACTATTAACTTGTATGGTATCTAGTATTTTTAAATAGCTAGCATACCTGTCAATAGCAATATTACCAGCATTTACAGCATCTTTTACAGCACAATCTAGCTCGTTGGTGTGCATACAATTATTGTATTTACAAGCGTTTACCAAAGCCTTCATTTCAGGAAAATAGCCACTTAACTCTTGTTTTGTTATATCTACCAAACCCAACTCTCTTATGCCAGGCGTGTCAATAATTTTACCACCAAAAGGCAGGTCAAACATTTCGGCAAAAGTAGTGGTGTGCAAGCCTTTGCCACTCCAATCGCTTACTTCTTGTGTACGCAAATCAAGCTCTGGAAAAATGGCGTTTATAAATGTTGATTTGCCAACACCGCTGTGACCGCTTAGCAAGGTTGTTTTTTTGTGCATTACTATTTTAATAGCATCTAAGCCTGTAGCTTTTTGCACACTTGCTAGTATAACCGTGTAGCCAATAGTTTCATAGGTATGTTGTAGTTCTTTAAATCTATCTAATTCTTTTTTGCCATAAACATCTGCTTTATTAAACACAATAATAGCTGGTAAATGATACATATCGCAGGCTACTAAAAAACGATCTATAAAGCCAGTAGATGTTTTAGGGTCTTTTAGCGTAGCAAATAACAAGCTTTGGTCTAGGTTTGAAGAAATAATATGGTGCTTGTTTTTGTTATGTGGGCTTGTTCGGGCAACATAGTTTTTTCTATCGTAAATTTTGGTAATAGTACCAGTATCTTCTAACTCGTTTTCCATTTCCACATCTACGTCATCGCCAACAGCAATAGGGTTTGTAGACGTTAAGCCTTCAATTTTAAAAATACCTTTTATGCGAGCATTTAATACCCTGCCTTCCTCGGTTTTTACAATGTACCAACTACCTGTAGATTTATATACCAATGCTTTCATTAGGGCGAAGATAAATGATAGCTTAGAGGCGACATTTAAATTAAGCGGCGTTAATTTATTTACTACTAATTATAGCCGACTTTATTTTATTATTTTTTCTATTACCACATTATTTATTTGCCAATTAATAACGCATTGACTCTAATTTTTTTAAGAAATGATTGTGCTATTTCAAAAAACTATCCTTTCATCTCAGTATAAAACTGGTGGAAATAAGGAATGGTTTCAATGCCTTTGTAAAAATTAAATACATCAAATTTTTCGTTAGGGCTATGTAGATTATCGCTATCTAAACCAAAGCCCATGAATACAATTTTAATACCCAATACCTCCTCGAATAAAGCACAAATAGGTATGCTGCCACCACCACGAACAGGTATTGGCTCTTTACCAAAAGTGGTTGTGATTGCTTTTTCAGCGGCTTTATATTCTATGCTATCTATTGGTGTCATATAAGGCTCGCCACCATGATGTTCCATAGCTTTTACAGTAACGCCAGCGGGTGCCATTTTGGTAAAATAAGCTATTAGTTTTTCTGTAATTTTTACTGATGATTGGTTAGGTACCAAACGTGTAGAAATTTTTGCAAATGCTTTTGATGGTAATACTGTTTTAGCACCTTCACCGGTATAGCCACCCCAGATGCCATTTACTTCAAGGGTTGGTCTTATACCAGTTCTCTCATTTGTTTTGTACCCAGCTTCGCCCCATAAGGCTGTAATGCCAAGATCTGTTTTATAGTCGGTTTCATTAAACGGAGCTTGTGCCATTTTTGCTCTTTCTTCACTCGAAGCTTCTACCACATCATCATAAAAACCAGGTATTGTTATATGGTTATTTTCATCGTGACAAGCAGCTATCATTTTTGCTAACATCGTTATAGGATTTGCCACTGCACCACCGTACACACCACTATGCAAATCACGGTTAGGGCCAGTTACTTCAACTTCAATATAGCTAAGGCCACGCACACCAACATCAATACTTGGCGTATCCATGCTTAACATAGATGTATCGCTAATTAGTACCACATCAGCTTTTAGTATGTCCTTTTTTTCTTTTACAAAAGTTGCCAAGTTAGGGCTGCCAATTTCTTCTTCGCCTTCTATTATAAATTTAATATTATTACTTAGCGTGTCTGTTTTTACCAATGTTTCTAAGGCTTTCACGTGCATATAAAACTGTCCTTTATCGTCGCAACTACCACGAGCAAAAATTTTACCATCAATAATTACAGGCTCAAAAGGCCCACTGTTCCAAAGGTTCAATGGGTCAGCAGGTTGTACATCGTAATGACCGTAAACCAATACGGTTGGTTTGCTTGGGTCTATCAATTTTTCGCCATATACAATTGGATGACCAGCTGTTTCGTAAATGGTTACAGTATCTGCACCTGCTTCTAGCAAACGTTGCTTTACAACTTCGGCACAGGTTGCCATATCTGCATTGTGCTCACTTTTAGCACTTACACTTGGTATACGTAAGAGGTCTAATAATTCTTCTAAAAAACGGTCCTTGTTTTCTTCTTGATAGGCTTTCCAAACGTTGTTCATGAGTTATAATTTAAATTGTTCATTATCGTTAATCGGTAGTAAGGGCGATTATACAGTAAACTGTCAACTTTTAACAGCTAACTTTTCTTCTACACCATGTTTCAAATTACTGCTAATATTTTCTAAAGTAAAAGGTATTTTTTTTGTAAATGGATGTTGCCTTACGTTACAATCTAGCTTATCACAAATGTGGCAACTAAATGGTAAACAACCATCGGTATGTACAAATAGTTCAAATGCTTCACCAAATTTTTGGCACATCAACCCACTTAAAATATCAATTTCTTTATGGGCTTCATGAATATTTAAATACCAAGGCACCGTTAAATGACAATCTACATGCAATGTGCTACCATATTTTATTACCCGTAGGTTGTGTAAATCAATCCAATTAATGCTTCTATTATTATTTAAGATTATTACAAATTGTTGTAGTAATTCTTCATCGGCTTCATCCATAATTCCTGCCAAAGATTTTCGAATAATTCGATAGCCATTATATAAAATTAATATGCTAACAGCCAATGCTATTAAAGTATCTAGCCAAATCCATTTTGTATAGATAATAACAACTAAACCAATAATAATTGCAATAGTAGAATAAGTATCTATTTGTAAATGCTTACCACTACTTTCTAATGCGATAGATTTATTACGCTTACCAATATGCAAGCAAATGTAACCAGTCACATAATTTATAACTCCCGTAATGCCTATTAATATCAAACCTAAATCAAGCGATGCGATAGCTTTTGGTTCTAATATATTTTGAACTGTTTGTACTATTATTAAAATACCTGCTGCAATAATTAGCGTGCCTTCTACGGCAGCTGATACAAACTCTGCTTTGCCATGCCCATAAGGGTGGTCATTATCTTTAGGTTTAGCAGCAACATACAAGCTAAACAACCCAATACAACCTGCCAACACATTTACAATACTTTCTAACGCATCGGTTAAAATAGCCAAAGAATTGGTAGTAAAATATGCAATAATTTTTGTTGCAAATAATACCACACTTAATATGGTTATACCCAATTGTACCCGAAAATTTTGTTGAGAGGGTGTTTGCAAAACGCTAGTAATTTAATTGCACAAAGTAGGTATTATGTTGTAACACTAGTTTTTAGAAAAATTTTAAATTACAAAGAACACTTTTTGGGTTAATCCTCATTTTTTTTAGTAATAGTTACAATATTATTTGTCGCTAGCCGTCAACCCATTATTAACATGGAGGCAGCAGTTATCTTAGAGGCATCAATGCAAGATGTTCGTAAAAATAATATAGCAGATGTTGTAAGTACTTACAGCAAGCGCTTATTGGGCTTTATTCGCACACGTGTGAATACAGATGCTGATGCTGAAGATATTTTACAAGATGTTTTTTATCAGTTTATAGGTAATACACAACCTATTAATCAATTAAATGCTTGGCTGTTTAGGGTAGCTAGAAATCGTATTACTGATGTAAAACGCAAACATAAACCCGAACTGTTAGATGATATTTATAGAGATGATGAAGCTATTTTAGGTTGGGCAGAGTTATTTTTTGACGCTAATAATAATCCTGAAACAGATTATTTAAGAGCTATGTTTTGGGAAACACTTAACAATGCGTTAAACGAATTGCCACCAGAGCAGAAACAGGTATTTGTATTGCACGAATTAGAGGATATTTCTTTTAAAGATATTGCAGCTAAAACAGGTGCTTCTGTTAATACGTTAATATCTCGTAAACGCTATGCAGTACTGCATTTGAGAGAACGATTGCAAGTATTAAAAGATGAGTTATTAAATTATTAAATGTAACAGTATGAACAAGCGTTTTTGGATTAGAAAATGTATCGGGTTTTCAATATTAGCTATTGTTTTTGTAGCATTATTAGGCTATATAGTAATGCGGTTGTGGAATGGTGTTTTGGTAGAGGTTACTTCTGTAAAAATAATTAGTTATCCGCAAGCCATTGGCATTTTAGTATTAAGTAAAATTTTGTTCGGAGGATTTAAAAATGGATGGGGTGCCAAGGGAAGAGAATGGAAGCAAAATATGAAAGAGAAATGGGAAAAAATGAACCCAGAAGAAAGAGAACAATTTAAACAACAATGGCGTAACCAGTGCAGCACTTGGGATAAGCCAAATGATGTTTCGTAAATCTAGCAAAATCACAATAATTCGTCCTTCCCAATTTAAACATAATTATTATGAACGTACTTGTATTTAAAACCAATATAAAAGATAGTAAGCAGGTAAAATATCTATCGCCGCATTTAAAAGCCTTAGATGGTATTGTAAAATGGACTGTTGATTTAAACGATTGCGATAAAGTATTACGTATAGAAACTGAGGAATTGCAGCCATTTGCTGTGGTAAATGTACTAGCAAATGCTGGTTATTTTTGTGCCGAATTGCAGGATTAACCTTTATAAATTGTTTACAAAACCTTTTATCATAACTGAAATTTTCTAATTAAAAAAAGTTGTATGTTTATTTAAATTAAACCAACTTATGATGAAAATAATTTTAGCCGTATTAATTACTATCGGCTGCAGTTCAAACAGTTTCTCCCAAAAAATAACGGCTATTAAATGTGGTCAATTGTTAGACACAAAAACAGGTACGGTTTTAAATAATCAAACCATTATTGTTAGTAACAACCTTATTAAAAGTATTGGTGCTACAAAAGATGTAACGGCAAAGGCCGATACTACCATTGATTTATCTGGTTATTTTGTGTTGCCTGGCTTGATAGATTGCCACACACATATACTGCTACAAGGCGATATTACCAGCGAAGATTATGATGTGCAATTATTAAAAGAAAGTGTCCCTTATAGAACTTTACGGGCTTCTCGTAGTTGCGCTATAGCTTTAAATAATGGCTTTACTACTTTGCGAGATTTGGGCACAGAAGGTGCTGGCTACGCCGATGTTGATGTTAAGAAAGCTATTAAAAATGGCATTATTCCTGGGCCTAGATTGTTCGTTTCTACGCTGGCTATTAACACAACTGGCCATTACCCTATAAAAGAAAGCGATTATGCTTGGGAACTAAAAATGCCAAAAGGCGTACAAGAAATTACAGGTGTTGATGAAGCCAGAAAAGCTACCCGCGAACAAATAACCCGTGGTGCAGATTGGATAAAAATTTATGCTGATAGAGGTTACTACCGTACCAACGATACGACCTACAGAAGCATCCCCAATTTTACAACAGAAGAAATAACAACCATTGGTGATGAAACGATTAGAAATCGTAGAAAAATGGCTGCTCATGCCATGACACGTGATGGAATTTTGGCAGCAATCAATGCGGGTGCATCAACCATTGAACATGGTAGCGGTATGGACGAAGAGTGTATGGATTTAATGGTGAAAAAAAATGTGTTTTGGTGCCCAACTATTTTTGTAAATGACTTTGTAGCTGATGGTAGATTAAAAGCTGGAAGCCCTATTAACGCATATTTTAGAGAAACTGTACCAACTATGTTTAAGAAAGCCTTGGCCAAAGGTGTTAAGATTGCCTATGGTACCGACATTGGTGGTTACGATTGGAATTTGCCCCAAACAAATGATTTTAGTTTTATGGTACAATGGGGCATGACGCCATTACAAGCCATTAAAACTGCCACAACAACCGCTGCTGAATTACTAGACCAGCAAGGCAAAATTGGCGAAATAAAAGTGGGTGCTTTTGCAGATATTATTGCTGTAAAAGGCGATGCTACAAAAAATATTGCAGTATTAAACGATGTGAAATTTGTGATGAAGGATGGCGTGGTTTACAAATCGGCCAAGCAGTAATTTTCCCTATTGCGATATGCAATATTGGCACGTTGAATTTGCAAAGCACAATTGTTGATACTTTGCTACCACTAAATAAACTGCATGAAAATTTTAATTGCGTATTTAAGGCCCTACCGCTTGCAACTAGCATTGGCAATGTTATTGGCTTCGGTTAACCAAATATTTTCTTTATTAGATCCCTATATTTTTGGTAAAATAATAGACTTTGTTAATGCCTCTGGCGATTTTAGCAAGATCACTAAAAAGTTGGTAAAGACGTTAATTACCGACCATGAATTTCTTACCAAAATAGCCATGTTAATGTTGGCATCCATTGGTGTGGCAATGGTTTCGCGAATAGCAAAATCTTTTCAAGATTATGTAGTAAATGTGGTGGTTCAAAAGTTTGGTGCCAAGGTTTTTACCGATGGTTTGCAGCACTCAATGCGTTTGCCTTACCAAGATTTTGCAGATCAACGCAGTGGTGAAACATTATCTATTTTACAAAAAGTAAGACAAGATTGCTCGCAGTTTATTGGCTACTTTATCAATGTATTATTCCCTATTTTAATAGGCATTATTTTTTTATTAGTAATTACTATATCCATTCATTGGAGTTTAATATTGGTATATTTTGTAGGCATCGTTATCCTATCATTTTTAGTGGGTGCTTTAAGTAAAAAAATAAAGGTTATTCAAAAAAATATTGTTAAAGAAACAGCTGCTTTGGCAGGTAGTACCACCGAGAGTTTGCGTAATATAGAATTGATAAAAAGTTTGGGTTTAACGCAGCAAGAAGTAAAGCGTTTAAATGCCAACACATATAAAATTTTAGAGCTTGAACTATCTAAAGTGAAGCGTGTACGAAGTATAGCTTTCTTACAAGGTACCACTGTACATTTTTTGCGCATCTGTATTTTGTTTATCCTTACCTACTTCGTGTTTCATGGCAAATTAAGCACCGGCCAATTAATATCAATGCAGTTTTATAGCTTCTTTATTTTTGGGCCATTACAAGAGTTGGGAAGTATTATTACATCTTACAGAGAAGCAGAAACATCCATCAATAATTTTGATGTGTTGATGAAGAAACCAATTGATCCAAAACCTGAAAATCCATTACAAGTTGGGGATGTTGAGGAGCTACAATTTCAAAATATTTCTTTCCAGCACAATACCTCAACTTTTAAGGCTTTAGAAAATATTTCGTTTGATGTAAAATTGGGGGAAACCATTGCTTTTGTTGGTCCGAGTGGTGCAGGCAAAAGTACCTTAGTAAAGTTATTGGTAGGTTTGTATCGCCCACAGGAAGGCACTATTTTTTACAATGGTAAACAAGGTAACGATATTGATTTTGATGAGCTACGTGGGCAGATTGGCTTTGTAACACAGGACACACAATTGTTTAGTGGCACCATAAAAGAAAACCTATTATTTGCGGCGCCAAATGCCAATGATTTAGATATATTAGATGCCCTAAAAAAAGCAAGTTGTGATGGTTTGTTAAGCCGTGCAGAAAAAGGTTTAGAAACGATGATTGGCGAAGGCGGTTTAAAATTAAGCGGTGGCGAGAAACAACGTTTATCAATTGCAAGGGCATTAATTAGGCACCCACATTTACTGATTTTTGATGAAGCCACATCAGCTTTAGATTCGTTAACCGAGGAGGCTATTACGAATACTATCAGGGCTATTTCGGCAGAAAAAGATCAAATAACGGTAATGATTGCACACCGTTTAAGTACCATTATGCATGCTGATAGGATTTATGTTTTAGAAAAGGGACAAGTTGTTGAAACAGGTAGTCACAGTGAGTTGTTGGTTGAAAAAGGGTTGTATTACGCCATGTGGCGGCAACAAATTGGGGAGCGTAAAGCGACGGCTTCAATAGCATAATGCCCATAATCATATCATAAAAAAACAACGTTCACTCTATTAAAAGGGTGAACGTTTTAGTTTGATATATAGAAAGCCTAAAAGTTCTTTATTAATCTTTACAATGCTTCCATAATATAAAAGCCATAAGCCGGCACTACTAAGTATGCGTTATCGTCACCAACTATAAAAGTTTTTTTAGAATAATGATCGTATAATTTTAAAGGTGGATTACCTTTTTCTTTAAAAGCATACCAAGTAAGATAAGCTGGCTTGTTACTAAAATTAAAGATGCAAAAAATGCGTTGATTGCTCTGGTTTCTAATGTATGCAGCTATATGAATATTGTGTGGCGTTATCCATTCAAGATTACTGTAATCTGCAATGGCAGTAAGACTTTTACGGATATTTATTAAGTTTTTGGTGGCTGAAAAAATACGCTCTTCAACAGTACCTAATTCGTGTATTTTATCATTTTTTTGCCAGTTTATAATTGGTCTGTGCATCCATCTATTATCGTACGCTTTTGCTTCGTCTTGCAAATAAGAATAATCGTTTGTATAGCCAATTTCATCACCATAAAATAGCATTGGCACTCCACCTAAAAACATGCTGTGAGCTTGCATGAGCAATATTCTATTAATGCTCTCGTCAATATCAAACTGATTATTACTGTTAATTGCTTTTTCTAATCCACAAAGTGATGCCAAAGACCCGCTAATTCTAGCATCTTGGTTTTTTGGGTTAAATCCAAATAAAGCCCCAACAGCTTTTGAACTTTCATGGTTGCCAGTGTAATATTTTTTTAAAAAAAGCCTGTGTTGGTAGGGGTTAAATGTGGCTTGCTGAATCATATAATCATCATAACCCAACCCAATATCATCGTGGCAACGTGTATAAGTTATCCATGATGTACCAAATGGTTTTTGTAAAATTTCTTGTTGTGCAGCCAACATAACCCTTGTATCACCAGTTGCCAAAGCATCCCACTGCAAAGCCATGTGCGTTGCATTGTAAGCAAAATCACATTCTTTGGCCAAATAATCATCTGTACCAAAATATTTCATAATAGCTTGTGGTGCAACAATGGCTTCGGCAAGTAAAGCCATGCCAGGTGTAGCAACTTGTACGCATTGTTTTATTAACTGTAAAATGGTATGTGCTTTTGGTAAGTTTTGGCAACTTGTGCCAATCTCTTTCCAAATAAATGCTGGGGCATCTATGCGTAAAATATCAACCCCAATATTTGCGTAGAAAAAAATGGTATCTAACATAGCTACAAATACCGCAGGATTGCTATAATTTAAATCCCATTGGTAACCATGAAAAACAGTTAACACCCATTTATTACATTCTGGTACGTAAGTAAAACTACCTGGTGCACTTACAGGAAAAACTTCTGGCATTGTTTTATCAAATTCATTAGGCCAATATCTGTCATTGAACATATAAAAAAACGCTTGATAAAATGGGTCGCCCGCTTTAGCTTTTTCTGCCCATTCGTGCCTATGTGATGTATGGTTTAAAACAATGTCCAACATTAAATAAATGTCTTGCTGTTGCATGCTTTGTTGCAGTTCCTGTAAGTCTTTTAGGGTTCCAAAGCGTTCATCAACTTCTCTGAAATTCGATACTGCATAGCCACCATCACTTTCACCTTCGGGGCTTTTAAATATTGGCATTAAGTGTAGTAGATTAACGCCTAATTCTTTAAAATAATTTAGCTTGCCAACCATACTTTTTATGTTCCCACAAAAGCGGTCAACATATAAGCTCATACCCGTTATTTGGTTACTTAAAAACCAGTTGATTTCAGCACTTTTTTTAAGGTCTTTTTGTTTTAGAGAATCGCTTCTGTTTGCATACGATGTGGTAATGGTTTTTATCAAGTCATCAAATAACTTTTCAGCGTTTAAATGATGGCCATATAAGTCAAAATATAGCTTTTGTATAGATGAAATATTGGCAATAAAACTGCTATAAAAAACGTTGTCTTTGTCGCTAATATCAAGCTTTAAAGCTTTAACATTTTTCTGTATTTTTTGGTGCAATTGGTGGTTGTACATAGTAGTCCTTTTCTATTCCAAAATCTGATTAGTTAAAAATTTAAACGCTTCCATAGCACCCATAAACTCACAAGTTCTTGCACCCGCTTTATTGGCTTTGCCAATAATATGCTGCCAATTTTGAACCGATAATGCTTTAATCTCGTCCAGTTTTTTATCTTTTAATTGATATAATACGGCACCAGTAAATGCATCACCTGCGCCTGTAGTGTCAATTGGTTTTATAGCAATACTTGCAATGCTGTAAGTAGCACCTTTAAAACCTAGTAGCGTACCATCTTTACCTAACGTTATGGCAAATGTTGCAGTTGTTTTTTGTAGTAAAATGGTAGCTGCATCTTCAACATTTTTTGTATTGGTTAATAGCATTGCCTCCTCCTCACTTACTTTAAAAAAATGGCAAGTATTTAAAAAATGCCAGCTTTGTTTTATAAAACTTTCTAGGTTATTTTTAAATAATAATTGTCGATAATTAGGATCGAAACTAATGTAGCAATGATGCTGTATGGCTTGCTGCAAAAGCGTTGTGTAAGCTTGCTGTAACGGGCCGTTTAAAAAAGCAGTAGCAGAACCAAAATGTACAATATTGTAATGTGTCAAATTAATTGCCGCAATATCTGTTTCACTTAATTGACCATCTGCACCCCGGCTAAACACAAAATCTCGTTCACCATTATCCATTAAACTTACAAAGGCCAATGTGGTAAAATGGGTATTATCTTGCAACATGAAAGTTGTATCAACGCCAAAGTCTTTCATCACATCAATTAATTGAACACCAAACGGATCGTTACCCACTTTTGCTGCCAACGACACGCTACCACCTAACGCCGCAATAGCTGCTGCTACATTAGTAGGTGCACCACCCGTTTTCTTTAAAAAATGTTCACCATTTGATAAAGATGTATTGGTATCGGTACAAATCATATCTATTAATGCTTCACCAATACAGAGGATACCATTATTGCTACCAATCACTGTATGGGAGTGATTAAATTGTTTTATAATTTCATTCATTATTATAATTTAACTTATTTTAATAGTCTCATTTAAGGGTTAGAAGTTAAGGGTTTATTGTTCTTCATTAACAAAGTGGCTAATGCTGCAATAACTAAGAAACTAGCCCCAAAATAAATGGCATTAACAGGTTGCTTACCCAAAAAATGATTGAAAACATAGCCAAAACAAAGAGAGTAAATAAGCATTGGTAAAACAATCATCATATTAATAATGCCCATATAAACACCATACCTACTTTTAGGAATATCGTTTACAATTAACAAATACGGTACACCCATCATGCTTGCCCAAGCAATACCAAAGCCTATTAGTGGTATAAATACTAGGTATTTATTCTCTATTTGAGGAAATGTAAATAATGCAAATGCAGCTAATAATAAGCAGACAAAATGTACCATTTTAGCTCCTTTTTTTCTGGCAAACCAAACTAAAATAAAGGCAGATAAAAAGGTAATAATATTAGTCCAACCACTAATTAAACCGCCCCAACCTACCGCTTCTTGATATACTTTATTTGCCGATGAGCTATCGCTGGTTTTAAAGATGGTTTTAGCAATGGTTAAATCTTTATAATCCCAATAACATTTTAGTGCAAACCATTGAAATAAGTACACTACAAACAAGCGCCACATATTAGCTGGCATTTCTTTAATAGCATGAGATATTTCGATAAATGGCGTTAAAATAGTTATTTTTTTACTTCTTAACTCTGCTAATTCCTCGTCAGTTGGGGGAATTTCAGGAGTTGTTTTATTACTCCATAGCACACTAGTAATACTACATACTGCACCAAAAAAAAACGATGCAAAAACCCAATAAGGAATATTGTTAGTGTTTTGATGATTGAAAAAAGGGATTAATTGAAATAGAAATAATGATAATGTACCTAAGGTTTGCCCAAAACCTGTAAAAAAACTTTGTGCTAGAAAGCCAGTAGGTTGTTGTATAGTTGATAATTTATCGGCCACAAATGCTCTGTACGGTTCCATGGCTGTATTGTTAGCCGCATCTAGCACCCACAGTAAGCCAACAGCCATCCACAAACTGCTACTAAATGGAAAAAGAAATAAACAGATACTACAAAAAATAGCACCCACAAGAAAATAAGGTTTTCTACGGCCATATTTAGGATGCCAGGTTTTATCGCTCATAGCACCAATAATTGGCTGAATGAGTAAACCTGTAATTGGCCCTGCAATTTGTAATAATGGTAAGTCACCATTATCAGCACCTAAAAATTTATATATCGGGTTAACTGCATTTTGCTGTAACGCAAAACTGTATTGAATGCCAAAAAAACCGACATTCATATTTATAATTTGCGCAAAAGTGAGGTGTGGTTTAGTAATAGACATGTAGCAGCAGATTATTTAATCGTTAGAAACTAAAGATAAGTGCTGTATAATATTATGCTGCTACATGCACTTTTTTGCAAACGCTTGTTGTTTACATTTTGGGTTTGCAGGCTTGTTATTTAAAAAATAGGCCACTTAAATTTTGCAGTTTACAAGATGGTAATTTACAACGATCCACCTTCTATAAGCAAAGGTTCAACATCATATTCTTGTATATGTTTATCGCCTGCAATGGCTTTCATCATAATGTCGAAAGCAAGCTTGCCTAATTTGTAACCGCTAGTTTCTATATATGTAATTTCAGGATAATATAATTGGGGATAAAAGCCATTGCTTATTGTAATAACGCTTATATCTTTTGGTACACTAAGGTTTAGAATTTGAACTGCCTTCATTACACCTACCATTATTTCATCGCTCATACAAAAAATGGTATCGGGTATGTCGCCAGTATTAAAGTGTGCTAATACTACGTCATTACTTTCTAAAAAATTATTAGCATGTTTAATAACCAATCTATTAGATACTTTGTGTTGGTTAAAAATTTCTTTAAAAGCTTGCAAACGTTGTTGGGTAATAGATATATTGGTATCGCCAAAAATAGCCAATACCTTTTTCTTTTTCTTCTTTAAAATAGTTTCTGCTGCTAAAATTGCGGCCGTTCTATCAGCAAAGCAAGCCCTTATAAATTTATCGGTTGTTGGTACTCTATCGTAAAAAATTACTGGAATTTCTACCTCTTTTAGTCGCTCAAAAACTTCGAGATTTGATGTATCTGGTGTTACACTTGCAAACAAACCTGCAACTCTTTGTTTCTTACAAAATCGAACATGGTTCACTTCAACTTCTACATCATTATCTGTTTTTAAAATAATTAATGAGTAACCATTTTTTCTACTCTCTTCCTCAACCGCATCTATAAAAGATGTGTAAAACAGATCGCTTACTTTTGGTACAATAACCCCTAAAACATTACTTGTTTTAGAACTTAGTTGTATGGCATGAGGATTAGGCTCGTAATCCAGCATAATGGCTAAATCGTTTACCTTTTGTTTTGTTTTTTCAGAAATATCAGGATGATTTTTTAATGCTCTAGACACAGTAGAAATACTGATACTAAGCATCTCAGATATCTTTTTTAAAGTAGTAGTAGCAACCATAGCAAACAGAAATTAACAAGTCATTTATAGAGACGAATGCTATGCAAATAACACATTAAACTTCGAAATGTCAACTATTACTTTTTATCGAAACCTATCTTGTAGATTTTCTTATAATCAATTCGGTTATGATTTTAATTGTATAAATTTTACTAATGTTGGTGATGTATTTGCTGTCGAAGTTGGTTAATGAATTGGTACTAAACTTGGTATTTTTATACTAAGCAAAGGCAAAAAAACTACGCTAAATTTGTAGAGTAAGATAGGTTTAGGATTGAACACATTAAGTAGTTTTCTTTTGCCAACTTTTGCAATCCTTTTTAGCAATATATGCCAAGCAACGAAATTTAATAGGAATACAAAAGACGATAATATGAAAAAATTTCTTGATGAAAATTTTCTTTTAAAAAACAAAACCGCTGAAACCCTCTACCATGGCTACGCTAAGGCAATGCCCATAATAGACTACCACTGTCATTTACCACAACACCAAATTGCAGAGGATAAGAATTTTGATAATCTAACACAGATTTGGTTGTATGGTGACCATTATAAATGGCGTGCTATGCGTACCAATGGTGTGAATGAAAAATATTGTACTGGTAATGCTACCGACTACGAAAAGTTTGAACAATGGGCGGCAACTGTACCTAACACATTACGAAATCCTTTATACCATTGGACGCACCTTGAACTGCAACGTTACTTTGATGTTCATGAAATTCTAAATCCAAAATCTGCACAATATATTTACGACGAGTGTTCAGCAAAACTGCGTATACCAGCATACAGTGTAAAAAATATTTTGCGTAAAATGAATGTCGCTACGGTTTGTACGACAGATGATCCTTTGGATGATTTGGCTTTTCACCAACAGGTAAAAGATGATGGTTTTGAAATTCCTATTTTACCAGCTTTTCGCCCCGATAAAGCAATGGATGTAAGCGACCCTGAAAAGTTTGTTGCCTACACCAAAAAATTAGAAACCGTTAGCAATATCAATATTTCAAATTTTGATGACTTCTTATTCGCTTTAAAAAGCCGTCATGATTTTTTTGCATCTATGGGTTGTAATGTTAGCGATCATGGGTTAGAAGAAATTTATGCCGAAGAATTTACTAGAAGTGAGATTGATACCATTTTCATCAAAGCATATGCTGGCAAAGCTTTGAACCATATTGAACAGCTAAAATTTAAGAGTGCCATGTTGCTGCATTTTGCAGAATGGGATCATGAAAAAGGTTGGGTTCAGCAGTTTCATTTGGGGGCTTTGCGTAACAATAGTGCTAGGCAGTTTAAGAATCTTGGCCCCGATACTGGTTGGGATTCTATAGGTGATTTTAAACAAGGTCGTGGCTTATCTAGCTTTCTAAGTAAGTTGGATAAAAAAGATACATTGGCTAAAACAATACTATATAATCTTAATCCTGCTGATAATGAATTGTTTGCAACCATGATTGGCAGCTTTAACGATGGTAGTACACCGGGCAAAGTACAATGGGGCAGCGGTTGGTGGTTTTTAGACCAAAAAGATGGTATGGTTAAGCAAATGAATGCCTTGTCTAATATGGGCTTACTCAGTAAATTTGTAGGTATGTTAACTGACAGTAGAAGCTTCTTATCGTTCCCTCGCCATGAGTATTTTAGACGAATATTATGTAATATTTTGGGCGAAGAAATTGAAAATGGTGAGTTGCCAAATGACCTAGAATGGACGGGTAAAGTTGTACAGGATATTTGCTACTATAATGCAAAGAATTACTTTGGTTGGTAGGTTTTTGGATAACCACAAAGACACTAAGGCACAGAGTTTCACAACATGTAATAGCGAATTTGTAAATTTTATGTGTAGTGTTTTTTCAATTTAAAAAGTATCATTAGTTGCAGCGGTGGCTTTACTTAGTGTTGTTGTGGTTTTTCAATTGCTACGATTATTGCTTTTGCAAGTATTGTGTTAATATTTTCTCTAATTCTGTTGGGCTTATATCTTTTTGGATGATTTTGCCTGCACTATCTATTAAAAAATTACTTGGATAATGGCTAATATTTAATTTGAGGGCTTCTTCGCCATTTATATCTAAAAATTGCTGCCACGGTAATTTGTTTAAAGTAATCGCTTTTTTCCAGGCACTTTGGTTTTCTTTAGTATCTACAGAGATGCCAAGCATTTTTAGCCCACTGCCATTATAAGTAGTGTATATGTTTTTTAAGCTATTAAATTGGCTGATACATGGGCCACAATGACTAAACCAAAAATCAATAAAAGTAAATTTCTCTTGCAGATTAGGGTTTAAAATAAAAGATTTTTTACCATCAATTCTCTGTAACAATAAATTTGGAAAAATACCTCCTACCGCAGTTTTTTGAGCTAGCTTCATTTTTTTGGCCAATATTTTACCTGTAAAATTATTTTTTAATGCTGGTAAGAAATGGGCAAAAGTTGAATCTAAAACAGTTGAATAAGCATAATCAAATTCATAAACTAAAAGCCAAAACGCTACGTATGAATCACTGTGAGTTTTTGTATAATCTGAAAGATATTCATCATTTTTTTCTCCTGTTACTCGCTTTTTAGAACGATAAAATCCAAGTTCTTGCATACTCGAGTTATGTATGTTGGGTGTCTCTCTTAGAGAATCTATATTGCAGAATATTGTTTGTTCAATGGGCTCAACAATAAAAAAGCTAGAAATATACTTCCATTGCGAATTGACTTTAAGACCAATTATAAATGCACTAGGATAATATATAAAACCTTTTAATGTAAACCTGCAGTTAACAACCTTCGTTTCTTGAATAACTTTTTCGTCAGGGTAATACGATTCATTGCCAATAGGTAGCAAAATAATGATTCCACTATCAGCTTTAATTTCTCCGTTTAATTTAAAAAATTGATGTTTTTGCGCAAAAGTGGTTATGCTAATAAATAAGCCGATACATACAAATTGAATTACCTTTTTCATAAATATTTTTGATAATTAGCTGAAACTACTTTTAGAAAAGATATTTAAATTTTAAATATGTATTTAAACAAAACTTTGTGTCTTTTCTAGTCTTTGGGCCTTTGTGGCTATTCCTTAGTCACCGTTCTTGCTTTTTGCAATGCACCTTTACCATACTTATTTTTTACACCGTCAATAGCTTTGTATAGGTTAGTTTTCTTTACACCATCATCAAACAAACTACCTTGTAGCGCATGATTGGTAAAATCGCTTAAACGCACACCGAGTAAGCGTATGGGCTTTCCTTTACGGTATAATAGATGAAACAATTTTATGGCTGCTGGTATCAGTTCATCGTCTCTAAATGTATAGTCTATAGTAGTTTGCTTACTCGTTGTTTCAAAATTTGGGTAACGAATTTTTACAGCAATACAACCTGTTAATTTTTCATCTTGACGTAGTTCGTAGGCTACTTTTTCAATCATCCGTACCAACTCACTTAATATAAAAGTCATATCGGTTTTATTATCTTCAAATGTGTTTTCGGTAGATATAGATTTTGCTTCGTGAAATTGGTGTACCTCGCTAGTATTAATACCTTTTGCTTTGTTGTACAAATCAAATCCCCATTTACCCAAGCGTTTCTCTAAGGCTTCAATGGGATGCTTTAAAATATCCCCAATTAAATAAATCCCCATTTCCTTTAACACCTCATAAGTATGTGCACCTACACCCGAAAATTTATTGACTGTCAATGGTGCTAAAAACTGTTCTTCCATACCTGGCTGCACAAATAAATAGCCATTTGGCTTCGCTTCATCAGTAGCTATTTTAGCAATCATTTTATTGCTAGCTAGTCCAAACGAAATGGGCAGTTCTGTTTTATCCATTATCTCTTGCCGTAAATCAATGGTCCATTGGTAGGGGTTAAAAAAAGTATCCATACCAGTCAAATCAACATAAAATTCATCAATACTTGCTTTTTCAAATAGGGGTGCTTTGGCTGCAATAATATCAGTAACCCAACGACTATAGCGGCCATATTCACCACGAGTGCTTCCTACAACAATAGCATGTGGACAAAGCTGCATCGCCCGTTTCATAGGCATGGCACTATGCACCCCAAAGCTTCTAGCCTCGTAGCTGCAAGTAGTCACCACACCCCTAAGGTTAGCCCCACCTACAATTACTGCTTTACCCTTTAGCAACGGATTTAAAATGGCTTCTACACTAAAGAAGAAACTATCTAAATCTAAATGGGCAATATAGCGCTGCGGGAGAGACATATAACGAAGGTATAAAGTAGTAAAAGGTGAAAATTAATTGTTTAAAAAATATGTTTGCTTTTATAAATTAATTTTGCGCTCTATAAAAGGGCTTTTGTTATAATAAAAAACTAAAACCCTTATTTACACACATACCTACAAATCTAATAATCGCTTATTATGTTTGTTACAAACTAAAGAAGCATGAGTGTACATACTATTAATACAATTATAGATTTTTTAGAACCTATAAATCGGTACGAGATAAGTAATGATGAAGGCTATAAAGACACCCAATTAGGCAAGCATATACAAGTATACGAAGATGAATTTCCTGATATTACGAATGCAGATTTGGTAATTGTAGGCTGTGGCGAAATGCGTGGCACTGGCGGCAATAACAATACTGATGCTCCAAATGCAGTGCGAACGGCTTTTTATAATCTCTTTCATTGGCATAAAGAAGTTACTGTAGCCGATGTAGGCAATGTAAAAGTGGGTGCTACTTTGCAAGATACCTATGCAGCACTTAAAACAGTAATTGCAGAATTAATAGAGCAGGGTAAACGGGTGGTAATACTAGGCGGCAGTCATGATGTAACGTTGGCACAATACAATGCTTACGCCAATTTAGAACGCATTATAGAAGCCAGTTGTATAGATGCTAGGATAGACTTAAATATGGATAGTGTATTGCCTAGTGATAATTTTTTAATGGAAATGTTAACGGGTGTTCCTAACTACATTAAACACTATAATCATATTGGATTTCAAAGCTATTTTGTACACCCCCAAATGCTTGAGACTATTGACAAACTTAGGTTTGATTGCTACCGTGTTGGCAAGGTAAAAGAAAGCCTTGAAGAGATGGAGCCAGCTATTAGAAACAGCCACATGCTTAGCTTTGATATTGCTGCCATTCAACATGCACATGCCCCTGCCAATCACTTAACACCAAATGGTTTTACAGGTGAGGAAGCTTGCACCTTAATGCAATATGCTGGTATGAGTAGCAATATCAGTACCATTGGCATCTACGGTTACAACGCTGCACTGGATAGTCATGATTTAACAGCCAAACAAATAAGCCATTTATTATGGTATATTATGGATGGAGTTCACAAAAGCAAACAAGAATCTGCCCTAGAAGATCGTAATAATTTTTACGAATTCACAATGGCATTTGCAGAAATAGAAACGGTATTTCTGCAAAGTAAAAAAACAGGTCGGTGGTGGATGCAATTGCCCGATGAACGGTTTGTAGCTTGCAGTAAATTAGATTATATTATTGCTAGCAACAACGAGATGCCTGAAAGATGGTTACGAGCAATTGAGAGAAATTAAATGACAGTTTTAAAAAAGTTTTATGAGAAAGATTGTACAATTTATTTTGCTACTAATTTGTATTGTTCAAGCTGGATGCACTTCTCAAAAGCAAGTTGTAATAGAAAATAGTGGTAATAACAAACAATCAGCTCAAATAACTGCAATTGCTAATGCAACTATTTTTAGCGATAGTAATTTCAACTCAGCGCATATTGGCATTAGCATTTACAACCCAGAAGCTAAAGAATATTTATATAACTATCAGGGCGATAAATACTTTGTGCCAGCCAGTAATATGAAGCTGTTTACATGTTATGCTGCCATGAAAAATTTGGGGGATAGTTTGTTGGGTTTTAGTTATGCCATATCAAAAGACACATTGTACATTAAGGGCAATGCAGATGCAAGTTTGTTGCATGATGATTATAGAAGTGATGCTTTTTTAAATATCATCAACGATAAAAAAATAAATGCGATTGTAATTGATGATAGAAATTGGAAAGATAATGGCTTCGGCAAAGGCTGGGCTTGGGACGATTATTCAAGTGATTATATGGCCGAAAGAAGTCCTTTACCTATGTATGGTAATTTGCTAACTTTTAATTTTAATAAAGATGAAATAGATGTAAAGCCAGAGATAGGGTTTACTACCATCAACTTTAATACCTATAAAACGTTTTCTATAAAACGACTTTTTAATGATAATAAATATTCATTCATTCCTGCTGATAAAACACCCCAAACCATTCAAATTCCTTTTATTACTAATGGCGTTGTAACGGCACAAAAAATACTTTTTAGTTTAACAAATAAACTTGCATACAGTGTTACGCAACTAGTAAGTAATGGCATAAAAATTAACGAAAGTATTACTTACAAAGCCATTCATTCTCAACCAACAGATTCTATCCTAAAGCCAATGATGCACCGTAGCGATAACTTTTTTGCTGAACAAACTTTGTTAATGATTAGCAACGAAAAGTTAGGTTTAATGAACGATGCAAAAATTATTGATACCTTACTAAAAACTGATTTTAAAGGTTTGCCACAACCGCCCAAATGGGTTGATGGTAGCGGTTTAAGCAGGTATAATCTTATTACCCCACAAGACTTTGTATGGGTGCTTACTAAAATGAAAAATGACTTTTCATGGCAACGTATCACTACTATTTTGCCTACTGGCAATGCAGGCACATTGAGCAATTATTATAAAAATTTATCAGGTAAAATGTTTGCTAAAACGGGCACGCTAAGTAATCAAGTCGCATTAAGTGGTTATTTAATTACTAAGGAAAATAAAACTTTAGTTTTTTCTATTTTGGTTAATAATCATTTGGCTTCTGCCACGGCTATTCGTAGAGGCGTAGAAAAGTTTTTAAATAATGTTTGGGAGAAATATTGACCGCTGATTCTTGTACCACATTGGCACATAGATATATAAACCATAGTCTTCTTAGATACTTTTTTTAAATAACGCAAAGCGTTTTTTAGTAAAATTTCTATATATCTAACAGCCTATGTGGTGAAAACAAAATTATAAAATTTATTTTAGCAAATTCCTAAGTCCCAATCATTCTCATATATTTGCAGCCCTAATGGCGGATGTGGCGAAATTGGCAGACGCACTAGACTTAGGATCTAGCGCCGCAAGGCATGTAGGTTCGACCCCTATCATCCGCACCACAAAAAAACTAAAGCCCCAACCCCTGAAGGGGCTTTTTTTATTAATTTAAATACTAAATCCCATCAGGGGAAGGACCTATTTTAACATGGCAAAAGTTATTAGAGAAAATGTTGGTTTACTTACCGATAAATTGACCGTTACAATATTTAAAGAAGATTATTTAGCTGCATTTGACAAAAATTTAAAGCAATACGCCAAAACGGCAAATATTCCAGGGTTTAGAAAAGGCATGGTGCCTTCTGGTTTAATTCGCAAGATGCATGGTGCTACGGTTTTTCAAGAAGAGGTTTTAAAATCGGTTGAAAAAGAAATGACTAGCTATCTTTTTGTTGAAAAGCTAGATATTTTGTTTCAACCCTTACCTGTAGAAAGTGATGTACGATTGTTAGATTGTAATAACCCAAAAGCGTACGCATTTTCATTTGAAATTGGGTTAAAGCCATCTTTTAGTTTAGATGTAAAAAATATTACTGTTACCAAGTTTAAAATTGATGTTGCCGAAGACAAAATAAATGACGAAGTGGCTAGATTGCAAACACGTTTTGGTAAAATGACTGAACCTGAAATAGTTAGCAATGATGAAGATGTTTTAAATGTAACGTTTACAGAAATTGATGCCGAAGGTAATGTACCCGAGGGCGGCATTAACAAACCAAACAGTGTTTTAGTAAAATATTTTACAGACGATTTTAAGGTAAAAGTGCTTGGTTTAAAGGTAGATGATGTGTTAGATGTGCACTTGGCTTCTGCATTTGGCGATACAGAACGTGCCGCAATTTTAGAAGATTTAGGCTTAGATAAAAACGAAGCTGGCAGTGCTGATAAGACCTTTAAAATGACCATTACTAAAATTGGTTTTGTAGAAAAAGCCAATATTGACGAGACATTTTTTGCTGCTGCATACCCTTCAAAAACAATTACTAAAGAAGAAGAACTTAGAGCAGCTGTAAAAGAAGATATTTCAATGTATTATGATGCACAAAGTCGCAACCAAATGAGTGATGAAATTTATCATAGTTTGTTAGATAATACAGATATACAATTACCTGATAACTTTTTGCAACATTGGTTACTAGCTAATAGTGAAGCACCAAAAACTTCCGATGAAATAGCCGCAGAATATCCTGGCTTTGCCAATCAATTGAAATGGAGTTTAATAAGTGCCCAATTAGTTGCTGACAATAATATAAAAGTGTTGCCAGATGATATTAAGGAATTTGCAAAAATGCAATTATTTCAATATATGGGTGGCCAAATGGATATGATGGGCGAAAATAATCAGTGGGCTGATGATTATGCAAACCGTATGATGCAAGATAAAAAGTTTGTAGAAGATAGCTACCAACGCATAAGTACAGAAAAAATATTTGAAAGTTTGTTAGCTACCGTTTCTACTACCGAAGAAACAATTAGCGAAGCAGAATTTACAAAAAAACAACATCACCACCACCATTAATAGCAATTTTATATATAATTACTGCCCGTTACGAACTATCTAACGGGCATTTTTGTTTATTGATTAGTTCGTGTACTTATTTTTTCTACGACATCCATGTTATTTACGAAAAATACTACGTCAAGTTGTCTGTAAAAAAATAAGTGCATAATATTTGAAACCTCAAATCTCATAACTTCAACGCAAAATAGATACAGATGAATTTTGGAAAAGAATTTGAAAAATATGCCGTGAAAGATCAAGGCATTAGCAGCGCCACTTTGCACAATTATCAAGCACATTTTAACCCAACCAGTCTTACGCCATACATTATTGAAGAAAGACCTTTAAACATTGCGCAAATGGATGTTTTTAGCCGTTTAATGATGGATAGAATTATTTTTTTGGGTGAAGGCATTAATGATTATGTGGCAAATATCATTACCGCACAGTTGTTATTTATGGAAAGTGTAGATAGAACACGTGATATTCAAATGTATATTAACAGTCCAGGAGGCAGCGTTTATGCTGGTTTAGGCGTTTACGATACTATGCAATTTATTAGCCCAGATGTAAGCACCATTTGTACTGGTATTGCTGCTAGTATGGGGCAAGTGTTGTTGTGCGCTGGTGTAAAAGGTAAGCGTACCGCACTTAAACACAGCCGTGTGATGATGCACCAACCAAGTGGTGCTATTGGTGGTCAAGCAACAGATATAGAAATTACAGCTAGAGAAATAAAGAAGTTGAAGTTGGAATTGTATGAAATTACAGCATTACATACAGGTAAAACAATGGATGAAATTGCTAAGCACAGCGACCGTGATTATTGGTTAACAGCAACCGAAGCCAAAGAATTTGGATTGGTAGATGAAGTATTGTTTACCAACCCACGTAAAGCCGCGGCTTTAGGACAATAATTTTTGCTGACAAGGAATAAGCAATAAGTTTCGAGCATAAAGAAGCAGATTGTAGACTTTGTGTGCTTTGCGAAAACCTTGTGTTCTTTGTGGGTTTTAAAACTACGCATCTGTAAAAGTTGAAAAGCGAACAAAATGTTGCCGTGAGTGACACAACAATGTTTAATTGAAATGCCAAAGTTGGTAACCAAAAAAATATTTAAACCCCTTTTAAAAAAGGTATAAAAAAATAGAAATATGATACAAGCTAAATACATTGTCAATCCATATTTAATGGAAGATGAAGAAGACGAAAAGCCGAAAGATGAAAAACAATCGGATCAAGTTGGTCCAATGATGATGAAGAAAATGGAGAAAATGTTTTTTGAGAAACGTGCCATCTATTTTTGGGGTGTTGTTGAAGATAAAACGGTGAGGGATGCTGTGTCTAAGCTTTTATTGTTAGATGCAGATAAACCAGGTGAAGAAATTAAATTATATATTAATAGCCCAGGCGGTGTGGTTACAAGTGGTATGGTTTTGTACGATACTATTAAGTTGATAGAAAGCCCCGTAAGTACTATTTGTATGGGTTTGGCAGCAAGTATGGGGTCTATTTTACTAAGTGTTGGTACAAAAGGCAAACGCTATATTTATCCGCATGGCGAGGTAATGATTCACCAACCAAGTATTGGTGGTTATTTTCAAGCAACGCAAGCGGATATTGAGATTCAGGCTGAACAAATTAGAAAAACCAAAGAAATTGGCGCTGAGATTTTAGCTGAAAATTGCGGCAAAACAATGGAACAAATTTTTAAAGATTTCGACCGTGATTATTGGATGAATGCTGATGAAGCAAAAGCATATGGTATTGTAGATCATGTATTGGCTAAACTGTAATTGTTACGCCAGTTTTAGTATAATTTTTAAAAATACACTTTCTAAAAAAGGGAGATACTATATTTTTGTTTTACATGGAATGATTATTTAATTAATAATTTTTCTTTTTAGTGATTATTAAATTTATAATATATGGCAAAGCAAAATAATCTGCATTGTTCTTTCTGTGGTCGTGGCAGAGATGAAGTTAAAATATTGATAGCTGGGCAAGAAGGCCATATTTGTGAAAGCTGTGTGGAACATGCAGAAGATATTATTGCCCAAGAATTAGGCTTAAACCGTGAGCCATCTCCTGCTACTGCATCGGCTAATGCACAACCTGCAAGTAGCCTTAAGCTAAATGTGCGCAAGCCAAAAGAAATAAAAAGCTTTTTAGATCAGTACATTATTGGGCAAGATGATGCCAAAAAAGTAATAACTGTAGCAGTTTATAATCACTTTAAGCGTGTCAATCAAAAACAAATAAATGACGATGTTGAAATTGAAAAAAGCAATATAGTAATGGTTGGCGAAACTGGTACTGGTAAAACTTTAATAGCTAAAACCATTGCTCGTTTGTTAAATGTGCCATTTGCAATTGTTGATGCGACCGTATTTACAGAAGCGGGCTATGTTGGTGAAGATGTAGAAAGTATGCTGACTCGATTATTGCAAAACTGCAATTACGATGTGCAAGCAGCAGAACGTGGTATTGTGTACGTTGATGAAATTGATAAAATTGCCCGTAAAGGCGATAATCCATCTATTACAAGAGATGTAAGTGGCGAGGGTGTACAGCAAGGTTTATTAAAAATGCTAGAAGGTACAGAAGTGTTGGTACCACCACAGGGTGGTAGAAAGCACCCAGACCAAAAAATGATAAAGCTAGATACAAAAAACATCTTGTTTATTTGTGGTGGTGCATTTGATGGTATTGATAAAGTAATTGCACGTAGGGTAAATACCAATGCCATTGGCTTTAATGTAAATAAAGAAATGCAAGATTACCAACGTAAAAACTTGCTTCAATTTATAACTGCGCAAGACTTAAAGAGCTTCGGTTTAATACCAGAATTATTGGGTCGTTTGCCAGTTGTAACGCATCTAAATCCATTAGATACAGAAACGTTGAGAAGCATTTTAACAGTGCCTAAAAATTCAGTCATTAAACAGTACACACGCTTGTTTGAAATGGAGGGGATAAGCCTAACTTTTGAAGATGCTGTTTACGACTTTATGGTTGAAAAGGCATTGGAATACAAACTTGGTGCTAGAGGCTTACGTAGTATTTGCGAAGGTATTTTAACTGATGCAATGTTTGAATTACCAGGCAATGGCGAAACTGAGTTACATATTACCTTAGATTATGCCCTTAATATGTTTAATAAGAGTAGAATGAGTATGTTAAAAGTGGCTTAAGTCAAACATCTTAAACCTAAAGAATAATTATAGATTTTACAACCTAATTAAAAAATTGAAAAAATAGTATGAACGAATTAATAGAAAAATTAAAAGTAGAAGCCAATTTAACAGATGAACAAGCACAAAAAGCTATTGCAACTATTGCAGCTTTTGTTAAGGAAAAGTTTCCTATGTTAGGTGGTGCGGTTGATAATATTTTTGGTGGGAGTAATTAAATTTTTTACCACATAATGATATAGAACGCAGAAACTAAGTAAACAATGTATTCCTTTATTTTTTTAAATAATGTGGCTAAAACTATTTTAGTTGTGTTATAATAATAGTTTCTGCATAAAAAAGCCCTCCTAAAAAGGAGAGCAATTTAAGCAAGCAACCAAAACTAAAATTTTAATCCTGCAATACTTCTCTTGCAATTACTATCTTTTGTATTTCACTAGTGCCTTCGCCTATTGTACACAGCTTAGCATCTCTATAATATTTTTCTACCGGAAAATCTTTAGTGTAGCCATAGCCCCCAAATATTTGAACAGCTTCTGTAGCACATTTTACAGCTACTTCACTGGCATAATATTTTGCAATAGCACCTTCTTTGGTAATTTTTTTCCCCCGCATTTTTAAGTCGCAAGCTTGTTGCACCAATAAATCGGCTGCCATTATTTCCGTAGCCATATCTGCCAATTTAAAACTTATCCCTTGAAAACTAGAAATAGGTTTATCAAATTGATATCTTTCTTTGGAATATTTCAAGGCAGCGTCATACGCACCTTTTGCAATACCAACCGATAAAGCTGCGATAGAAATTCTACCACCATCTAGTATTTTCATGGCTTGATAAAAACCTTCACCAACTTCACCTAAACGTTGTTCATCGCTGATAATGCAATTGTCAAAAATCATTTCTGTGGTTTCGCTGGCACGCATACCTAATTTATTTTCTTTTTTTCCAGCTGTAAACCCTTTTGTATTTCTATCAATTATAAAAGCAGTTGAATTATTTTTTGTTCTTGGTTCGCCTGTACGGCAAATTAAAACAGCCACATCACCACTTTTACCATGTGTTATCCAACATTTTGTACCGTTTATTAGCCAATTTGTACCATCTTTTACAGCAGTAGTTGCCATATTACCTGCATCGCTACCTGTATTTGGTTCTGTTAAGCCCCAAGCCCCAATAAATTCTGCGGTTGCCAATTTGGGTAAATATTTTTGTTTTTGTACTTCATTTCCAAATGTGAGGATATGATTGGTACAAAGCGAATTGTGTGCAGCCAAGCTTAAACCAATAGATCCACAAACTTTTGCTACCTCTTGTATAATGGCATTGTATTCAAAATAGCCCAGTCCTGCACCACCATATTGTTCTGGTACCAAAATACCCATTAAGCCAAGTTTGCCCATTTCTTTAAATAGGGTTACCGGAAAAAATTGATCTTCGTCCCATTGCATCACATTTTGAGAAATATGTTGTTGGGCAAAGTCTTTTGTAGTTGCTGCAACCTGTTGTGTTAACTCTGATACTTGAAAATTCATATTAAAAAAGGAAATCGTTAAAGGTCAATTACAAAACTAACGTTAGTTAGTTTTGTAAAGATAGTAGTTGTAAAACATCAACCGATAAAAAATTTACTAAAATAAAAACAAACAATTTTAAATGGTCTTTAACCCAGCATATTATTCAATTCAATCAATAAAATCATCAATACCTTTACTATCTAAAAATAACCAAAATGGCACTTATTATTATTGGCATCATTATTTTTTTTGCTGCAATGGGCTTAAAAAATCAAAACACCGCTTTGTCTCAATTTATTAAACCAATAAGAATACTAGGTATATTACTAGTTGCTTTGGGCTTTTTTACATCATGTATTAAGCAAATTGACGCGGGGCAAATTGGGGTGAAATCTATGTTTGGAAAAGTACAAGACGATGTAATTACAAGTGGTTTAACATTGGTAAATCCATTGGTTGATGTAAGTAAAATAGACATTAAAACGCAAAACTATACCATGAGTGGTGTGCAAACTGAAGGCGACAAACAAGGCGACGATGCCATTAGAACCCTAACCGCTGATGGCCTAGAAGTTACAATGGATTTAACGGTGTTATATCGCGTATTATCAAAAGATGCACCCAATATTATTCGTGAAACTGGTTTAGATTTTAAGGATAAAATTGTTAGACCAATTACCCGAACTAAAATACGCGATAATGCTGTGTATTATACTGCTGTTGATTTGTATAGTGTTAAACGTGATGAGTTTCAAGCAAGAATTTTTAAAACGATTGATGAAGATTTTAAGAAAAGAGGCTTAGTACTGGAACAATTATTGGTTCGAAACATAACATTACCAGCAACCGTAAAAGCATCAATAGAAGAAAAAATAAAAGCTGAACAAGATGCCCAAAAAATGGAATTTGTACTACAAAAGGAAAAGCAAGAAGCAGAGCGCAAACGTGTAGAAGCACAAGGTATTGCTGATTATCAACGTATTATGAGTAGTGGGCTTACAGATAAGCAATTGCAGTACGAACAAATTCAGGTAATGAAAGGGTTAGTAACATCGCCAAACAGTAAAGTAATAGTAATGGGGGGCGGTAAAACACCTATAATTATTGACGATAAAAAATAAAAATAGTTTGTAACATCTATTGTAAAGCCTTCTGTATTTGGAAATACAGAAGGCTTATTTTTTTCGATAATCCTAATTTACATATCCTTGTAA
Organism: Chitinophagales bacterium; assembly: GCA_038327865.1. Classification (GTDB taxonomy): domain Bacteria; phylum Bacteroidota; class Bacteroidia; order Chitinophagales; family Chitinophagaceae; genus Parasediminibacterium. The sequence continues at coordinate 65,460 of JBBQLL010000002.1, read as the reverse complement.
TTAGGTTTTCTAATGCTTCACAATACAATATTAAAATGTAAAACAAATTTTTTAAAACCTTACTTCTAATGATAAGTAGGGTAAAAAGGATCTTTAATAGCCATACTATTAAGAGTAAAACATCATACCATCTTCACTCATCAATTTCCTTACCTTTGCAACCATAAAAAACCAGCTTTACGATGTTGAAAAACCTTGTGGGCATTAACTTTCAGTAGGGAATCATGAGTGTGAAATACAAAGAGTTTTCAGGTTTAAACCTGCCATCAATAGAAAAAGAAATATTGGCAAAGTGGGATGAATCCCAAGCTTTTGAAAAAAGCGTTTCCTTACGTGAAGGTGCCACACCATTTGTATTTTACGAAGGGCCACCAAGTGCCAATGGTATGCCTGGTATTCACCATGTAATTTCTAGAACGTTAAAAGACTTGGTATGCCGTTACAAAACCATGCAAGGTTTTCAGGTAAAACGTAAAGGCGGTTGGGATACCCATGGCTTGCCAGTAGAATTAGGTGTAGAAAAAGAATTGGGTATTACCAAAGAAGATATTGGTAAAAAAATTTCGGTAGAAGATTATAACCAAAAATGTCGTGAAGCCGTATTGCGTTACAAAAACGAGTGGGATAATATTACTAAAAAAATGGGTTATTGGGTTGATTTAAATAATCCATATATCACGTTTGAGAATAATTACATTGAAAGCCTTTGGTGGATTTTAAGTCAACTATATAAAAAAGGATTACTGTACGAAAGTGTGAGTATTCAACCATATAGCCCTGCCGCCGGGACTGGTTTATCGTCTCACGAATTGAACCAACCTGGTACATATAAAGATGTAAAGGATACAAGTGTTGTGGCAATGTTTAAGGCCATTAAAAGCAAAAAGTGTAATTTTTTATTTGATGCTATAAATACACCAAGAAATAATTATGATATATTTTACATGGCTTGGACGACAACGCCATGGACTCTTCTATCGAACCTTGCTCTGACAGTAGGACCTAATATTGATTATGTTTTAGTTAAAACAATAAACCCGTATACTAATTTAGGTGTAAACATAATTTTAGCAAAATCATTGCTCAATAAGTATTTCGATTTTACTTTTTTAAATGATGAAAGTATTGTAGAGGGATTAAATGTATTTGGTGAGGCTGTTGACAAGAAAAAATTATCTTCTTTTGAAATTCTAAAAATATTTAAAGGTGCTCAAATTGATGGCTGTACTTACGAACAACTAATGCCTTTTGAAGCCAATAACTTAGAAGCAATTAATGCAATTACCCCAAATGCCGAGCCATTCAAAGTTATTTTGGGCGATTTTGTAACCACAGAAGATGGTACTGGTATTGTGCATACATCGCCAGCTTTTGGTGCAGATGATTTTAGGGTTGGTCAGAAAAATAATATTGGTATTTTAACCATGGTTGATAAGCAAGGTAAATTTATAGATGGTCTTGGTGAGTTTAGTGGCAGGTATGTAAAAAATTATAAGGACGATGCAAATTATGTAGATGTAAATGTTGATATCTGCGTGAAGTTGAAACTAGAAAATCGTGCCTTTAAAATAGAAAAATACGAGCACAGTTACCCACACTGTTGGCGTACTGATAAACCTATTTTATATTATCCTTTGGATGCTTGGTTTATAAAAACCACTGCTCTAAAAGATAGAATGGTTGAGTTGAACAAAACTATCAATTGGAAACCAAAATCAACTGGTGAAGGTCGTTTTGGCAATTGGTTAGAAAACATGGTTGATTGGAATTTGAGCCGTAGCCGTTATTGGGGCACACCTTTACCAGTATGGAAAAATGAGGATGGTAGCGAACAGAAATGTATAGGTAGTATTGCAGAATTAATGGCAGAAGCTGAAAAAGCAAGAACTATTTTGGGTGCCAATATCAACCAGAATTTATCAATTGCCAATTTAGATTTACACAAACCTTTTGTAGATAAAATAATCTTGGTATCGTCTAAGGGCGGACCAATGGAACGTGTTTCTGACCTCATTGACGTTTGGTTTGATTCTGGTGCCATGCCTTATGCGCAACAACATTTTCCTTTTGAGAATAAAGAATTGTTCGCTCAAAATTACCCAGCAGATTTTATTGCCGAAGGTGTAGATCAAACGCGTGGTTGGTTTTATACCTTGCATGCTATTGGTTCTCTAATTAAAGAAAGTGTGATTGAAGAGCTTGAAAAAGCGGGTCTGCCAACTGATAAAGTAGATGGTAGAGCTTATAAAACGGTGGTTTCTAATGGATTAGTGCTAGATAAGAATGGTGTTAAAATGAGCAAACGCTTAGGAAACATCGTTAACCCATTTGATACCATAGAAAAATATGGTGCCGATGCTACCCGATGGTATTTAATTACCAATGCAAGTCCATGGGACAACTTAAAGTTCGATTTAAATGGTATTCAAGAAGTGCAACGTAAATTCTTTGGCACTTTGTATAATACGTACCAATTTTTTGTGTTGTATGCTAATGTGGATGGCTTTGCATTTAAAGAAGCGTATATCCCTTTGGCTGAGCGTCCAGAAATTGACCGTTGGATTTTATCATCACTAAATACACTAATTAAAAAAGTTACAGAAGCCATGGACGATTATGAGCCCACACAGGCTGGTCGTTTAATGGAGCAATTTGTAGATGAACATTTAAGCAATTGGTATGTGCGTTTGTGTCGTCGTCGTTTTTGGAAAGGTGACTACGAGGCTGACAAAATTGCTGCTTACCAAACTTTGTACGAGTGTTTAGAAACATTAACCAGATTAATGGCTCCGATTTCCCCATTTTTCAGTGAGGCTATTTTTAAAAACCTAAATGCAGTTACAGAGAGATTTAATGTAGAAAGTATTCACCATGTATTATTCCCCAAATATGATGCAACAATAATTGATGCTGCCTTAGAGGAAAGAATGCAATTGGCACAAGATGTTTGTAGTTTGGTATTATCACTTCGTAAAAAGGTAAATATCAAAGTGCGTCAACCATTGCAAAAATTACTAATACCTGTACTTAATCCTGAAATGAAGAACCAATTAAAAAAAATTGAGGACCTAATTAAGGCAGAAGTTAACGTTAAAGAATTAGAATATATTACTGAAACCGAAGGTATTATAAAGAAAAAAATAAAAGCGAATTTTAAAACACTTGGTGCTAAGCTGGGTACAAATATGAAAGAAGCTGCGACTGCAATTGTCAATTTGGCTCAGTATCAAATAGCAGAATTGGAACAAGTTGGCAAGTTGAATTTACAACTATCAACTATCAACTTCCAACTATCAACCGACGATGTTGAAATTTTGGCCGAAGATATTCCGGGTTGGAGTGTTGCAAGCAAAGGCAGCTTAACCGTTGCTTTAGATATAATTATTAGCGAAGCCTTGCAAAACGAAGGAAATGCCAGAGAATTAGTAAACCGTATACAAAATATTAGAAAAGAAAGCGGTTTTGAACTTACAGACCGTATATTCGTAGAAATACTTGATAATACTACAATATCATCAAGTATTAAACAATTTAACGATTATATTTGCCGCGAAATTTTGGCTGAAAATATCACTTGGGTGTCTACTTTACAGCAAGGCACCGAAATTGATGTTAATGAGCAAATGCTAAAAATACGCATCACTAAAAAAGGATAAAAGCTATGGCTATTAAAAAACCTGCTCCAAAAAAGCCTGTTAAGGCAGCAAAATCAACGGTAAAACCTGTCAAAAAAGTTGCTACTAAACCAGTGGTTAAAGTTGCTGACAAAAAAGCGGCTAGTGGTAAAGTTGTAACAAAAGCACCTTCTAAAAAAATAGCTCCTAAAGCTAAAAAAATAGAAAAGCCAGCTGCAAAAGTGTCAATTAAAAAAGTGGTAGAAGGTAAGGTTGTTGCAAAGCCTATGGTAAAAAAAGCTGCCGTAACTAAAAAAGTAATAGTAACAAAGGTTGTAGCAAAGGTTGTAGCAAAAAAGCCAGTAATACCAGTAAAGTCTGTAAAAGCAACAGTATTAAAAAAAATAATAGTAAAGGTGATGCCTAAGCCAGTTGAAAAAGTTGTGATTGCACCTGTAAAAATAGAAGCGAAGCCTATTGTAAAAACAGCAAAATTATCAGCAAAAGTAAAAGTGCCACAGTTACCTACAACACCATCGAAGCCCATAAAAAGAGCACTCGAGCCAATTAAGGATGTAAAAGTTGGTAAAATTATTACAAAATCTAGTGTCCCATATAATCCTGTTTATACCCCAATGGAAAAAAGACCTAATACTGTAAAAAGTAATAACCCATTGGTTACATATAGTGATAATGATTTAAATGAATTTCGTGAGTTAATTAATAAAAAATTAGATACGGCAAAAAAGGAGTTAGCATATTTACAAGGCTTAATTACACGTAAAGATGAAGGTGGGGGCAACGATGAAGCCCGCTATATGACCATGGAAGATGGAAGTATGAGTATGGAGCGAGAGCAACTTAGCCAAATGGCTAGTCGTCAAATTACGTATATAGATCATTTAGAAAAGGCAATTATGCGTATTGAAAACAAAACGTATGGTATTTGTAGAGTTACTGGCAGATTGATAGATAAGGCTCGCTTGCGTGCGGTACCACATGCAACCCTTAGTTTAGAAGCTAAGTTGGGCTTGGTAAAATCAGGGAACGAATAAAATCTTACCATCATATTTAGTCAGGCCATCAATTAAATGATGGCATTTTTGTGATAATTACTGAACAAATTTTACAATGTCTATAATTTTTTAACTACTAAATATTCTTGCAAAGCTTTTACATACGCCTCAAAAGCAGCAATACCAATTGAGGTAATTTTACAAGTTGTTTGCGGATAATTATTTACAAATTGTTTTGTCACATCTATATAGCTTACCTCTTTCAGCTTCTGTATTTGTACCGATAAATTACCAGCAGTTGCGTTCGTTTTATCTTTTATAAAAATAAACTCAGCCTCCTTTACACTAATAAGCAAGCTCATTACCGCTAGGCGTAATTGTGAATGTAATATGGGATCAAGTTCTTTAAACATCAGCAGCCTTTTCCTTTTTTGTAATGATTGCGTAAAATCAAACCAGGAATTAGCCAGTTACCAATACCTGCAAGGCCAGATAGTAAATTATCGAATTTGGTTGATGTATATAGTGAAATGATAAAGAAAATATAACACGCAATAGCACCATAAATCATTGGTTTAAAACGCCGTGCCAAACCAGTAACCAACGTAGGAAAGGCATAAATAATCATTAACAAAGAGCTACCACTAAGTGCAAATGGTTTAAAAGGTTCTATTAAGTCGTTTGCATCTTTTTGAAATAACGTAATTCCATTGCTAGCAAATAATCGTGCTGAACTTTCTGGTATCACTTTAATATATATCACAACAGCAAAAATACTTATACCAAATACCATCCAAACAGCATCAATAGCCATTTGCATATCTGTTTTTACTATTCGGTTTCTCTTTTCTCTAATGCTAATAAATATTTGGGGGATAATTGCAACGAGTGTCAAAATCCACCAATCAAAATTGATGTTTAGTTTAAAGTAATCCTCAATAAAACTCATCAAACCACAAAAGCCTACTACGCTGCCCCACAAAATAGCACCAGTACCATTTTCATGAAAATGGCTTGCTTTCGCTTTCTGAATCATTTCGGTTATTAGGCGCAAGCTTTCTTGTTCGTTTATCGGTTGTTCGTCGGTCATAAAAATTAGTTTGTTTGTAAGTATTTTTTACGCATTAAATATCCTGGAATAATCCAAGCTATCAGCATCGCCGTAGGCACAAATAACAACGAATAATCGTAACTAATGTTGGAGCCAAAAAAGCTACAAATCATGCTCAAAACCCAGCAACCAATACCGCCAAAAATCAGCGGTTTAAAACGTAATACAATGCCCGATAAAAACACTGGCATACCATACATAGCAAGCAATATTGGCGTTAGTAACATAGAAAAATTTTCGCTTGATGTACTAAATCTGCCTAGTACATAACAAATTAAAAATGTTACCATCACAAACGTTATCCATACATACCCAATAATTTCGTCGTAATAAGTTTTTACAGGTTTGTTTTTTTTATGGTTTCTTAGGTAAAAAATTTGATATATAAATACCACCCAAGTTACCATCCAAACCCTATAATTCTCAGCATAATTAAAAAAGTGAAACAGCACAAACTGCAACAAACTACAAGCAAATACCACCCAGCCCCAAAGCAGGTATAAATGCCCATTTTCGGCAAAGCGATTCTGTGCTTTTTTTATCATGCCTTCAATTAATTGCAGGCTTTCTTGTGGTGAAAAGTTAGTATCGTTTTGCATGTTATTATTTTTTGTTTGCTACATAGACACATTAGCCACATAGTTTATTATAAGCTATTACTACTTTCTATGTGGCTATGTAGTGCCTATTTTAATTACAAGCTGCCAGTTGCTTTGCAGCTTCTTCAGCACCCCAGTTTGGGTAAAATGGTGTCGCTGGTTTATACGTTGTAAATAACTCAACCGACTTAGCAAATAATGGTTTTGCTACAGCTTTACCACCACCAAAAGCTTCTGGTGTGTTCATTAAAGTCATACCATCTAGGTAATAAATTCGTGGGTTAGTAGCATCGGCATTTTTTGCACTCTCTAATGCAACTTTTGCAGCAGCACCATAGGTTTGCCAACGAGTCATTGGGTCAACCATCATTTGTAATACAGCTACTTGCTGCTCTAGGCAATATAAGTCTGCTGTTTTTTCAATAGCCATACCTTTAGAAATCAATACTTTACAAGCTTCACCTATTTTGTCTTTATCTGCTTTTGGGTCTGCCCATGCACTTTGGTACAATGCTAATGCTGCGTAATAATACGGTAACCACTGAGTTTTTTCTGCATCGGCCACACGCTCAAAAAAAGCGGATGTTTCTGTTAATGCGGCTGCTGTTTTAGCTTCTTTAAGCATACCTAAACCTTTGCCCATACCTGCTTCAAATTTACCCTGAGCAGAAACCATTGTTGCCAAAAAAAGGCTTGCGATAACTAGTAATTTTTTCATTGTTTGTTGATTTATTTTTTTAATTATTGTTTGTTTTATTTTCTTTTACCACAGCGTTAAAAGAGTTTACCACAGCGGTTTTGAGTGCTTTGTATCAGACGATGTTCCTATGTTTTAAACTTTTTATTTACTCTGATTTTTTAATTTTTCATACTCTTTTTCTGCACTAAAAACATTGTTGCCATGGTATGCTTTTAAGTACGCTGATACAAGCCCTATGCCCCAGAAAAACATTACCCAAACTGGCCAAGGCAATTGAAAGTTTAAAAAGTGCTCTTCAAAATACTCATTATTAAGGTGTCTTTGACGGTATTGATTATCGCCACTGAACAACCAAAGGCACCATAAAAAGGCATTCACTAGAACATAACTGGTGAGTTGTTTTTTAAACTTTGCTCGTTGCTTAGCAACCTCCCAAAGTGTATCGTTAATTGGTTCCATCTGATTGAATTTTAGTGGTTATTTATTAATATTCTTCAAACGCTCATATTCACTTTCGGTACTAAATATTTTATCGCCATGGTATGCATGAAAATATTGAAATGCTAATCCAACACCCCAGCCAAGAGCTGGCCAAATGGGCCAATAATAACTATCAGTACCACTTGTAAAAAACCAAATAGCATTAAGCATTACGTTTACAATTAAATAGCTGGCAAGGCTACTTTTAAAAGCTACACGGGCTTTGGCTGTTTTCCAAAGTTGTTCGTCTTTTTGTTCGTTGTTCATGGTTAAATGATGATTTATTTGTGATTGAAATGATGGATAAAACAATGATTCTTTAAATCAACTAAACTTTAAATCGCAAACTATAAATTGTTATTAATAGCATCTTGTCTTTTATCAACCCCCCAACTTAAAAATACGCCTATAAAATAAAACTGAGGTGCTGCTGGTCTAATAGCTTCTTTATAAGTGCCATTGTGGTTGTAATTGTATCCATAAATTAAATCGGTATTTGTAGCATTGGTTACGCTAGCAACCACAACTGCAAAGGCTTTACCTACTTTAGTAAGGTAGTTTAAACTAAAGCCAAGGGTGTTATAATCTTTGGTTTTTCCTTGGTCTGCAATGTCGTATTTATTACCATTTGGTTGAAAATTATAGTAAGGTCTACCGGTTGCATAACTATACGTAAAGTTGAAGCCAGTATTTATTTTAGGTATAAATTTCTTTACTACCAACGATGCTGTATGATTGGCAGCAAAGTTTGGTTGTAACTGTGTTGGGTAAATACTAAACTGGCGTTTGGTATCTAAATAAGAATAGCTAATCCAGTAATCTAAACCTTTAAAAGTTTTTTTATCTCTAAAAAATAACTCAACACCTTTGGCATAACCGCTGCCAGTATTATTGTAAAAATTATTAGGTGGTGTGGCTATTAAGTTGTGGTATTTTTTGTAAAAAGCTTCTACTCGAAATGTTTGTAGCGAAGTTGTTTTTATGTAGTTTATTAAATAATGGGTAGCTCTTACATAGCCTAAATCTGTTGGATTTACATAGAGATAATTGTTCTCTGGTTTCTGATAAAATTCGCCATATACTAAACTCATTTGTGCACCAGGACTAGTTTTATATGCCAAAGAAATACGTGGCGCAATGTTAGCTTTATTAATAATGGATGAATGCTCGAACCTCGCACCAATTTTGACCGCTAAATCGTTGGTAATATAAAGGTCAGCTTCGCTGAACAATGCTGCAAAATTATCCTTCACCGTATAAGTTGTGTTGTTGAAGTTTGTCTTAGTATAATTGTACCAATACTCACCACCAAAATGTAGCACACTTATACCCGAAATACGTTTATCAAAAACCGTTTTTATTTGGGTTAAATCTTGTCTGCTATCGGTGACAAAATTTTTGTTATCAATCCAGCTTAAGCCAGTAGCTTTTGGGTTATTGGTAGCATCTTGTATTTGTTGATTAAATTCGTCGTGATTAGTGCTGAAACTAAAGCCCGTATTCACTTTCCAGCCATTGCCTAAGTTTTCCTTCCAGCTAATATTGTTGTAAAAATTATGATTTTTAATGCTGAACGCATCTTTTAAAGCAAGGCTATCAATATCGGTTCTTCTTAAGCCAATATTACTAGCTGCATAAGTAGTATAAAACTTAATAATACCTTGCTTGGTTTTTATACGAAAATTGGCATCAGTACTATGAAATTCTGGTACGTGAAAATAATCGGGTTTTTGTTTTACAATGGCAAAATATGCTGCCAAATTTGTATAGCCATAGTTTATGCCCCAAGATGATTTTTTATTTTTTGCTAACTCTTGTACACCAGCACCAACCACTACAGTACTTATAGACGCAGTTGCTTGAGATTGTTCTGGCAAATCAATACTTTCTAATATTAATGCTGATGACAAAGCTTGACCATATAAAGCTGAATAGCCACCAGTACTAAATACTGTGCCTTTAAATAAAAATGGTGAAAATCTGCCACGGCTTGCTAAATCGGGTACACTAGCATTAAATGGGTTGTTAACTACTGTACCGTCTATAAACTGTTTGGTTTCGTAAGCAGCACCCCCACGTACAAATAGACCTTCTTGCTCACCAACTTCTTGTGCACCTGGTAGGGTTTTTACAGCGGCAATAATATCAGCATTGCCACCGCCTGTTGTCAATACATCTAATGTACTTAAAACGGTAGATGCTTTTTTTCTATCACTTGCTTCAAAGCTGCCAGCAGTTACGGTTACCGCTTTTAGTTCAGTGACTTCTTCTTTTAAATTAAAATTGGTAGCAATGTCTACAGTAGCAATAATTATGGAAGTCTCAACTGTTTTGTAGCCAACGTTTTTTGCAATAATTGTTTGGTTGCCTTTCTCAAAAGTCTTAAACGAAAATCTACCAAGGCTATCTGAAACGCTACCATCGTAACTATCTTTTAGCACCACACTTGCACCAGTTATACTTCTGCCCCTAGTATCTTTTACTGTACCAGTAATTTTTACTTGAGCAATGCCAACAAGGCTTATAAACATTGAAAAAAAGATGAGTTTAATTGGGTTCATCAATATAGTGTTTAGCTGTTTGATTAATTTGATAAAGCAAACATAGAGTAGTTTATAAAATAAACCAAATTATTTTATAAATTTTATTTTCCCATATTTAAGCAACATATTTTTAGCTAAAAGCATCATTTAAGCAATTCTTTAAATTTTATTAATATCAAAAAATATTTTTTTTTAAACAAATTGATTTTTACTAAGTTTTATATACTTCTTTGCATGGTTTTTGGTTATCGTATAATGTATAATATCTAAATATTTTAATGAAGACAGCTCTAATATTCTTGTTCGGGTTTATGTCCTTAACCTGTAAATCGCAGTTAATTGCTGATTTTCAAACAACCAATGGGGTTGTAGGTGGTTGTTCACCATTGGCAGTTTCTTTTAATAACACATCAAAGGGTACAACTTCGGCTACTACTTATCAATGGAATTTTGGTAACGGCAATGTATCAACTTTACAAAATCCTGGCGCTACTTACATAATTGCACAAGTCTATACCGTTACACTTACAATTACAGATGGTGCAGCCACTTCTAGCAAGCAATTAACTATAACAGTATATAAAAAACCCATAGTAAATTTTTCTATTACAAATACTACAGGTTGTTTACCATTTAATACGTTGTTTGCTAGCAGTTCTGTGGCAGGTGATGGTAATATTGTAGGCTATTTTTGGGATTTTGGTGATGGTAAATCTCAAGGAACTAATGATACATCGCTATCTAGTGTTTCGCACGTTTATGCAAATACACAATCGCCTAAAACTGTGCTGGTTGTTACAAATAGTTTTGGTTGTCAAGCATCGTTAAGTAAGGATACAGTTATTACAGTTAATCAGCCACCTGTTGCCGCATTTACTATTTCAGACTCTGTTTTATGTAGATTATCCGACACAATTCTATTAACAAATAACACAACTGGTCCTGGTAATATTACTTACAAATGGACTTTTGGTGATGGTGCTACTGCAACCACAAAAAATGCTGCTCACGTTTATTCAACCAAAGGCATGTTTGATATTACACTAATAGCAACTAGCAATTTAGGTGTTGGTTGTACCAGTACCTTTAAAAAAACTGCTGCAATAGCCATTGCTAATTTTACATCTAATTTTATGGTGCCACCTGTGGTTTGTGTTGGTGCACTTACTACTTTAACAGCCAATAATGCACCAAATGCAACTTTAAGTCAATGGTCTTTTAGTGAGGATAATTATACGACTACTTTAACTGGCAATAGTATTACTAAAACGTTTTTAAGTGCTAATTCTGTAACCATAAAAATGATAAATACATATGGCAATTGTAAGGATACGATTCAGAAAACAATACCTTTAAATGCAGCGCCAGCGTTAACTAATTTTATTATCACTAATGATGTAATGTGTGCCTTGCCAGTATCTGTTACAGTAAAAGATACCAGTGCCAATGCAGTAAAGTGGTTGTGGAATTTAAATGGGAGCAGCGTAAATACCGATACAACGTCTACTGTTACCGCTTTGTACCAAAATGAGGGTACGTATAATATTGCATTAACTATAACTGGCACTAATGGTTGCAGAAGTACATTGATTAAACCATTTGTTGTTACAATTCCTAAGTTTACAATTACCAGTATTGCATCAACTAGCCCAACAGGAGTTACTGGTTGCCCTGGGTTTACAGTAACTTTTGGTGCTACACCAGTGGCAGATCTTGCCAGTTACATGTGGAATTTTGGTGATAGTTCTGCTACATCAACCGCTGCTAAACCAAGTCATACATTTGTAAAAGAAGGCAGCAGTAAAGTATCTTTAGCCTACGTAACCAAAGACGGTTGTAGTGGTAATACAGTTTTTAATACAGATGTAATTGTCTATAAAAAACCCATTGTAAATTTTACAATTTCTGATACTATGACTTGTGGCAGTAATCCAGTTACACTTACCGATAGTTCAATTGGACCTGCTACAAGATGGGATTGGTTTTTTGGTGATGGTAACTCAATAGCTGGTTCACAACAAATTGTGACGCATAAATATTACGACTCGGGCTACTATAAAATAAAATTAATTACCTATAATAATACTTGTAGCGATAGCTTAATAAAAAATGCTTATTTAAAGGTATTGCCATTATTTGTTGATATTAGTAACATAGTAAATACTTGTAATGGTAATAGAGATAGTATGCATTTTTTGCCAAAGTATCGTTTTGTAGATAGTGTTACTTGGCGTTATGGTGATGGAAGTTTTGATGTACTAAGCCCTTTGCAAACAGACGTATTACATGTGTACAAAAAAACAGGTACTTATTTAGTTGGCATAACCACTAGTAATAAATTATGTACGTTAATGGATTCTACTTTGGGTTTTGTGCTACTAAAACAAACGCCAGTATTAATAGCTAATAAAGATACAATTTGCTTAAACGATAGCTTGAAAGTAACAATTAATAATATTGAAAAAAATCCTGTAACTGGTAGTAATTATTTATTTAATAAATGGCAATTTGATAATTCCAGCACTTTTACAGGTAATAGTGGCAAGCCTTTAAACTTTGTATTTGCAGATAGTTTACAAGACATGCTTTGGAATTTGAAAAAAGGCAACCAAACTATTAGAGCTATTATACAAACGGAACGGTTTGGTTGTTACGATACTACCAATTATATAAGCTTATATACCAAAGGGCCAACTGCAGGTTTTGATGTGGTAAACAATCAAATTTGTTTTAAGCAACCAGTAATATTTAAAGATACCTCTACTAGTGGTAATGGTGTAAGCATAATAAATAGGCAATGGACTTTTGGTGATGGTAGCAGCGAAGTAAGAACTAATGGTAGCAGCTTCTCCCATAGTTATGCTATACCAGATAGCTATACTGTACAGCTTAAAGTTACTGATGTACAAGGTTGTTTTAACATCGCACAAAATGCCATTAAGCCCATACAAATTCTTGGGCCTAAAGCTGATTTTACTTGGACACCAAATCTTATATTAACTGGTACAACAGCCACTTTTACCAATACCACCAACACATTTGGCAGTAACAATACTAGTTATGATTGGCATTTTAGCAGTAATGGGTTTAATAGTACTACTAGTGGCTCTATTAATCAGTTTTATAATAATAGCGTAACAGTTGATACTGTTAGATTAATTGCTACAAATACTAGTATACAATGTGTTGACACACTAATTAATATAATACCTATTAAAAAAATGGGCTTACAATTTAATTATACAACTACTTACGTCAATCAATCAAACTGCCCACCATTGGTAGCTTCTTTTACAACCATGCTGCAACGTGTTAATACTATTAGCTGGAATTTTGGTGATGGCAGTACTGCAGGCAATATTGCTTCGCCAACGCATACTTATAGTAAATCAGGTACTTATAAAATTACTTTATATGGCTATGGCGATAATAATCTTACTGATTCTGTGTCTGATTTTATTACTATAAAAGGGCCATTTGCAACAGTATCTGCAAGCAGCATTAAAAGTTGCTTGCCATTTACCGTTACATTATCTGCACAAACTAAAAATGCTGCTAGTTTTATTTGGGATTTTGGTGATGGTAGTATATCAACCCAGCCAGATACTGTTATTACCCATCAATACTTAACACCTGGCATTTACACACCTGCATTAATAATGAAAGATAGTGTAGGTTGTAGTGTAGCTTTTGGATTAGCAACTAGTATTACAGTAGATTCTCTACAAGCTAGTTTATTAATTAACCCTAGGGCTGTTTGTAAAGCTGGTACTATTAATTTTTCAAATAAAATAACTAGTATTTCCGATAGTCTTGATATGACTTCTACACAATATCATTGGACGTTTGGTACCAATAACACAGCAGATACCTCCAATATCAAAAGCCCAAGCTTTTTTTATAATACAGTTGGTAAATATCAAGTAGTATTAACAGTAACCACTGCATCTGGCTGTACTAGCCGCTTAACTGATACCATTGAAGTTAAACCTGTTGCCACTACTACTATTACAGCCCCGACTGCTATTTGCGAGGCCGATTCGGCTCGTTTTGCTGCCACTACAAGTATAGCTACTAATGTTACCTATCAGTGGCAATTTGGCAACAGTAATACATCTACCAGTTTTTTACCTAGTGCTCAAAAATATACAACTGCTTCAGCGCCTTATATAATTTTGTTAATTAGTACAGTTAATGGTTGCTCTGATACGTCATCTGCAAGTTTGCAAGTACTTACAACACCAACTATTAACCTTACCCCAAAACTAGCCAACATTTGCCTAGGCGATTCTATATTACTCACTGCAAATAATGGGGTAACTTACCAATGGCATACTAATGCTTCCTCATCAAATAATACCTATTTTGCTAGGCCAACTATAAGTAGTAGCTATGTAGTTACTGTTACAAATTCGGTTGGTTGTGTTAGTAAAGATTCTGCTTTTATTACCGTATCGCAACCTTTTAAACTTACGGTTTCTAATGCACAATTTGTTTGTATAGGTGGTTCTGCAACGCTTAGTGCAAGTGGTACAGATAACTACCAATGGATAGGCAATACCGCAGGCTTATCTAATACGGCTATCGCAAATCCTTTAATAACGCCCACCGCTAGCAATATTTATACAGTAGTTGGGTCTGATAAGTTTGGTTGCTTTAAAGATACAGCTACTATTGCTGTAACACTTGTACCGCTACCAACGGTAAATGCGGGTGCTGATATAATGGTTGGTACTGGTTCATCTGCAACACTACAAGCAACTAGTAGTGCCAATGTGGTAAAATGGACTTGGAGCCCTGCAACCTATCTTAATTGTACAAATTGTCAATCTACCATTACCACACCGCGGTCTGCCATTACCTACACGGTTACAGCAGCAACGCAATATGGTTGCGAGGCAAAAGATTCTGTCAATATTAGCTTAACATGTATTCAGGGCAACTTATATATACCAACAGGTTTTACACCAAATAAAGACAAGTTAAACGATACTTTTTACCCTTTGGGTAGAGGAATAAAATTAGTTAAGCACTTTGTTATTTTTAACAGAGCAGGGCAAATTATTTTCGAGAAAGCTAACTTTAATGTGAATGATGCATCTGCCGGTTGGAATGGTACATTTAAAGGCATAGAAGCACAAAGTGGGGTATATGTGTATATGATAGAAGTTGAGTGCGATACAGGCGATATTTTTTCAGCAAAAGGTACAATAACACTTATAAGATAAAAAACAGTTTTGTTGCTTCTCTCTTTTTGCAAAAAAAATTGTGTCCTTTGCCTTCTTTGTGCATTTTGTGTGAAATTCTTAAATAGCTGGATATATGGGTGTTTTAATATCGTGGTAAAACAAAAATGTCCAATCATTTGACAAACCTTCATCCCACCATTGCTGGCGAAGCTGCATACATTTCTTACCATCAAAATCGTATTTGGCTACAAATTTATTTTTCATTTGTTGTAGTTGTGGTGCATCATCGCCACCAAAAAATAAAATATCGCCGTCTTTTTCAAACCAAAATACTTGGTGAAAAGGGCTATGTGCAGCCGTTGTTTTGTAAGTAATAAAACCATCTATTACACCATCACCATCTAGCCAAACTACTTGAGAGTTATTTTCCAACATGTCAATTTTCTCTGTCATATAACTTGGAAAACCAGTTTCTATGGCAAACGCAAATTCCTTTTTTTGAACATAGTAAGTGGCATTGGGAAATGCCAATTGATAATTGCCAAAATTGTTTTGCTTGCTAATGCCGCCAGCATGGTCTTTATGCAAGTGGCTCATTAATACCTTGGTAACTTTTTCTGGTTCTATGCCTTTGCTGCGTAGGTTTTGATGAATTTGTAATTGGCCATTTACACTAAAGCCAAGTCCAGTATCTATTAGGTAAATATCGCTATCAGTTACAATCACAAATGGCTGCACCTCAACTAATAAACTACCTATTGGGCGTTGCTGTAAGTCGTCATTATCTAAGTTAAATGGTACAAAAATTTTGGTTTTATCTATGGTAAATGAACCTTCTGACAGGGGTATGATTTTCATGCTGCGAACTTACAACACGAACTACAAAGCTTTAAGTAATTGTGAGATTTTATGAAATTTTAAAGAAAAAAAGCGGTTGTAACACATATCTATATTTTAACAAGAGAAGTGATAAGAAAAAATACATTTTTTAAATTAATGCTAGCATAAAACATGGCTTTAAAAAATGTAGCCAATAATTTAATAAACTATGCCATAATCAATTGCATGAAAAATAGGTATAGGAAAATTTTATTTTGAGTAAAGTCTTTTCCCGCGAAATGTACAAAGGCGATGGCGTTGCACAACTAAGAAAAAAATTGTTTATTCATAATCAAACCTAGGCAAACAAAAACTCCAAGAAAGATTCCTGAGAACAGGGTATAAACTTTGTAACACTTTTACTACTACTATTAATTTAAATGGAAAACCTTACAAAACAAATATTAGATTCAAATATTCTTACTTTAATTAGTGAAAATAATCTTAAGGGATGGGAGCAATTGTATGATAAATATAGCTCTGTGATATATGGAGCAATTTGCTCGCTAATAAGCGAAAAGAACCTTGCGGAAGAGATTTTTATAAAATTATTTTGCCGTTTAAAAGAAGAGAGAATTCTACTTAAAATTAATTTTTCGCTCTGTGTGTGCCTACTTAGATACACTTACTACTACACAAGGCAAGAATTAAAAATACGGGGAATAAATGCAACAGAATCCCGAATTGGGGCAAATTCTGTTGTTCAAAGTTTTTATTCACAATCAATCATTTCAAATAAAGGGGTAAAACAAATTCAAAATCTTGATGCATGATCAGCATCATAATTCCAACATTTAATGAAGCAGACCATATTATAACAACCATCAGTAAAACTTATATTGCCAATGGTACACATGAAATAGAAATTATTGTTGCAGACGGTGGTAGTACAGATGATACAACCAACATTGCAGAACAATGTGGGGCAACTATAGTAACCAGCAATCAAAAAGGAAGAGCAGCCCAAATGAATAAGGGGGCCTCGGTTGCAAAATACAATATGCTATACTTTCTGCATGCCGACAGTATTCCACCACAAGATTTCACATCGCAAATTTTAAACGCCTGTAATAATAAGGTAAAAAGTGGTTGCTTTCGTCTTGCTTTTGATTACAACCATTGGTTTTTAAACGTCAATACCTGGCTAACACGGTTTGATATAAATGCTATTCGCTTTGGCGATCAGAGTTTGTTTACTACAAAAGATGTTTTTCAAAAATCGGGCGGGTTTAGAGAGAATTTGTTAATGATGGAAGATCAGGAAATTATTCACCGCCTTAAACATCATGGGAGGTTTAGAGTTTTGAATAATGTAGTCACTACTTCTGCAAGAAAATATATAGCCAATGGGTTCTTCCGTTTACAGGGAATTTTTTTTTGTATCTGGGCAATGTATTACTTAGGTTATTCGCAGGCGCAAATGTTGACTGTTCACAAAAAATTAATTAGGAAACACAAATTGTAAAACATCAATTGGTAAAAAAATAATTTTTATAATGCCCAAATTGCTTTTTTGCGTAAGCAATACCAGCCTACAATGCTACCCCAAATCAACATATTAAATAATAGCGGCATTACTAATCCCATAATTGTAAACCCATTAAAAAGAGGCTTACCTATTGGTAACTAGTTCTAAGCCTAGAAAGTTGCAAATGGAAGGTGTTGAACATGTAAATTATCTTAATAACGAAAGTATATTTCACATTAAACAAATTCCCAAAAGGCTATTAGTTGTTTGTGGCAGACCCATTGGAATGGAAATGGCACAAGCAATGCAAAGGCTTGGTAATGAAGTAACTGTTATTGAGAAAGGGAATGGGATATTAAATCATGATGATAAAATACTTTAATAATTTTCTTTTACTCTAAAAAAATTTTAGCAAAAAAAGAGACTTGCTTTAAAATAAGCTTAGATAAAAGCCACCAAGTGTAAAATAAATATATCGTACCCGAAAGCCATACAACCGCATGAAAAAATTGATAAACTGCACAAGAATACTTTTAAAAGTTTCCATATAATCGTCTTATCTCAACACCATTTGCCTATCTGCATCTAATCTCAATAAAATAAAAATCAATATCGTAAAGCCCAGTAAAGACGAGCCACCATAACTAATTAATGGCAAGGGAATGCCAATAATAGGAAAAAGCCCTATGGTCATACAAACATTTACTCCAATGTGAAAAAACAAAATACTAGCAACACTGTACGCATATACACGGCTAAAGGTACTTCGCTGTCGCTCAGCAATGCTCACAATGCGAAACAAAAGAAATAAATAAATGCCTAAAAAAGTGGCACAACCTATTAAGCCAAATGCCTCACCCAAACTGGTGAATATAAAATCTGTATGTTGCTCTGGTACGTATTTACCTCTGGTTTGCGTGCCTTTTAAAAAACCTTTACCCAAAACACCACCTGAGCCAATGGCAATTTTACTTTGCCGCACATTATAATCATCGGGCTTTTTAGCGGCCTTTTCTTTATCGTTAATACGTTTTTTAGCACTACGATTTTGGCTACAATCGTACTCTTTGCCCACCATGCTGTATATGCGGGTACTTTGGTAGCATTGAAACACATTATTAAAAATATAAGGTACTGCAAAGCGTTGTACACCAACACAAACCACCCATACCGACACAATAATGAGGAGTACGTTTTTATTGCGTTTTATTTGGCGTCGCATAAAGTAAATAAGCAAGCTTGCAATAACGGTTAAGGAAATGGCTAATACATTGGGATTGAGCAATAAGGTGGCCACCACCAATACACCAAACGAGAAACCAATAATTAATAAGGCGGGTGGCAAACCTTCGCGGTACATGACTATAAAAAAAGACAAAAACACCAATGCCAAACCAGTTTCATTTTGCCCAATGGATAATACGGCTGGAGCTAATGCAATGGCTGAGCCAATAATTTGCGATTTTATTTTTGTAAAATCCGTCTCTTGCCGCGATAGATACTTAGCCAATGCCAAGGCAGCAAAAATTTTACATAATTCGGCTGGTTGCAAGTTAAAACCACCACCCAATGGTATCCAACTTTTAGAGCCATTAATATTTTTGCCAATTACAAAAGTGGCCAACATGAGTAATATACCAAATGCATAAAACAGATTGGCAAATGCGGTAAACAATTTACTATCTGCCAGTAAAATAAAGGTGGCAATAATCAAGCAAAAACAAAAGAAAATAAACTGCTTACTATAGTTGGTTTTGCCACTTATAAAAGATTGTAGCACATCCACCTCAGGTTTATACTCAACCATAAAAATGCAGAGTATACCTATACAAACTAGTAAAACATATAGCCATACAATTACCCAATCAATGCCTTTAGAAACTTCTTTGTTATAATTTTTAGCCATTGGGTTAAACCTTTGCGTTTTTCTTTAAATAAATTTTACGCTCATCATTTAAAATAGCAGTATTTACAGTTATAATTTTTTTATTGCTATTTTTTACTGGCTTTGGTTTTGTAGGTAGTAGCTTATTATTAATTAATGTATCATCAAAATTATTTTCATTTGCACTATCTGCTACTGCTTCTTTTTCTAGTTGCAGTTCTAGTATATGGGCTTCTTTTTTTTGTTTTATCGAGTCCATTACTGCCATTTGTGACCGCATAATAGCAGGTATTAAATTGGTGTTGGTTATGCGTTCTAGTTTCTCTTTTCGATCAGGTTCAGGAATTGAATCTTTTAAATATTTTTCCATCATTAAAGTAGCAATTGGTGCTGACGATTGAGAGCCAAAGCCTGCATTTTCGCACATAACTGCAATAGCAATCCTAGGGTTGTTACGCGGGGCAAAACCACCAAAAAATGCATGGTCTTTTTGTGGCTTCATTACGCCATTTATTTTAGCCGAGTTTTGTACAGTACCTGTTTTGCCACAGACAATAAAGCCAGGTATTTTTTCTGCTGCACCTGTACCATATTCCATCACACCTTGCATGCCATCTTGCACAGCATCAAAAACAGTATCAGTTATATTTTTAGCGGTGTAATGTTTTACTTTAAATGAATCTAACAAACCATACTCATCACCACCCTCTATTGAGTCTATTAAATGTGGGGTATAATACCAGCCTTTATTGGCAATTGTTACCATAACATTGGCAAGTTGTACCAAGGTTGTTTGCACCTCGCCTTGCCCAATAGCGTTACTAATAATATTACATGAGTACCATTTTTTGCCAAATATTTTTTGATAGTAAGTTGATATTGGGATGTTGCCAAATTTCTCTGATGGCAGGTCTACACCAAGGCGCTTGCCAAGCCCAAAACTATAAGCATAATTGTTAAATACTTTTAAAGCGCTATCTGCCCCACCATATTTTTCTTGGTCTAAAATACGTTTGTATACTGTGGCAAAGTAGGTATTATCACTTACCGCAATAGCATGTACAAAGTCAAAAGTACCTTTGTCTAAACACTTTGGCTTACCAGTACCACACCCGCCAAAATATCCCCCACACGTTACAGTGAAACGCTCATTAATTACACCTTCTGATAAACCAACCATGCCAACCACTGTTTTAAAAGTTGATCCTGGTGAATATTTAGTTCCTAAAGCCCTATTATTAAAAGGTAAACGAGGGTCTAATCGCATTTCATTAAGATGCTTATTACGTTGGTTGCCTGTTAGGTAGTTTGGGTTGTAAGTTGGCGCACTAATCATACACAAAATACCGCCAGTTCTAGGGTCTATGGCAACAATGCTACCTACTTTATTGGTCATTAATTTTTCGCCAAGTTGTTGCAGTTCCACATCAATACTAGCGTAAAGATTTTTGCCTGCAATAGCTGTTGTATCAAATTCTTCTTTTTCAAAAGCTCCCTGCAAGCGACCTTTATTATCACGTATTAAGCGCTTTACACCACGTTGGCCCATCAATACTTTTTCGTATTTATTTTCAAGCCCAGTAAAGCCAACATAGTCACCACTTTCGTACCCTTCATCTTTATGCTTCCGTAAGTAGCTAGTATCTACTTCAGAGGTATAGCCAAGCAAATTAGCGGCGGTATTGTAAGGGTAATTCCGTACTGATCTATCGCTTAATACAAACCCATGAAACTTATACATGTTCTCGTTTAGTTTCGCATACATTTCTGGGGTTAATAAACTCTCAAAGACGCTAGGCCGCACATTGCCATTTTTAAAAACAATATCTCGCATTCTTTTTTTATATATGGCAGTATCTATACCTAATAAACTGCATAAGTTTTGCGTATCAATGCCTTTACTTTCATTGGGTGTAACTACTAAATCGTAGGTAATAATATTCTCTAAAATGCCTCGCTTTTTTCTATCATAAATAATGCCTCTATCTGGGTAAATAGTTTTGCGGTAAATGGCATTATTATCTGCCATTATTTTATATTTTTTTGAGAATACTTGTAGGTTAATTAATTGCCCGAGAATAATAAAAAATACTAAACCAAAAATGATTTTAATGACGCTGCTACGACTCTGATTAAATACCGACATGTTTGCTTTTGTGTGATTTGAAATGTACTTTAAATGAAGTACTGTAAAGTTGCTGATTAGTTATGGAAGCCTCCAAAAATATTTGGAAAAATGCGAAAAATTTTAAATTACAATACATGAAAATAGAAAGATGCTATTAGCATTTTGTTGTGTTCCTTTTCGGCTAGTAGAAGTAATTTTTAATTCCCTTATAAGCTGGTTGAGTTATGTTAAAAGGCTACCTTTTGAGGTAGCCTTTTAACTACTTAAACTTATTAATAAAAATACGCAACTATTACTTATTTCGTTTACGCCAACTTTGCCTTAAATCTAATGTTGCAGGGTACTCTTTGTTCACCTCAATTGGTGGTGCATCGCAAATAAATGGCTCTCGGTTTTGTTGAACATAATGCTCGGCAGAAGGGATGTCAGCTCTTTTTTCCTGGGTTGCTGGTGTGTGACCTTGATCCCAAAAACGGCTCACTCGTCTGCTTTCTGCCTCGTAACTATTTACAGGAAAACTATCGTAATTTCTACCGCCAGGGTGTGCTACATAATAGGTGCAACCTCCCACGCTGCGGCCGTTCCAAGTATCTACAATGTCAAATACTAACGGCGTATCAACCCCAATAGTTGGGTGCAAAGCACTTGGTGGCTGCCAAGCACGGTAGCGAATACCGCACACATATTCACCCTTGGTATCGGTGGCTCGTAAAGGCACTCTTGCACCATTACATAATAGGGCATAACGAGCATCGTTTAGGTTGGTGAGTTTTACTTGAATACGCTCCAGCGATGAATCTACAAAACGTGCAGTACCAGTACTACCAACTTCTTCGCCTAATACATGCCAAGGCTCTATACCCATACGAATTTCTAGGTTAATACCTTGTACTTGAACTGAGCCATAATGCGGAAAACGAAACTCGAAAAAAGGCTCGAACCAACTAATATTAAAATCGTAACCAGCACTATTAAGGTCGTTTACTACTTCTTGTAAATCTTGTTTTACATAATGCTGTAGCATGAATTTATCGTGCAATTCTGTGCCCCAACGTACCAAATCGTGCTTATAAGGTTTCTTCCAAAACCAAGCAATTAACCCACGAATGAGTAACATTTGTACCAAACTCATTTGCTTATGCGGTGGCATATCAAAGGCTCTAAACTCAACAATACCAAGCCTTCCAGTAGATGAATCGGGTGAATATAATTTATCAATACAAAATTCTGCACGGTGCGTATTGCCTGTAATATCTGTCAATAAATGGCGGAATAATCTATCTACCAACCAAAATGGCACAAAACCATCTTCGGGTACTTGGCTAAAAGCAATTTCCATTTCGTACAACTTCTCATCTCTACCTTCATCAAAGCGTGGTGCCTGAGAAGTAGGCCCAACAAACGCACCAGAAAATAGATAAGATAAACCGGGATGATGTTGCCAGTAAGTAATTAAACTACGCAACACATCTGGTCGGCGTAAAATAGGACTGTTAGCTGGTACATCACCACCAACGGTTATGTGATTGCCGCCACCAGTGCCTGTGTGTCTGCCATCAAGCATAAATTTTTCTGTACCAAGGCGAGATAAATGGGCTTGCTCGTAAAGTGTATCAATATTAAAAACAAGTTCTTTCCAGTTTTTCGACGGATGAATATTTACTTCAATCACTCCGGGATCTGGCGATACCACCATTCTTTCCATACGGTTATCTCTTGGTGGTTCGTAACCTTCAATACGAACTGGCATTTGCAACTTTTCAGCTGAGGCTTCAATGGAGGCAATCAAATCTAAATAATGCTCTACATAAGCAACAGGCGGAAGGAATATGTAAATAATGCCATCTCTTGCTTCTACACAAAGCGACGTAATGATGGTGTCAATATCATAAACTGGTTGCGATTCAAACTCTGTTTCCTTTTTATCTAAGACTTGTTTCTGGTTGCCAGTTACAGGTTGTTGGTTACTTATTTCAGGTTGCTTGTTACTAATTACTGGCGGAATGTGAACACTAATATCGCCATAACGGCTCATGATGTTTTCATGAAAATTCTCTAATTGTGGCAGCTCTTCAAACAAGCTTCTTTCTATATGTTGTGGCTCTTTATCCTTTGCAATAACTGGTAAAGATTTCAATGGTAATCGCAAGCCAATAGGCGAATTGCCAGGCATTAAAAACAAATGCTCTCGGTTAATTTTCCATTTGCAACTGCGCCATTTATTATTCCAATGGTTCCACTCTAAAGGCAGTACAAAACCTGCTGGTTTGTCTAAGCCATTTTCTAATAATTGAGCTAATGTTCTACGTTCAATGCTATCCTTTAAATTGGCTTTTAATGGGTCAATATTAACAGGTATTTTTTCTTCTGCCCACATAAAATAAAATACATCTTCATAAGCTGGTGTTACGTTTGCTTCGTTTACAGCTAAGCGTTTTGCTAATTCTTTTGCAAAAGCTTCTGCATCTGTATGCTTGTATTTTTTCTCGGTATTTTCTAAAGCCATCAACCCTTTATTTTTCCAAATTGGATGGCCATCTTTGCGCCAAAACAACCCATATTGCCAACGTGGCAACGGCTCACCAGGATACCATTTGCCTTGCCCATAATGCAACATGCCTTTTGGGCCAAATTGCTCACGCAAACGGAAAATTAGTTCATGCGATAAAATTCTCTTTTCCAAGCCATCAGCCGTAGTATTCCATTGGTCAGATTCCATATCATCAATAGATACAAATGTTGGTTCGCCACCCATGGTCATCCGCACATCACCAGCTTCCAAATCTTTATCCACCTTAAAACCTGTGGCATTTATAGTTGCCCATTGTTCCTCGCTATAAGGCTTGGTTACACGTGGGTCTTCATGAATACGGGTTACTGTATTGCTAAATGTAAAGGTTGTTTCACAAACATCAGTTGCACCTACAACTGGCGCTGCACTTACATAATCGGGCGTGCAAGCCAATGGTATATGACCTTCACCAGCAAACAAACCAGACGTTGGGTCTAAACCAATCCAACCAGCACCAGGAATGTACACTTCTGTCCAAGCATGTAAATCTGTAAAATCTACGGCTGTGCCAGATGGTCCATCCAACGATTTTACATCGGGCGTTAATTGTATTAAGTAGCCCGAAACAAATCTTGCAGCCAAGCCTAAATGACGGAATATTTGTACCAATAACCAGGCGCTATCCCTACAACTACCAAGGGCATTGCCAAGTGTTTCTTCGCAGGTTTGCACACCTGGTTCCATACGAATACTGTAGTTAATAGCCTTGTTTAATTTTTGGTTTATGAATACTAGAAAATCATTGATGCTAATGCCAGATCTTACCTCTAGATTTTTCAGCCATTGCATTAAAAGTGTTCCTTCTTCCTTTATTTCAAAATAAGGAATGAGTTCTTTTTGCAGTTGCATAGAGTATTTAAAAGGAAATTTCTCAGCGTATTCTTCTACAAAAAAATCGAAAGGATTTATTACTACCATATTGGCAATTACTTCCACCTCTACACTTAATTCTCTAGTTTTTTCTGGGAAAACCACACGAGCTTGGTAGTTGCCAAAAGGATCTTGCTGCCAATTGATAAAATGTTCTTTGGGTGTAATTTTTAAAGTATAAGCCTCAATGGCTGTTCTTGAATGAACAGCAGGACGAAGCCTAAAAATATGTGGTGATAAAGACACCAATCTATCGTAATGATAAGTTGTTTTGTGGTTGATTGCTACACGTATAGCCATAAGTTGGATGCATTAAAACAGTGAATAGCAGGCAATTTCGTTGCATTAAATATAGGGGCTTTTATGAAGAAAATTAAAACTACCACATAGACACAGTAGGCACATCAAAAAGAATGGGTTTATAGCCTTTTTAAAAGCCATAAACCCTAATAAAAATTATCTTATGTGTCTATCTGACTTTGTGTTAAGACCTTTTATTTAAGGTTTACTGTTTTATCTTTTGGATATTTAACTGAGTAGCTAAAACGTAGCTTTTTGCTTTCGCCTGCGGCTAATGAGAGTTTCCAAGTTACTACGCCCGTTTCTGCGTTAACCATCGCATCGTTACTTTCTAATATTTCTATTTCCATTTCTTTATTGGTGCTTATAGGATATTGGTCTTTTAGTAATAAATTAATAGCTTCTTTTTTATTGTTTTTGACTGTAATCTCATAGGTAAGTTTTTGTAATTTATTATTGCCTAAGAATTTTACACTACTAAAATCAGCCAATTTTTCTCGTTTAATAGCTATACGTTTGTCTTTGCCTAGTGTTAAGTTTAAAGTATCTGTAGTAGCGTTAGGATCTATAAACGATTTACCTACATACGTACCTTCAAAAATAATATTGGCTTCACCTGGCAATAAATTCAGCGTTTCCCAATTGGTTATTTCGGCCAATAAGTACACATCTTTATCCAATTTGGGAACTGCGTAATATTTATAATTAGCCACTACATCAACTTCTTTTAAAGTAGCTGTTTGTTCTTTCCCATTACTAGCAATATCGTAAGGCAAATCAATGTCATAAGTTAAGTTAAGTGTACTTTCTGATACGGTAATATAATCATCTAACCCATCTTTAAGCGTAATAACTATCACACCATTTGCACCTCTTGCACCATAAATACTTAAAGCATTAGCATCTTTTAAAACATCTATTTTTTTAATCGAATTGGGATTAATTTTTGTTGCTTCACTTGCACTCATTTCTGTACCATTTACAATATACAAAGGCTCATTGCTTTTATTGATAGAAGCAATACCACGAAGTCTAATATTAGCAGAAGAACCGACAGCCCCATAGCCTGTTACTACAACCTCGTTTAATTTACTCGCTTCTTCATCTTTAGAAAAACTTTGCAGTGTATTCATTTTTGACAATTGATTATTGTAATAATTTAATGGATTTACGTAAGCCAAAAACCAACTTTGTAATATAGGTGCATTGCCCCACTGACTTGGTGTTGCGGTTGACAATGAAAGTTTTACTTGCTTCCAATCTAGCCCAGTGGTTTGAAACATTTTTGCTTTGTACACCAGCTTCAATGGGCTGTTGATATCGTTTACTTTTATGTCGTAAAAGGGCGTCCAATAAGCGTTTGGGGTTATGTACGATACGGTGAAATTATAACTACCTGCTATAGCAGCATTTAACTGTAATACCAAGCGACCAGTACTTTTAGCATTCTTTTGTTCTTCTTCCTGCAGCTGATTATTTAAACGTTGTACTTGTTCTTGTATTTTTTTCACGGCTGTATTTTGCTGTGTCAAATCATTTTGCAACTCAAGCGATTTGATTTTATAATAATCCATCAGCTTCATCAATTCAGCCACACTTAAACCCGTTTGTGTGCCTTTAATATCTCTGTTGGCTTTTAGCACTTGCAATAGCTCGTTAGTAGTAGTAATATTGGTTTGAATTTTATTGATATCTAGCTGTAATTTTTCTATACTATCTGTCATTGCTTTTACCCTAGCAGAAGGTATTGCAGGCTTTAAATAATAATTCTGAAATTCAATGCCAGCAATGGTTATAGCAGATGGCACTTTTATTTGAGTGCTATTAACATCTATACCATTACTTACACCATCAATCACTAACTCGTTGTTACCTTGTAGTAAATGTGCTTTGGCATCATGCGTTAATTCTGCACCGCTACGATAAATGGTGACAGATTTTAAAGTGGCCGAAACAACGTTCTTATCCTCGCTGGCAAATAATTGTGTAGAAAAAATAATTAAGAAAATAACGCTTATCTGTTTCATGATTTATATTTTTTTAAAGGATGAATGATTGAGAGAAATTACATAAAGTAAAACATACTATTTATGTTAAAGATATGTGAGAATATATGATATAAAACTGTTGAAGGAAGGCTTCACTTAACAAAAGGAAGCTTGCACTTGGTAAAACGAAGGTTTCACCTAACTAAAGGAAGGTTACAATGTACAAAAGGATGCTTTCAAGTTGTAAAAGGAAGCTTCAATGCACTAAAGGAAGATTACAACATACAAAAGGGTGCCGAAAATGTATAAAAGGCTGGTGACCTTTAACAAAAAACCCTTGCAACTTGCAAGGGCTAATATCTCATCAGTCATCATTTATAATTTATCACTCAATTACACCAACATTCTCACTGGTTCTTCTAGCAAACTTTTTAAGGTTTGAAGGAAGGCTGCACCTGTTGCACCATCAACTACACGGTGGTCGCAGCTAAGGGTAACTTTCATAATATTACCAACTACAATAGCACCATTTTTTACAATTGGCTCTTGAGAAATACCACCTATTGCTAAGATACAAGCATCTGGTGGGTTAATAATTGCGGTAAATTCATCTATACCAAACATACCAAGGTTAGAAATTGTGAACGTACTTCCTTCCCAATCTGCAGGTTGTAATTTTTTATCTTTTGCTTTTTGTGCGTAATCTTTTACTTCTGCATTTATTTGGCTTAGACTTTTTGTATCTGCAAAACGTACTACTGGCACTAGCAAACCTTCTTCTACCGCAACTGCTACACCAATATTTACGTGATGATTGTAACGAATTTTATCGCCCAACCAACTGCTATTTACTTTTGGATGTTGTTTTAAAGCTACTGCAGTTGCTTTTAGAACTAGGTCGTTAAAGCTAATTTTAGATTTAGCAGTTTCGTTCATTTTAGTACGAGCCACAATTGCAGCATCCATATTAATACTCATGGTTAAGTAAAAATGTGGTGCAGTAAATAAGCTTTCACTTAAACGCTTGGCGATTACTTTGCGCATTTGAGAAACTGGTACTTCATCGAAACTAACAGTTCCGCCAGCCGCCGAAGGAGTGAAAGTAGGAACGCTAGCAGCTAAATCTTGTACTTTGTTACTTACTACTTGTTCCACTTTTGGAGTTTCTGTAGGTTTATAGCTATCAATATCGCTTTTTGTAATTCTGCCATTATCACCAGAACCATGTACATATTTTAAATCAATACCTTTTTCAGCAGCTACTTTTTTAGCTAGTGGGGAAGCAAATATTCTGCCTTCGTTTACCACAGCAGGTGCAGCGGTTGTAACAGGCTGTACAGCAACTTCTGGAGCTGGTACGACTACTTGTTCAGCTTTAGTTTCTGGTGCTTTTGCGGGTGCAGGTTGGCTACCCGATTTAAGGCTGCTAACAATGGCATTTACATCTAATCCATCTTCACCTATAATTGCCAATAAATCGTTTACTTGAATTTTTTCGCCGGCTTTTGCACCTTGAAATAATAGTTTGCCATTTTTATAGCTTTCTAATTCCATGGTAGCTTTATCTGTTTCTATTTCAGCTAAAACATCTCCTTTTTTTACTGTATCTCCTACATTTTTAATCCACACAGCAATAACACCTTCTGTCATTGTATCGCTAAGGCGTGGCATTAATACTACTTCTTCCATTGCAGAGGCATCAATTGTTGCTGGTTGGTTGGCGCTAATTTTTGGTGCGGCTTCAACTTTTATTTCTTCCGCTTTAGGACTTTCCGGCTCAGTAGCTTTTGTAGGTTCAACTTTTGCACCACTATTTGCTGCTATTAAAGCCGTAACATCTTCACCAGCTTTGCCTATAATTGCTAATAAATCGTTCACTTGCAATTTGCTACCATTTGCAGTGCCAATATGTAAAAGCGTACCATTTTGGTAACTTTCTAACTCCATTGTGGCTTTATCTGTTTCAATTTCAGCCAATAAATCGCCTTTATTTACCTGTTCACCTACGCTTTTATGCCACGCAGCAATCACGCCTTCTGTCATGGTATCGCTTAAACGGGGCATTAATATTACTTCTGCCATAAAATGGGTTGCTCTTTAATTTGAGGCGTGAAATTAAGGCAAAATGAAATAGCCACCATAGTAAATGCTAATTAATTGTATGAGAAGCATTTGGTGGTAATAAATTGATAGGTTGCTAATGCCTTAGCAGTAATTTGGTACAAAGTGGGTAAATGTTTTAAATTAATGGTATATATTTTAGGCATTAATATGTACGTTGCTCCACCTATTACATAGCGTAAAAGTGAGTGACACACCGAAGCTAAATAGTAGTAAAAAGCTTGTTACAAAGAAATTATTACCAAATTTGACATATAGTTGTTAATATTAGCTTGCTTTAATAATACTAACCCTTTTTTTGCGTTGTTAATTCAACTTATTTCTACCACATTTGCACCAATTGTTAAACATAAATAAATTGACTTTATATAATGGGATTATTTAATTTTTTCACCCAAGAAATAGCGATTGACCTTGGTACAGCTAATACATTAATTATTCACAATGATGATATTGTAGTTAATGAACCTTCAATTATTGCATTAAACCGAAATAACCCTAAAGAAGTATTAGCAGTGGGTAAAAGAGCTTTACTAATGCATGAAAAAACCCACGAAAGTATACGTACTGTAAGGCCACTAAAAGATGGTGTAATTGCAGATTTTAATGCTGCAGAGTTAATGATACGTGAATTGATAAAATTGGTATATCCGAAAAAACCGTTGTTTCCACCAAGTTGGCGGATGTTGATTTGTATCCCATCGTCTATTACCGAGGTTGAAAAACGTGCGGTGCGTGATAGTGCTGAACAAGCTGGCGCTAAAGAAGTTTATATGATTCATGAACCTATGGCTGCGGCACTTGGTATTGGCATTGATGTGGAGGAACCAGTTGGTAATATGATTATAGACATTGGGGGTGGAACGACTGGTATTACCGTAATTGCCTTAGCGGGTATTGTGTGCGACCAAAGTATTCGTATTGCTGGTGATGAATTTACAGCCGATATTATGGAAGCATTACGCCGTTACCATAGTTTGTTAATTGGGGAGCGTACTGCCGAACAAATTAAAATTCAAATTGGTGCAGCTATGAAGGATTTAGATAACCCGCCAGATGATTTGCCAGTAAATGGTCGTGACTTAGTTACGGGTATACCTAAGCAAATAATGGTAAGCTATCAAGAAATAGCTGAAGCTTTGGATAAAAGTATTTTTAAAATAGAAGAAGCCATTTTAAAAGCACTTGAAACAACTCCACCAGAATTGGCATCAGATATATACAAACGTGGTTTGTACCTAACAGGTGGCGGTGCATTGTTGCGTGGCTTAGACAAACGTTTGAGTGCTAAAATTAAATTACCTGTTCACATTGCTGATGACCCGCTGAAAAGTGTGGTACGTGGCACTGGGTTAGCCTTAAAAAATTACCAACGTTTTCCTTTTATAATGAAGTAGTGAATGGTAAGTATTCAATAATGAATTGACCATTGACCATTGACCATTGATTCTTTTTTGTGAAAAATATCTTCATCTTAATTCGTAACTCGTTCACATTTATCTGCTTTATGGCATTGCAGATATTTTGTGTGGTGATGTTGATGAAAAGTAGTAAAACACACAATGCTTTTTTCTCAGAAAATATAAATGAGGCTATAGGAATCTTAAACAAAAAGTACAGTAATTTTTACGATTACTTTAGTTTGAAGGAAGTAAACAGGCAATTGGCACTAGAAAATACAAGGCTGCAAAATCAATTAAAAGCAAATTTTAGTGCACCAGATAGTAGCAAATCACAAGTGATTGATACTACTTTAAAAGATACACTAAACCGCTACAGAAAATTTATTTTTTTGCCAGCTAAGGTTGTTGCAAATACTGTTAGTTTAGAAAATAATTTTTTAACCCTAGAGCGTGGTGCATTGCAAGGTGTAAAAAAAGATATGAGTGTAATTGGGCCCGAAGGTGTTGTAGGCACAGTGGTTGATATAAGCGATAATTATTGCCGTGTAATGAGTATTTTAAACCGAAAAAGTAGTGTGAGTGCCATGTTGAAAAAAGACAATATGGCTGGTAGCATAGATTGGGATGGAAAAGATCCATCGTACCTAATACTAAAAAATATTCCTAAAAGTGCTAAGGTTGTAAAAGGCGATAGTGTGGTTACTAGTAATTATTCTGCAAAGTTTCCGTCGCACATAATGATTGGTACTGTAGCAGGTATTTCAGCCGACCCATCTAGCAACTTTTACACATTAAAAATAAAAACGGCTACCAACTTTTATAGTATTGGGTATGTTAATTTAGTGCTGAATGTTCGCTATGCAGAACAAGCAGTTTTAGAACAAAAAGCACTAAAAACTAATGAGTAGTCTATTAAAAAACATACTACGTTTTATACTGTTTATTTTATTGCAGGTATATGTGCTAAACCGTGTACCACCATTGCATTATTTATTTGTTCCGTCTATTTATTTTTTATTCATATTATGGTTGCCATTTAATATGAACCGGTTTTTATTGTTAATTGTTGGTTTTTTATTTGGTCTATCCCTAGATTATTTTACTGGCTATATGGGCTTGCATGCAGCACCATGTGCATTAATTGCCTATTTACGTCCGTTTATATTAAACCTATTAATACCACAAGAAACCATAGAGTTAAGTTATACCGAACCAAGTTTAAAGAGTATGGGTTTTGCACCTTATGCATTATATATTGCATTATTTACGGTCATACATCACGTATATTTAATATTTATTGAATGGTTAAATTTTAATGAATCATTCCTATACTTTATAGGCAAAGTTTTGGGCACTACTGCTATTAGCTTACTACTTATTACCATTGTAGAAATGTTGTTTTTTAGAAAGGCAAAATTTAGAACAAATGCGTAATCACTAGTAACATATTGTTTTTGTATATGTGTAAATTTTATTTGCCAACTATTATTACTTGCCACATAATATAGTTACTTTAGCCCCAATGTAAACTATATGAAATCACTACTTTCCTTCATTTTATTGTTACTTGTTGTAGCCAATGTTTTTGCACAAAAAACTACCAATGCCACAAATCCAATTGCTGCTGGTTTTTCAGTAGAAAGGTTAAATAAACTAGATGCTAGCCTGAACGATTGGGCAAAAAAACAATGGATGAATGGTGGTGTAGCATTGGTAATTCGAAACGATAATATTGCCTATTACAAAGCAGTTGGGTTTAATAATATGGCCACTAATGAAGCGCTACAAAAAGAAGCCATTTTTCGTATTGCCTCGCAAACAAAAGCTATTACCGCAGTAGCTATCATGCAGTTGTACGAAGAAGGGAAATTTTTATTAGACGATGCTGTTTCTAAATACATACCTGCATTTGCCAAGCAACAAGTATTGGATAAATTTAATGCAGCCGATACGACTTACACAACCGTAAAAGCCAAAAGAGAGATTACGTTTCGTGATTTATTAACCCACACATCTGGCCTTGGTTATGCACAAATTGGTAGTAAAGAAGCCAACGCTATTTATGCAAAAAATAATATTACTGCGGGTATTGGTGTTAATAATGACAAACTTAGCGATGCCATGAACCGACTAGGCAAATTGCCATTAATGCACCAACCTGGCGAAAAATGGACCTACGGTTTAAACAGCGATTTGTTGGGCTACTTGGTAGAGCTATTGTCTGGCATGAGTTTGAGCGATTATTTTACCGAAAAAATATTTAAACCGTTGGGTATGACTAATACCTATTTTAATATTCCTAAAGCAAAAGCTAACCGTTTGGTAAACCTTTATGCGGAAGATTCCTTAGGTGCTTTAAAAATTGTTACTGCGTCTAATTTATTAAATGGGCCAACAGTTGCTAATTATCCATTAGTGCCACACACTTATTTTTCTGGTGGTGCTGGTTTATCGTCTACCATTTTTGACTATGCCATTTTTTTACAAATGCTGTTGCATAATGGGCAATATAATGGCGCAACTATATTAAGTAGAAATACGGTGCGTATGATGACGATGAACCAAATTGGCGATGTGCCATTCGGCGATAATAAATTCGGTTTAGGCTTTGAAATTGTTACCGAAAAAGGGAGTAGTAAATTTCCGGCACAAGTAGGTACTTATAGTTGGGGTGGTGCATTTGCAACCTCTTATTGGGTTGATCCAAAAGAAAAAATGGTGCTATTGTTTTATCGACAAATGCAAGGTGGCACACATGGTGATGTGGTAAATAAATTTAGGGCATTAACCTATCAAGCAATTAAAGATTAAAATGCAAGATCAACAACCTTCTAAAGATGTTTTACAAGGCTTAACACTAGAAAAAATTGTTTCACATTTGTTTGAATCTCTCGGTTGGGAAGAATTGGGTAATCAAATAAATATCAATTGTTTTACTAGTAATCCATCAGTACAATCGAGTTTAAAATTTCTACGTAAAACCCCTTGGGCTCGCACTAAAGTAGAAGATTTTTATAAATATGCTTTGAGAAAGAAAATATTGAAGTAATTAATAATAAAGCCGCAAGTAATAAAATACCTGCGGCTTTATTCATGATAATCATTCCAATCGTTTATTAAAACTCAGTTTTAAATTCTAAGTATTTTAAAAATTCTGTTTTTCTAGCTTCCTCTTTAAAAGCACCACTATAAAAAGCTGTTACGGTACTGCTGCTTTCGTCTTTAACACCACGACTACTTACACATAAGTGTTTTGCATCTATTACCACAGCCACATCATCTGTACCCAGTACTTCTTGCAATTTTTTACCAATTTGCATGGTTAAGCGTTCCTGCACTTGTGGTCTTTTAGCAAAAAATTCTACTAAACGATTTAACTTACTTAAGCCAATTACTTTGCCGTTGCTTATATAGGCCACATGTGCTCTGCCCATAATTGGTACAAAATGATGCTCGCAGTTGCTATGAAAAGAAATATTTTTTTCCACCAGCATCTCGTTGTACTTGTATTTATTTTCAAACAATGCCATTCTTGGCATATTGGCAGGGTTAAGCCCTTGAAAAATTTCTTTAACGTACATCTTAGCAACACGATGTGGGGTGCCTTTTAAACTGTCATCAGTTAAATCTAACCCTAGAGTACTCATAATGGCTTCAAAATGCTTTTCAATTTGAACAATTTTTTCGTCATCGCTCAACAAAAAAGCATCTTCTCTCATTGGTGTATCAACCGATGTTAACACATGGTTATCACCCATTTCATCTATCATCATATCGCTTAATTCTATTTTACCATTACCATTAAGCTGGATATTCGACAAAGTTTCTTTCTGTTTCATATAATCTTATTTTTAAGTTTAATTCTGTTTTTATTTTTGCTCTCAACAAATTGTAAATAATAATAGCAATGTTTTCTGCGGTTGGGTTAAGTGTTGCAAATTCTATTGTATCAAGGTTTAAATTTTTGTGGTCAAATTTATCTAACACCTCAACCTTTATCAAATCACTCAATACTTTCATATCCATTACATAACCAGATTTTTCATCGGGCATACCAGTAACCTGTACAATTAATTCATAGTTATGACCGTGGTAATTGGGGTTATTGCATTTTCCAAAAACAGCTATGTTTTCATCAACGCTTAGCAAAGGGTTGTTTAAACGATGTGCAGCATTAAAATGTTCTTTTCTAAAAACGGCTACTTTATTCATGTTTATTTTTCGGTATAAATTTTAACCAGCACTAGTTTACATATCAACTTATGTTGCGTCGTACACTTCTACTGCCTTAAGTTTTATTGAACAATAGTTTTCAATTTTAAAATATCTATATGGTTTATTACTAACTGCCCGGCACTGCGTAAAAAGTGTGTTTACCAAGTGGCCTTGCATAAATTAAGGAGCGACAGATAATTAGTAACAGATGGTTTACCAATAACGTACCAAAATCAAAACGGCAGTTATTTGTAAAACAGCACATACGATAATAACCAATAAAGGTTCTGTTTTGTTTAAAAGAAGCAATAAAAAACTTAAACGATAATGATTTGGTAATAGTGCGTGGTTCAGATTTTAATTAAAAGTTATCCAAAATATTCTACATAAATTCTAGGAGTTTCGTATAGTTTTATGCAGTGTAGTTGTACTGTTTCTGGTAAATGCGGGGCTAATTGTTGCCAAATTGCAATGGCCAAATTTTCGGTACTACACATTTTGTCAGCCATAAAGTCAACATCTAGATTTAAGTTTTTATGGTCTAATTTATCAACAGCATATTCTTTTATTAGCTTACTTAATTTTTTTACATCGTATAAAAAGCCAGTATCAGGGTCTGGATTACCTTTTATAGTTACAAATAAATCGTAGTTATGACCATGCCAATTTTCGTTGGCACAAACACCAAACATCTCCTCATTTTTTTCTTTACTCCACTTTGGGTTTGCAAGTTTATGAGCAGCATTAAAATGTTCTTGTCTTGTTAAATACACCATCTTTTATCACTAAAATTTTGGCAAATGTAAGGTTTCAGAAAGTGTTGGTAAGTAACCACTGTTTTTTACAGGTTAATTTTCTCAACTTCGCAACAATGAAAATCTTTATTATAGCTGCCACGAAATTTGAAATACAACCCACTATTACTAAACTAGGAAATGGTAATACGTCATTTTTTATAACAGGTATTGGTATGCTTTCAACGGCAGTTTCATTAACAAAAATGATATTGCAACAGCAACCAGATTTGGTCATTCAAGCAGGTATTGCAGGTAGCTATAACAAGCAAATTAGTTTAGGCAAAGTAGTTGTAGTTAAGCAAGAATTTTTAGGCGATATGGGTGTAGAAGAAGCCGGTATTTGGAGAGATACTTTTGATTTAAACTTAATTGGTGTCAATGATTTTCCATTTGCTCAAAAGCAAATTATTAATCCATATTTACTTACACTAAATGTCTCACAATTAGATGAAGTGGTTGGCGTTACAGTTAACGAAATATCTACCAGTCAACAACGAATTGAACAAATAGTATTAAAATATAATCCTATAACTGAAAGTATGGAAGGTGCAGCACTGCATTATGTTTGCACAGATTTACAAGTGCCATATATACAAATTCGTAGTATTAGTAATTATGTTGGTGAACGTGATAAAACGAAGTGGCAAATGCCATTGGCTATTACAAATTTGAATGATATATTGGTTGATATAGTTAATAAATTAAGTGGTGACAATCAACTATCATAAACTCTTGAACTTTTAAATATTTTTTTATTGAAACTCTCCCTAGGTTTTTCTCCCTGCCCTAACGATACCTTTATTTTTGATGCCTTGGTAAATAAAAAAATTAATACCGAAGGCTTAGAATTTGATGTGCATTTAGAAGATGTACAAACCTTAAACGAATGGGCAAAAAATGGTAAATTAGATGTATCGAAAATAAGCTATGGTGTACTGCCTTTGGTGTTAGATGATTATATTGTTTTAAATGCTGGCGGTGCTTTGGGTAAAGGCGTTGGGCCATTGTTAGTCACGAAGTCAATTGTCAATCGTCAATCGTTAAATACTAACGATAAACGCTTAGCGATAAACGATTCACTTATCGGCATACCGGGTGAAAATACTACTGCTCACATGCTATTTTCATTGGCTTTTCCCGAAGCAAAAAATAAACAATTTTTGGTGTTTAGTGATATTGAAGATGCTGTAATGTCTGGTAAAGTTGATGCTGGTGTTATAATACACGAAAACAGATTTACCTACCAAGATAAAGGCTTAGTAAAACTGATGGATTTGGGTGCATATTGGGAAGAAAAATTGCAAATGCCAATACCACTGGGTGGCATTATTACCAAGCGACATTTAGATAATACTATAGCTTTAAAAGTGGATAGACTGATAAAAAAAAGCGTTGAATTTGCGTTTACCAATTATCCTGAAATAACGGATTACACCAAGCAACATTCTCAGGAAATGAGCGAAGCAGTTATGCGCCAGCACATAGATTTATATGTAAATAATTACTCAATAGGTTTGGGCGATGATGGCAAAAAAGCAGTAAGTACTATGTTAAATGTGTATCAACAGTTGCATCCAGAAACTGTAATTAATAGGTGTGAGATGTTTGTTTAAAGTATGGAATTATTGATTATAAATAATTGGTAATTGCCCATTTTATTAACTCACCCATAGATTTTACGTTAATTTTTTTAAAAATATTTTTGCGATGTGTTTCTACTGTGAATTCGCTTAGATAAAGTTCTCTGCCAATATCTTTGCTTGTTTTTCCTTCCTTTATCAAAGTTATAATTTCTATTTCACGATTTGTAAGTTTATGTTTTATTCTAAAAATATCTCGTTCATTGTAACTAATAACTCCTTGCTGTGTAGTGATAAGGCTATATACTTTTTCGCCATTCACAATTGCATTTATTGTAGTAAGTAACTGTGTTGCATTGGTTGTTTTAGATATGTAACCTTCTACGTTTAATGCGAGTAATTTATTTTTAATACTGGCTTCCTCATACATAGAAATCACTAATATTTTTATTAGTGGAAACTTATTTTTTAAGAATGTAGCCGTTTCAAGCCCATCCATTTCGGGCATATTTAAATCAAGAATTATTAGGTGAGGTTTATGGCTATTAAGTAATTGTAATAGTTTTCTTCCACTTTCGGCTTTTGCAATTACACGATAATTCGTATTGTCACAAATTATTTTTTCATAACCATCGGTCATAATTGCATGGTCATCTACTAAAATAATATCCACGTTATTTGTCATGCTTTGCGTATTGGTATTTCAATAACTATCGTAGTGCCTAATTTGCTAGTGTCAAAATTAATAATACCTTGCAAAGAGTTTACTCTGCTGCGTATATTTTGTAACCCTATGCCATTACTATTTCCATTTTTTTGTAACCCTATACCATTATCTTCTATTATTATCTGTAAGTTTTTGGCTTCGCCATTAAGTTGTATGGTAGCTTTAGTTGCTTGAGAATGTTTAATAATGTTGGATAGTAATTCTAAAATAATACGGTAGCAAGAAATTTGTATTTGTTTATAAATATGAGTAAAATCTCCAGTAAACCACAGTTCAAAAATTATTGAATTGGTAGTATTTAAAAAGTTTATTTTTTCGGTAAGTACGTTTACAATACCTCTTTCATCAAAATCTTTTGGCATTAAATCATGCGCTACTTCCCTTACCTCTATTAATAGCTTATTTAATTGCATAGATAATTGCGCTCTATAAGCAATGTCTTCATTATTTATTTCGGGATACTGTATAAAGTGATTTGTTACCAATAAATTTATACTACTCAATTCGCTACCTACAACATCATGCAAATCTTCTGCTATACGTTTTCGTTCTAATTCTTGCACTTCAACCGAGCTTATTAGTAACGACTTTTCTAGTTGAACATTGGCTAATTTGAGGGTGAGATTACGTTGAATAATAGATCTAAAATTTTGTATCAACAAAATAATTAAAAGTAAAAGTTGAATGAATAACCCCAAAGCAAAAATATTACGTTTCATCAAGTCAAGAATTGTAATACCATGATTATTAAACACAAATCTGAGGCATGAAAGAAAGAAAAATAAATAAGTAATACCATAGTAAATAGCCATTTTTCTTCTGTTGATGGCATAGATAATTATTGCAATTAGTATAAATATAGAATTGCTTATAATTAAAATATCAATAGAGGTTCTTAAATATCTTAAAATTGAGAAACTAACATTGTGCAAAAAAAAATATTGAATAAAACACATAAATGTTACAAACGAAAAGGATACTACCATAAAAACAAATCCTATTTTATAAAGTATTTGTTGTTTTCTTTTAATATCAATAAATAATTGCATTATTTTAATACCAACTGCTGTACTTAATAACAAAAAACTATACTGCCCTGTGTGCCATGTAAAACTATACAACCATTGTGGTAGTATTAGCCCATCAAAACTGTCTTCCATAAGTAGAAAAACGGTATTAAATAGCACATAAATACAATACCACAAATATAGCTTTTGCCTTAAAAATGAGTAAAGGATGAGCATTAAAATGAAACTAAATAAGTAAAAACCTATCAACCGTCCCCAATTACTAGTTATCATATTATTTTCTTCAAGTTGAAAATAACTTAGAAGGCTGCGTATATGCAAACGAAAAAATAAATTACCAAAGTGTTTATTGATACACAAATACAAAACCATTGATTGGTTTTTTTGTAAAGTGAACGGTAAACATAATTGCCGGGCATTTATAATTCTTTTTGATGAAATATCCCAATAAGTACCTGTTGTAATTTGTTTGAAACCAGAATCTGTAGCTACATACAAGTTTGCTGTATCTAAAAAATGACGGACAGTCCACACAAATTTGTTATTAGCTTCACAATCATTTTTAACGACTATTCTTAACCACAAGCGTTTTTCAGCATCGCCAAGATTTAATGGTTGATGCCATTTTGGATGCACAAAGGAACCAGATTTATAAAAAGAATCTGCTTTATAAACGCTTTCTTTTTCATCAAATGATTGTAACCAATAGGTATAATATTCGCTGAGACGGTCGGGTTTAATATCATTATCACTAATATGTAATACTGGCTTATAAGTCTGCCCCAATACATTTAATGTAATTGATAGTATTGTGGTTATCAATAAAATTTTGATAAACGCTCTCTCTTTCATTTAATGATTGTAACCAATGTTGTAAGATTTAGATTAAGCTCTATTTTCATTATAATTATTTAGAATAGATGTCTATATGATGATTCAAGATATTAAACGTAGTTTTTTGTAAAATGGTTGTTAAAATAATTATACCAGAATATTTATTTTAATCAAGTGTTTGTTAGTATGCTTGTTTTACTAAAAGTTGTTGAACTATAAAGATCCTAATTTAGGATAATAAAAAATACAGTTTTCAGAATCCTAGATAATAAAACTGTAGCCACAAAAGTGCTACATATTAAATGGTTATTAGCTAGTAATAAATATTTTATTGCATGTCACATTTTAAAACCTAAGTGTAGTATTTTATTTAAGTGTAACTATAAATTAAATACAAAGTTGAAAAAAGTAAACAACAAGCATATGAAATTACATATAGCTATTTCGATTAAAATTGTACAGCGTGACATTAGTAATAATTCGCAAAAGAAAATTAAATATTTAACCAAACTCAGTGTATTAGGCGAGGAAATACCAAATTTTTAAACAATCGATTTAAAAAATACCTGTAAGTAGGTAGTGTGTAAAAAAATACCCTCTTTTATTTTTGTAGTAGTAAAATGTTAATCTTGATTTCATGGAATGTCTTTTGCTAATGGAAATAATCTAATAGCTAAAAACGATTACTCACAAAAAAATAAAAAATAATAATAATATTTTCTATTAAAAATAAATTACAATATTTTTTTCTGAGATTAATAAATGTTCTGTCTAGTAACATTTTACTATGAAGAACTATTACATATTATAATAAAATACCCCCCCCCCCTTCAATTCTTTGTATGAATGTATTAAATGTTGTTTCTAGTATGCACCCTAAAAATGGGGGAATATCAAATCTTATAAAAAATTATATAACTATTTGGGATGATAACGCACACATTGTTAAAACCAATGTTGTTACTGTAGACAATCCAAATGAAGTCTATGATAATAGTGATAGATATATTTTATTGGGTGATGCTTTAAGTAGCAGATGGGGCTATTCAAAAAAGCTAGAATTATGGTTATTAGATAATGTTGCCAATTATGATGTTATTATTGTACATGGTTTATGGCAATATACTAACTATTGTGTAGGTAAAGTGATTAGTAATTTAAAAAAGCAAGGCAAGCAAACTCCAAAAGTATTTATCATGCCACACGGTATGTTAGACCCGTATTTTCAGAAAGCCAGTAGTCGTTTAATAAAAGCCATTAGGAACATTATCTATTGGGCTGTAATAGAAAAACATACAATTAATAAATCAGATGGCCTGTTATTTACTTGTGAGGAAGAAATGAGATTGGCTTCCTTAACTTTTAAAGGCTATAAACCCAAAAATACATTCAATGTGGGTTTAGGAATTATACCACCACCAAAATATATCAAAACTAACCAACAATCTTTTTACAAAAAGTTTCCAACGTTGGATGGTGAAAAATTTATTCTTTTTTTAGGTAGAATTGATGAAAAAAAGGGAATAGATATGTTGATAGATGCTTATGAAAGAATTTTTGAAATATATTGGTCTGAAAGTAAACTATTACAAAAATTAATGATAGTAGGGCCAGGTTTTGATACACCTTATGGTAAGGTATTAAAAAAACGCATAGAAAGCAATCAATTTTTAAATGAAAAAATTGTGATAGCAAATATGCTATCGGGAGATGATAAATGGGCTGCTTTTTACGAAAGCGATGTCTTTATATTACCAAGTCATCAGGAGAATTTTGGTATTGCAGTAGCAGAAGCAATGGCTTGTAACAAAGCAGTTTTAATTTCAAATAAAGTAAATATTTGGACTGAGATTGAGCAATCAAACAGTGGTATTGTTGAAGATGATACGTTAGTGGGAACGGTGGATTTATTATTAAAATGGGCTCATTTAAGTAAAGAAGAAAAGATTGAAAAATGTGATAATGCCTATTCAGTTTTTCAAAATAAATTTAATGCCAATTGTACAGCATTACAATTAATTGACATTTTAAAAAAGAATAGTACACCCATTTTAAAAAAAGATTTTTTCTTTATAAAAAAGCCTGAAATTACTAACCAAAACCTTCAAGTTCAAAACACTTTAAAAGATACTACAAGAATTTTTTACAATAACTAGTTTTTATATTTTATAAACCAAACCTAAAGCTTACTAATAAAACCAAAATGTTTTGAATTTCTATAAATATACACTTCAGATAATAGTACTAATAATGCTTTTGCCAACCGCTGTTTTGGCTATCCCGATAGATGTTGCTGCGATCAAAAGCGCTCGCCTAGATGGTGGATTGATATTACTTATAATATCAAGTTTAGGTTATGGCAGTAAAAAATTACAACAAAAAACTAAAAAGCAATAGTGTGCGTTGGTGCTTTTTTTAGCTATTGTTATGGTATAAACCTACCAATAAAGAGTTTAAAATCTTAATTTTTGTAAGTAACACTAACCAAACGCGCAAATACAAGAAGCAATGGAAATTTTCCTATAAATCTTTAAGTGATAGTTCAGACAGTTTTTTTTAACGTTTCAGCATAGACTGCTAAAGCTCTTTTTCTTGCATCTTCATGCACCACTATTGGTTTTACATAATCAAAACTGTCTAATTCTGGCACCCATTTTCTGATATATTTTAAATCTTTGTCAAACTTTTCAGTTTGTAATTTTGGACTAAACACTCTAAAATAGGGTGCAGCATCGCAGCCACTACCTGCCGCCCATTGCCACCCACCATTGTTAGCTGCAAAATCAAAATCTAAGAGCTTTTGAGCAAAGTAGGCTTCACCCCAATGCCAATCAATTAATAAGTGTTTTGTAAGAAAAGACGCTACAATCATCCGTACCCTATTGTGCATAAAGCCAGTGGTATTTAGCTCTCTTATACCAGCATCAACAATCGGGTAACCAGTTTGTCCGTCGCACCACTTTTTAAACTCTAGTTCGTTGTTACGCCATTTTATAAAATCGTATTCTTTTTTAAACGAATTGCCTCTACGTACATGTGGAAAATGCCACAGAATCATGTGGTAAAAATCTCTCCAAATCAGCTCGTTTAAAAAAGTTTCATTTAAGTCTTTTGCAAGGTTGGCTAATTGTCTGATACTAATAGTTCCAAAACGCAAATGCACCCCCAAGTGCGATGTACCTTTTATGGCTGGATAGTTTCTTTGATCGGTATATTTTTTTATTAACTCATCTTGTAAATGCTTTGAAGGAAATACTTCGCATATGGCTGTGAAACCAATAGAACCTAATGTTGGTATAGCTTGTGGTAGTTGCTTATAAAAATTGTGAAAATATGATTCGGAAGGGTAGGCGTTTAAATGGATAGGTTTTAAAGCGGCTTTCCACTTGCGGCTATAGGGTGTAAATATCGTGTAAGGCTTACCATCATCTTTTACAACCTCATTTTTTTCAAAAATTACTTGGTCCTTAAAAGTGTGTAAAGTGGCATTGTTTTGTTGCAGTAAATTGGTAATTTCAGAATCTCTATCAATGCCATATTGTTCATAGTCGTGGTTAGAGAAAACCGAATGAATATGGTACTTTTCTAGAAGAGTTGTAAAAGTTTGTTTTGGGGTTGAATAGTAGACTTCTAAAGTACTACCAATTGCTACAAGAGCTTCCTGCATGTCGGTTACGGCAGCATGAATAAACGCAACACGTCTATCCGCTTTATCTTCTAACTTATCAAGTATGTTTTTATCAAAAATAAAAATAGGAACAACTGGATACTTACTTTTTAATGCGTGGTACAAAGCGGCATTATCAACCAATCGTAAATCTCTTCTAAACCAAAAAATAGTGACTGTTTGCTTCATTTTTAAAATGTGTATAACCATGTAACAGTTAAATAGGGCAGTAGTTTAATGGCAAAAAATTATCTCAAATTTGCTTTATCATGATGCCAACATTGACTATTTACGCGCCTAATATTTTATTAAGATACTTAGGATACCCTTTCTGTTTAATGCCTTTTGAACTTTCAAGGCTATTAAATACAAAAGCTATACCTATTTTATTGGTAAGAAAAAGGATGACAGTCGTAACCCAATGGATAATTTTTGTAGATGCATATTTACAAGTTTAGTAAGAATTGGTATTAATTGGTTTCTACATACACTTTAAAATTGTTTAAAATGGCTTGCCAGCCAAGTTGTTGCAACTCAATTGTATTTTCCATTTCTGCTTTAAAGGTTTCTACCACTTTTACTGCACTGTTTTCTTCGGTGAAGTATATGCTTACTTTTCTATCATCATCAAGTGTATAAGTAATTTGTTGATACCTTAAAACAAAACTAAAACTGCCATCCTTAGTTGCCATAGTACTTACAAATTTGCCAGCTTCTCATAAATCATTAAACACAAATGGGGTGTGCCAATCATCGCTTGCATTATTCCATTGGGTAATATGCTCTGGCAAAGGTCAAAAGGCCCATACTTTTTCCATCGTTGCACAGTTGTTTTAACAGTAACGGTGGGTGTATTTTCCATTTTGTTTAATTAATCAATAGAAAAATGGCTCATTAATTTTACATTTAAAATGGACTTTTTTAAAATGTAATTATTACAAATTATAATAGGTACCAATCAAATGCTTATAAATCTCGCTTTTTGTAAATAAAGTAACACAAGCCCCAAATGGCCATAGTAAGTAGTATG
The DNA here is from genome assembly GCA_038327865.1 of Chitinophagales bacterium. Classification (GTDB taxonomy): domain Bacteria; phylum Bacteroidota; class Bacteroidia; order Chitinophagales; family Chitinophagaceae; genus Parasediminibacterium. The sequence goes on along the minus strand of JBBQLL010000002.1, from coordinate 20,716 downwards.
GTGTAAATAATGTGTTGGTTAATTAACGTTAAGCTAAGGTTGTAACCAGCTTCATCAAATCGTCCAAAAAATTTTGGTCCGGGTATTAATCTATCAGATATTTCTAACGGAAAAAATCGGCCACCCGGCCAACTTTTAACCTTAAAAAGTCCTACTAAAACATTTTCTAAAATTAAAAAGTAAAACATAAAAATACCTAAGGCTATAAATGCTTTTTTTATTAAAAATCCTAGTAAAAATGCAATGGTTAGTTGGGCAAATGTTTGCAGAAAAAAAAGTGGTATGTATTTTATTTCTTCACTCCAATTGGCGTTGTTGGTATCCTTAATGCTAAAGCCGTAACCAGTTGCTGTGGCTATATACATTAAAGTTGCTACAATTGTGATAATTACCACATCTAATATTTTACTCGTAACAAATTGGTTGCGACTCCAGCCATCTATTACGTTTTGTCGATGTGTTTTATATTGGTACTCGTTAGTAATAATCATAATAACTAAAATGGCTGGTACTATTACAAATGCCGAAGAAAAATAAGCTACTGAATGCCATGTTTCTGGAAACGCAAATGGGTTGCCAAACAATTGCTTAGCTACTGTACTAGTAAAGTCTTTTTTGGATGTAAGCTGTAGATAACCACTGTAAAATATTAAATTAACACCAGGGTAGGTAAGTGCTACAATACCCAACATCCACCAAAAAGCTGGGTACTTTTTTATTTTAAGCCATTCTATTTTTAAAAGAGAAATCATGAGAGGGATGATTTAAATAATTAGTTGTGATTTTATGGTTCAAGAGCCAAAATCCAATTCGTGTAATTCGCTAAAATTCGTGTTATAAAAAAATCAATTATTTGTCAGCTCAAAAAACTTGGTTTCTAAGCTTTTCTTTTTTAGTAATAAGTGGTTTAGTACAATGCCATTATCAAAACAATATTTGTTTACGGCTTCTAAATTGGCTGAGCCTAGTGTAAAATATAATTGCAAATGTTTGCCATTTTGTTTAATGCTTTTTACCCCTTGGTAGTTGGTAAATAAGCGTTGTAAACCGTCGTTATTATTACCATCAATTTCAACAATATCTTCATTTGCCAACACCTCGTCAACGGCACCAGCAGTAAGCAATGTGCCACGTTTCATTATAGCAACATGGGTACAAACTTTTTCAACTTCATCTAGCATATGGCTGGCCATAATAACAGTTTTGCCTTGTTGAGCTAGCTCTTTTATCAGTTCTCTAATTTCTAAAATACCAACTGGGTCTAAGCCATTGGTTGGCTCGTCAAACACAATTACGTCTGGGTTGCCTAACAAAGCTGCACCTATGGCCAAACGCTGTTTCATACCCAAACTGTACGAACTAAATTTGTTATACTTACGTTCGGTAAGTTTTACAATTTCTAAAACTTTATGAATATCTTCTTCTGTACCACGATGGCTAATGGCTTGTGTAATTTTTAAATTATCAACAGCAGATAAATAATGGTAAAAGTTGGGAGTTTCTAATAACGAGCCAATATGTTTTCTAGTATCGGGGCTGCCTCGTTTGCCAAACCAAGTAAAGTTGCCACTATCGCTTTGCAACGCATTTAGTACAATGCCAAGCATGGTGGTTTTACCACTACCATTCGGGCCAAGTATACCAAAAACGCTACCTTTTGGCACACTGTACGAGACATTTTGAAGTGCTTGAATTTTGCCATAAGCTTTACTTATAGCATTTAGTTGCAACACGTTTTGCATAGTTTTTTGTTTGATGGAAACATGAATATAAGGCGAAAAAGCGACTGCTGGGGTTCTACAATGCAATAAAAGATATCATAAGTTCAACAGTTGAAAAAAAGCAACAATTTTTTAGTCTAGAGAATGGTTGGCAATTATATTCATCTAGTTAATATTCTAAAATAATTTATTACTTTCAATACCATTTGTAATGTAGACACAATTGTTAATTAAACGGTTTAAAACAATAAGAAAACATCCAAGTTGTTTAAAAAGCTGAATGCAAGAGAAAGAATTTGGTGTATTTAGTAAAGTATTTATTATTTATTAATGGAAGTTAGCCAATTTCTTAGGCCTTTTAACGGCCTGCCAGCACTTTGTAAAATAGAAAACCGTTGGTCAAAATCCCATAATGTTAAAGGAATGCCCAGTTCGTTCATAATACAAGTAATATCTTGTAAATATTGATTTCTAGATTTATCATCTGCCGAAGCAATAACACCAGCTTCCGTACAAATTAATGGCATATTATTTTTTTTGCACTCATCTTCAATACGACGTAAACGAAGTGCTATAAACTCCTTGGTTCCTTCCGCCGGATATTTTGTATAATCTTGCTCAACAGCTGTACCTATTGCTTGACCAGTTAAGGATGGCATTTTCTTTTTATTATAAGGGTAAGGGACATTAGTTATATAGGTTTTATCTTTTGCCCACTCTGCACCCTGATGGGTAAATAGAAATGGTTCATAAAAGTGAATAGTGTAAAATATTTTATCGTCATCTAGTTTGCCAAAATCTAACAATTCATCGGCATTATTATAGTTAGTACCACCTACAATATAGTAACGTTCTTTGTCTTCCCATCTTAAGCCATTAACTAAAAATGTTGCATCTTCCTTCCATGCTTTACGTTCCTCGGTAGGCTCGTTATACAATTCAAAAAATAAATTCTCGTAATCCATTCCTCTAAACTTGTTCTGCACTTGTTTCCACATCCACAATATTCTATCCCTTTCAGTATATCTATTATCACTACCATAATATATTTTACCATAATGATATGTAATAATTAAACTTAACCCAAGCGTTTTGCATTTGTTGTAGGTATCACCTAATTTATTAATAAGTTCTGTTCTAATATTTGAGGAATTAGGTTGCAAAAACATATCAAAGGCAACAGGTAAACGTACGGTTTTAAAGCCAATATTTTTTATGGCTTTAAGTTTTGGTTCTATATCTATATTTAATAAATCATCTGGATTTTCCCAAGTATGTTCTAATAAAGATAAATTAATACCCCCCCCTATATTAAGGGGTAATTGTTGATTATTATAGTCGTTTATTTTGCACTTATCCACAGTGTTAGCAAAAATTATGTGAGAATAGACCAAAAAAATGTTGAGTAGTGTAAGTTTGAAGTATTTTATATCTATTTTCACGCAAATTTGAATTTAAGACTGTAGAGATAATAATATGTTAAACGATTTTAAATTTTCTTATGTAAATATAGACCAGGAAGAGTTAAATAATGAACTCAAGGCTAAAGGAAAATATTATGCCAATGTAGTTCATTGGACATTAATGTTTTCTTTACCTATTTTTTGGCTATTAGATTACATTTTTTTGCCTGGTGACTGGACTAATCTTTTATTTATAAGGTTAATTGTTGCCATATTTACCTACGTAATTTACTTGTTTGGTAATAAAACTAGGTGGCCTTATTACCAAACAGCCTCTATTTTCGGTGGACTTAATATGTTGTTAAATGCAGGTATATGTGCCACTGTGTCTACTAACCACATGTTGCCTTACTTTTTATTATTTTCTATTGTTATATTATTATTTAACATTACAATATTATGGCGACCCATTTATTCATTGATACAATTTAGTATTGCCATTGCTGGGTTAATAGTTTTTTTTGAAATTTTTAATAAGTACGATGGTTACGATAGTATGGTGGCAAATGGTGGGGGTGCATTTTTTGTAATTGCACTTTTTTCTTGTTTAATAGCCTATAACCGTTACGAACTGTTTAAAAGAGAAACCGCTAGAAGTATTTTAATTGAAGAAGCGAACAATAGAACGTTGGAACAATCGGAAAAAATTGTTGACCAACGAAACGCAATAGAAGGATTTAATAAAAAAATTCAAAAGCTAAGCGATTACAGATTTAGTACTCTAAATATTATTTTACACGATTTTAGAAATTTTACAGGGTCAATTCAAATGTCTTTAGATATGCTAAAGAATACAAATGGCAATTTAACTGAAGAACAAAAAGAAATTTTAACATATATAGGTGTAGGTAACGACAAGCTTAAATACTTGTCAGACAAGCTTGCAAACTCAGCTGAAACAGATACTAAAATAGCTTACGAATTAGAAAAAGTTAACTTAGGAGAAATAGCAGAAAATGCCACTTTAAGTTTAAATGATGCTGCACAAATGAAGCAAATTAAATTGCTTTTAAACATTGATCCTACTCCACTTTTGGTTAATGTAGATAAAATGTTTTTAGAACAAATAGTAAATAAATTATTTGCGAACGCAATAAGGTATGCTCAAAGCAATTCCATGCTAACCATTTATACCTACAAACGCGATGATAAAGCAATATTAGAAATTACCAACAAGGGCAAGTTAATAGGTATGGAAAAATTAGATCAATTATTTAATAATTTAGAAACCATCAATCATTCATCACAAACTGCTACGCAAAGTGCTCTTGGCTTTTCTGTAGTAAAAAAATTAACCGAGCAAATGGGTGGTAAAATCACTTATAATAGTGAAGAAAGTATCGGCAATTTTTATCGTTTGGAATTTAATCTTACCCAGTAAAAAGACACAATATGAAATCGAAATTTCTGCTATCTGCTTTGTTAGCTTTATTCATTGGTGCTAGTAATGCACAAACTTTACGAACCTTTGAATCTATGGGATACGATGATGTCTCTATTCAAGGTATTACCGGTTCAGTAAGTTACTTCTTAAAAATAAAGCCTGATGATAATGTAAATGCTAGTAAATTAATTTTACATATAGCAGCTTCTCAGGTATTAAACCCTAACAATTCGTTTATAATTGTTAGTTTAAAAGATATTCCTGTAGAAACAAGGCGTATTCAGGTTACACCAACCGATACCATGTTTACTATTGAAGTACCATTAAACGAAAGTTATTTACAGCCAGACGGTAGATTTATTAAATTAAAAATTTCCGCCAAAATGAGCATTGGCGACGAATATTGTAAGGATATTGACAATCCTGCCGTTTGGATTAATATTAAAAACACTTCGAGAGTTAGCCCTGTACAACAAGCCGATATTACCTATCAAAGAAGTTTGAAGGAGTGGATTCAAGAGTTTTCTTCAGTTTATTCTCCAGCATCATCCGATTTGGATGATTTGGCAGCAGGCGGTTTGGTTTATACAATTTTAAAGCAAACTACAAGTAATAAAAAAGTATATACTGGTATTTATAATCCACAAGACTCATTGCCACAAGGTATTTTAACTGGTATTGCAGATAAGCTACCGTACAATGTTAGACAAGTAATTCCTTCAATGAATAAAGGTCAAGGTCTTATTTCTTTAGCTAGGGTAGCTACAGGATTAGGTTTTAGAACCGTAATGGTAGTTACTGGGGCTGATGCGGAAGGTTATAGAAAAGCTATTAATACGCTTGCAAGTAATAGACGTATGAGTAGTTCTTTTTCTGAAAAATTATTGGTTGATGAAGCGGTGCCAAGTTATTCGGCTGTTGATAATCAATCACCATTAATTACAACTTTAGAAAGTCTTGGCGGTACACCAGGTTTACTTGAGGGTATTGGGTCGTTACGTTCAAAATTTCTATTCTCATTAACCGAATTTAATGCTATACCTAATAAACTAACATTTCACTTAGAAAGTTATTTCTCTGTTTTAAAACCAGATGATAGAGGTTTTTTAAACATCTATTTAAATCAAAACTTAGTTTACAATGCTAATTTGATGAATAGAAGCAACTTTATAGAAGATATTGACTTGAAGCCATACATGCTTAGTAAATTTAATGCTTTAGAAGTTGAATATCGCTTTCATCCAGGTACAAATATTTGTAAAGATGGGTTTAGCAATTTTTTTGCTTTTGTAAATACTAAAACATCAATTTTAACTTTCTCTGGCGAAAAAGAAAACAAGTTTTATAGCTTTTTCAATTTTCCAGCCGAATTTAGAAAAGTACCTACTAAAATTGTAATATCGCCATCATTATATAATTCTAATTTATCATCTTCTATTGGCGAATTGTTTTATCAATTAAATGCACCATTTAACCCTAATTATAATAGGCTAATTGTGCCACCATTAGTTGCTTCTGATAAAACAACAATGGATGATTTAAAAGGATATAATGTAATTGCATTATTAAACAAAATGGACCCGTTTGTTAAAAACTTCTCACAATTGCCGATGCAGTTTACCAAAGATTTTCAGATTTATAAAGATAAAGATGGCAAAACTGAGTATTCTTTAAACGATTTTGCAAATAGTGGTGTTGCGCAAATATTTAGAGAAAGGGGAAGCACCATCTTACTAATTGCAGCCACTGGTGGAGATAGCAGTAATAAAGTAGCTTTTGAAAGTGTTATTAAAAACTTTAGTACACAGCTTACCGAAATTGAAAGTAATGTTTGTGTGGCGCAAGGCAATGGTAAAAGCAACTACTTTTTTAAACTTCCAGAGGGTAATGATCTTGTTAGCTATCGGGGTGAACAAAATAGTTTTTTAATTTTTTGGGAAAAGTTTAAATGGATTGTTTTAATTGGCTTATTAGTATTAGTGGTATTAGCTTTTTTCTTTGTTAGGAACAAAGTAAAAGAATCTCAGGAAACGTTTAAAGAAGTTTAGTCTCATATATTGTAAGCTGCTAATAAGATGAACCGTTGTGTATTACATAAAATGAACGAGGCTGGGATATTTGGCGATGATAAGCTCACTGCTGTTGGCGACATTGCAGATACTTACAGCTACGCACCCATAAAAGCAGCTTTAAATTTCGGGTTTTTGCAGCGTAAGGAGTATGTAGTTTTTTTAGAAAAAGAAGGGTATAACATTATAGATGTTAGAGCTGAAGAAATGGATAAATCCTTCATTGAAGAATGCGAGGTATCGCACATGAATTCTTTTCTTTACATTCCTTTAAGAAAGCTACCCACTGGCGAATTATTAATTGCTGTTGCAGACCCTTTTGATGAAAAATTAGTAATTAGTTTAACGGTTAAGTTTAAATGTCAATTAAAATTTGTAGCTACATCAGATTTAGATATTACTTGGCTAGCACACACTATACGCGGCGGATTTTTTGTAAAAGAAGCTGTATTTAGTTTAATGAAAAAAGATCCAGAAAGTTCTGGATTGATAACTTTTACGGATTCGCAATTGTATTTCATTTTCGGGCTTATTGGCATTACAGTTATACTCTTAATAGTATTTTTTAAACCAACATTTATTTCGATTAATTTATTTGCTAGTATCTTTTTCTTGTTTTCCATTGTATTTAAATTGTATTTGGCTTTAACAGGCTCAAAGTCTGAATTGCATGAAGTAGTTTCTAAAGAGGAAATAAAAAATGTTAGCGAATTAACCTTGCCCGTTTATACCATTTTATTACCAGTATACAAAGAAGACAAATTGATTAGAAAGCTAATTTGGAATTTAAGAAGTTTAGATTACCCACAAGCTAAGCTAGACGTTAAATTATTGATAGAAGAAATTGATGACAAAACTTTAAATGCAGTTAGAAATCTAGATTTTCCTGCAAATTTTGAGGTAATAGTGGTACCTGCTCATCAGCCACAAACTAAACCCAAAGCCTGTAATTATGGCTTACATTTTTCTAGAGGCGAATACTTAGCTATTTATGATGCTGAAGATGTACCAGATTCTGATCAGTTAAAAAAAGTGGTTTGCCAGTTTAGAAAATTGCCCGAAGAATTTGTGGTATTACAAGGAGCCTTAAACTATTTTAATAAAAACGAAAACCTATTAACAAGAATGTTCACTTTAGAATATTCTTATTGGTTTGATTATATGTTAACTGGTCTAGAAACCTTAGATGTTCCAATTCCTTTAGGAGGAACTTCAAACCATTTCAAATTAGCCAAGCTGATTGAACTAGGTGCTTGGGATCCTTTTAATGTTACAGAAGATGCCGATTTGGGTTTACGCGTTTATGATAAACAATTAAAAGTTGGGGTTGTAAATAGTACAACTTTAGAAGAAGCAAATAATGAATTTTTTAATTGGATTCGACAACGTAGCCGTTGGATTAAAGGATATATGCAAACTTATTTGGTGCATATGCGTAATCCTGCAAGGCTAGTTAGGCGTGTTGGTTGGAAAGGTTTTTTCGGCTTTAACTTTTTTATTGGAGGTACTTCATTTACTTTTTTGTTATACCCAATTCTGTTAGCTTTTTTCGGTTTATACTTAATTTTTAAATGGAGTTTTGTAAATAAATTGTTTCCAGACTGGGTATTGTATATTTCTATTTTTAACTTTATTGCTGGCAACGTATTAATGATTTATGTTAATATGTTAGCGGTTTTTAAAAGAAGATATTACGAGTTAATTTTATTCTCAGCCCTAAATCCAATTTATTGGCTAATGCACTCTAGAGCTGCTTACAAAGGTTTATGGCAATTAATTACAAAGCCGTTTTATTGGGAAAAAACTAATCATGGGCTTAGTAAATTATCCTCTACCAATACAGTAACAACACCTGAATAAATTGCATGAAGAAAGTAGCAGAAAAATATATTAATGGTGTTTTGGCATTAGCATTGCTAATGTATTATCTTATAATGTCATGGATACTACACCGTACAGGTTACGAACATTCTGAAAATTTATTTATTGCCGAAAAGATTAAAATAATATTTGAAAGTGATGAAAACACCTTGTTAACTCTTGGTACCACGTTTCCTAGTTTAGTGTTTTTATCATCTTTAATATTTACCCCATTTGGGTATTTATTTGCACCAATTTTAGCGTCTATTGCTATTACTACTTCATTATTTTACACTATTATTAACGATTTTAAATCTAGCTCTAAAATATCGCCAATAATTTATGTACCAGTTATAACACTACTATTTTTTTTACATCCAGGTTTAATTTACGCCGCAATTTCTGGTAGGGGCGTTGCAGCAATATTGCTTTGCTTTTATTTTGTATTTAGAAGTTTGTTTAGATATTATCAAACACAAACTACCTTCTATCTCTCAATGGCAAGCATATACTTAACCTGTTTAATATTTTGCGATTATAATTTCTTATGGTTAATATTAGCCTTTTTTCCTTTTATCGTTCTTGTATCTTTAGAAGGGTTAAAAATTAATAAAGACCAACCACCAATATTGCAATATTTTGAATCGGTAAATAATCTTTCGCAAAGGCGTAAATTGGCTAATAGAACTATAGCCATTTATATTATAGTGTTTTTGCTACCTTTTGGTGCTTTGTTTTTGTTTCGTGTTTTAAATCAAACGCACGCTGGTAATGCTACTTATTTTTTAACTAGTCAATATGCAAATTGGCATGTTATAGGCAATGTACCAATTGGTGAAATTGTAAGTACAGGTAAGGCAAATAATGTAGGTAAACAATCTCAATTATTGTTTCAAGTATATGTGCTACTGCTAAATCCAATATTAATACTGGCTTTTTTCTATTACAAGGGTAAATTGTACGAGTTGCTTACGCTTTTAGCGCCATTTATATTAATGGCTATTTTGGTTATTAATCTGCAATATTATTTTACTATTGAATATTATTTGATATTTCTCATTTTGGGTTTATTGGGATTAAGTTTTTATTGTGGAAGGCGATTTAATAAAAAGATTACTTGGTTTTTAATTTTTGGTGTGGCATTACTTAATGTATTTACTGGTATTTATTATTTTAAACAAACAGATGATAAAGAAGAAAAAGAGTTTTATGCGGCTTTTAAAAATTATAATAATTGGCTTGGTACTAAAACTATTAATGAAGACTTTGAAATTGCTGCCTACATTTCATCAATTGCAAAACCTACAAGTAAGCTTATCATAGACGATGCATCAGCTTTTAAAGTGATTGCGCATTTAAGAAACTTAGATGGTGTGATAATGCCATTAAATAAAAATTTTATTACAGTTATAGAAAATCCTTTAGCAGGTGTGCGTTACATGCTAATTGCAAAAAACAACAACAACCTTAAAACATTTACTGTTTTAAATACTTACAATCTTAGGCAAATGCTTAATAAAGAGCAATTCACACCAGAATTAATGTTTGAAACTGAGCATTGGGTTATTTATCGCATTTTTAAATATGATGTAACTCTTCAAAAAGAAGCGTTAAAAGACGAGCGTTTAACGCAACCTTATAAGTAACATAATAATTATTTTAATACTTCTGATAGTTTTTTTACTAAGTCTTCACCACGTAAATCTTTAGCTATTATTTTGCCATTAGTATCTAATAAAAAATTCGCAGGTATGGCCTTAACACCATAAAGTGCGGCTACTTGGCTATTCCATCCTTTTAAATCGCTTACGTGCTGCCACGTTAAATTATCTTTCATAATGGCCTGTTGCCAAGCGGCTTTATCTTCATCTAAACTAACGCCTAAAATGGTAAAGTTTTTGTTTCTAAATTGATTGAAAGCCTTTACTACATTTGGATTTTCTTGTCTGCATGGGCCACACCAACTAGCCCAAAAATCGATTAATACATATTTTCCTTTAAATGAGGCTAATGTAACAGGTATATTATCTGGTGTTGATAATGTAAATTCGGGTGCTTTGCCACCAATACCATTTATTTTTAGGGCATCTGCTATTTCTTTTAACTTTTTGCCAAAAAAACTTTCTTGTATGTTGCCATCTAAATTGTTGTAGGCTTTTTGCACTGCTTCTAAATCTGATGCATAACTATTGAATTGATAAGCAAAAAAAGCAGAGGCATAACTTTTAGGATTAGCTTTAGCTAATTGCATAATTTCGGTTTTTTGTTGTCGCTCGTATTGCAAGTATTTAGCTTGCAGAGGTAGTATGTCACCCTTATTTTTGTTATCATATAGCACCTTCATAGAGTCACCCAACGGCTTCATTTTTTTATAATACACTTGCATTATCTTTTGAAATTGCTGCAAATCATCATTGGTTTTTCCGCCAGTAACTTTTGCCATAGTCATGGTTAATTTATCCCCTGAAATGGTAGTTTTTCCGCCTTCTACAAATAAAGTAAGTGGTATTATAGATTGCTCTTCCATGGCTTCTTTAGTAAATATGGCAATAGCAGTTGGTTCTGCTACTGTACCTGTAAATGTAAAACTGCCATCTGCTGCTACTAAAGATGTATCTGCTTTAGCACCCATTAATAATTTTTGAAGCATTATAGGTTCTCCAACATTTGTGCCTGTTAATTTTCCTGTAATTGTATAACTGTCTTTGTTGGTTTTACTAGTTTGCTTACAAGCAAATGATATAAGTGTAATAAAAATGGAAATAACAAACTGTTTCATGTAAAAAATTTTAGCGAAGTTAGTGTATAACTATAGAAGAGGATTTGGTAACAACGGCTTATATAATTGTTACTGTAATTTTAATATGTAATTTTTTATTATATGTAGTGTATTTTGCTACGCTTAGATAAAAAAGATGAATACTGTTTTATATAGATGCAGTGTGCGACGCCTATGTGGCTAAATAGTATTGCCAACGGTGACCTACAAATACCTATTTTGTAAATACAAATGCTAGGTGATATCCTGACCATTACTATTCTTTAAATATTGATTGAAGATTAATGCTGAAAGTAGCACCGCAAAACTGCCCATAAAAATATTTACAAATACTAGATTCATAAATAGCATTAGTAAAGTAGTAGAAGATGTATTGTTTGAAGTACTTGATGGCATGATATGATTACCAAATAGATAAAATAGCGCTACCATAAAAGGGATGGTAATAATAATGCTAGCAAAATTGAGTTTTAGTCCGATGGTCATCATTTTTGAGATACTAGTTTCATCGTGTAAACGTTTATTAATAATGGTAGCAGCAATTACTATTACTGCGGTAAACGCGAAATTGCCAAGATAAAGTATCCAACTATTAGTAGCTATTTCATTACTAAAAAATATTAAAAGTCCAGAGCAATAAGCTATTGCAGCTAAAATACCTGTCAACAAATAATTTGTAATGGTCATGGTAATTAATTTTTGGGGAAATATGTATTGATACACGTTTACATGCATTAACCGAGCCATGCCAATTAATAACTACAAAACCTTTCGCTAAATGAAAGGTTTTGTATAAATGGTATAATTAGCGGCATTCAATAAGCTTAAGTTTTTAATTACGAATAGGTTTGCCGCTTTTTAGCACACTTTGTATGCGTTCTAAAGTTTTTCTTTCACCACAAAGCGATAAAAAAGTTTCTCGTTCCAGGTCTAGCAAATATTGTTCGGTTACTAAAGTCATCTCACTTAAATCGCCACCACACATTACATATGCAAGTTTACGAGCTATTAGTGCATCGTGATCTGTAGCATAACCGCCACGCCACATACCATTAATACCCGCCAACAAAGCGCCGAGCCCTAAGCGACCAAGTACTTTAATATCAGTACGTTGCGTTGGTGTTACATAACCTGCATCGTATATTTCTATTACAGATTTTTTCGCTTCAGTAATTCTACGGTTACTATTCATCACCAATTCATCTATGCCTTTACGTAAAATGCCCATATCAAACGCTTCGTGTGCAGATGTAGCCACTTTTGCAGTAGCAATATCTAGGAAGCGTTTTTTTAATGTATTTGTTTCAGGTTCATCTTCATGCAATTCATCGGAAGCACGTAATACAAACTCTTTTGTACCACCACCACCGGGAATTAAGCCCACACCAAGTTCTACCAAACCAATATAGGTTTCTGCTGCAGCACATACTTTGTCGGCATGTAAATTAATTTCGCAACCACCACCTAAACTTAAACCATGTGGCGCCGTAACTACTGGTACAGATGAATAGCGTACACGCATCATGGTGTTTTGAAACATGCGTATGGCCATATCTAACTCATCATATTCTTGCTCTATGGCATACATGAAAATCATGCCTACATTAGCGCCAGCACTAAAATTGGGACCATCGTTTGCAATTACTAAACCTTTATATTTTTCTTCTGCAATGGCAATAGATTTTTGAATACCTTCTAAAACTTCGCCACCAATGCTGTTCATTTTAGTGTTCCATTCAAGCCCAACCACATCGTTACCAATATCGTACAATTTACAAGCACTATTTTTCCAAACAAGCCTATCTATATTATTTTTCAGTACCAAAAATGCCTTGCCACCAGGTATTAGGGCGTAGTTTTTTAAAATAATATCATAACATAGTCGCTTACCATTTTCTACTTTGTAAAATGTGGTAGCACCGGTGGCCAACATGTCATCAACCCATGTAGCAACCTTGATATTATTGGCTTTCATGGCTTCTACAGTTTTGGCTACGCCTAAAACATCCCAAGTTTCAAAAGCACCAATTTCCCAGCCAAAGCCAGCCATCATGGCATCATCAACCCGGTACAATTCATCGCTAATTTCTGGTATGCGATGAGAAATGTATGAGAATAATGAATAGTGAAACTGACGATAAAAGTCGCCAGCTTTATCTGTGCCAGCAACCGCTATTTTTAAACGTTGTTGTAAATTGTCAATTGGTTTAGCAGCTTCAAGTGTGGCAAATTTCGATTTAACACGAGGTTGATATGTCATCGTCTTTAAATCTAGTGTTAGTATTTCTTTGCCTACGGCAGATTTATTTTTTTTAAAGAAGCCTTGCCCAGTTTTATCGCCCAACCAATTATTTGTCAACATAGTTTCTAACCAAGCAGGAATATTAAAAATATCTTTAGCCTCATCGTTCGGGCAATTGTCAGCTACACCTTTGGCAACTTTTACTAATGTATCTATACCAACTACATCGGCAGTACGAAAAGTTGCTGATTTTGGTCGACCAATAATTGGTCCAGTTAATGCATCAATATCATCAATATTTAAATCTAATTGATCCATGATGTGAAAGATGCTCATGATGCTGAAGACCCCGATGCGATTAGCTATGAAAGCAGGTGTATCTTTACAAAGCACCGTTGTTTTACCCAAATACAAATCGCCATAATACATTAGAAAATCAACTACTTCTTGGTCTGTATCAGGTGTAGGAATAACTTCTAAGAGTTTTAAATAACGTGGCGGATTAAAAAAGTGTGAGCCGCAGAAATTCTTTTTAAAATCATCACTTCTACCTTGGCTTAATAAATGAATAGGAATACCAGATGTATTGGATGTAACTAAAGTGCCCGGCTTACGAAATTGCTCTACCTTCTCGTAAATGAGATGCTTAATATCCAAACGTTCAACTACTACTTCTAAAATCCAATCAACAGTGGCAATATCTTTTAAATTATCATCAAAATTACCAGTGGTAATATGTTTTATAACATCTTTTGTAAATACGGGGCTTGGATTACTTTTAATAGCTGCAGCTAGGGCATCGTTTACCAATTTATTTCTTTCGGCTGGCTTAGTAGTTTCTTCAGCGCCTTTTGGTACTATATCTAGCAATAAAACTTTCACACCAATACCTGCAAAATGGCAAGCAATTCGGCTGCCCATAACACCACTACCAAGTACAGCAATTTTTTTAATAGAACGTTTCATAAATGACAATCGTTATTTGATTTCAAAACTAAATAAAAAATAGTTAGCTATGCAACTAATTTTACTATTATCACGAAAAATTATTCATTTACTAGTTACATTTTTTTAATGCAGTAATTAATATCTGATAAAAATTTTATTTTAAATATAGCCATGTAATAATCGAAAAAAAAACTACATATTGCGGCTAATATGCTTAAAGGGAAAAAAATTATTGTTGTACTACCAGCGTATAATGCCGAAAAAACAATTAGACAAACATATGCCGAAATACCAATGGAAATTGTAGATATGGTTATTTTGGTAGACGATAATAGTAGAGATGCCACTGTTAAAGTAGCTAGCGAATTAAACAATATTACTGTTGTAAAACACGAAGTGAATAAAGGATATGGTGGTAACCAAAAAACTTGTTACAATGAGGCATTGAAGCATGGTGCAGATATTATAGTAATGTTGCATCCAGACTATCAATATGACCCTCGGCTAATTACTGCAATGGCAAGCATGATAGCGTATGATATTTTTCATGTAGTTTTTGGGTCAAGAATTTTGGGCGGCAATGCGATAAAAAATGGCATGCCATTGTATAAATATTTTTTTAATCGTGTGTTGACAATGATTCAAAACATTTGTTTAAGTGAAAAAATGAGTGAGTATCACACAGGCTATAGAGCTTATTCTGCAGAGGTTTTAAAACAAATAAATTATCTTCAAAACAGCGATGGCTTTGTATTTGATAACGAAATGATTTCTCAAATATTAATGAAAAATATTGTGATTGGTGAAGTTTCCTGCCCAGCAAAATATTTTAAAGAAGCATCCAGTATTGGATTGGGAAAAAGCATAATTTATGGCTTGGGTGTTTTACGTGTTTGTTTCCAGCATTTGTTTCATAAAACAATATTTTATAAAAATAAGCGATACATTTAATTATTCTGGTCTTTTAAAAAGTACCATCTCAACGTTTCCTTTTTTATAACGCGTTTCAATTTTCCAATTTTTAAATAATATTTCTAAATCGGTTTTATTAAAGTCATTAAATATATTGCTATATAGAATGTATTTATTAGTCTTCAAATTATGATCTACAAAACATAATATGGTTGGGGTTAAATCAACATAATCCTGACAATCGATGTTTGGAAATCCTGTGCCAACAGTATTCAGATTAATATTGTTGCTATTTATATAATTTAGAACTTCTTTTCTAAGTGAGTAATATGGCAAATGCGATAAAGTAGCGTCCCAACCAGTAGCAACCGTTTTAGGGTAAACCCATAAATTGCCTGTGAGTTGTGATATAATAATTGCAATTAACAGAAATGACGAAATTTTTTTATTAAAATTAGCAATTATTAAATGTATTACTAAAAGATTGACACTTATGTATAAAGGTAAAATGTATCTATGGCAAAGAAGGTTGTTAAAACGAATTAAAGGAAGTGCTAGAAATAAGAAAAACAAAGAAGAAAGAACTAATAATAAATAGCATTTTTTATCGGTATTAAAATTTTTCTTTTTAAATGCAATAAATATACAAACGCCTAAAAGCAAGTAGGTAATAATTTTACCAAAATCAATCATACGCCAACATAAAATAAAAAAATTAAAAATAACTTTTTTGGCTGGTGCTTTCTCAAATTCAAAAGCCCAAGGCGAATTGATGTGATAGCCTATCCAACCTGTTTTTAAGAAATGAAATACTAAAAAACTACAAGCTATAAATACACCTGGTACATAGGCTAAATGTTTTACAAAAAAGCCTTGCATGGTTTTAGCCTTAGTTTCTTTTGCAATAAAATATTGATAGTATAAATGAAAACAAAATAGAATAAATGTACACATCATGCCACGCATGCCTATTATACATAAAAATAAAATTGCTACCGTAAGTTGCCATGGCTTGTTAGATAAAATAGCATTGACACCAAATAAGAAGAAAGCTACTAAAATTACATCTGGTGATACCAAAGTGCATTGCGTCATTAAGGTTGCTTCACTAAGAATAACTCCATTTGCCAAAAATAAAAAGTGAGATGGAAATATCTTCTTTGTTAATGTAATTGTCTGATACACAATCATTAAAACAAAAGGCAACATTAATAGATGGCTGACAAATAATGTTCTGCCAAAAAGTTTCCAAGAAGCAGCTAATAATACACTTAAAAATGGTGGATGACCGCTATCCATTTCATCAGGAAGAATAAGGCTGCTAAAATTAGTATTGTAAAAAAATGTAGCATGTTTTGATGCTAATTGAATAGTATCCCAAAAAAAACAGTTATTACAAGTTACTGTAAAGAGCAAAAAATAGATAATGTAGAATAAATAATTTACTCTTTGAGACATATTTATTTATTGAAAAACTGATTATTTAACTAACTCCTGCACCTGCATTTATTTCGCTTTCAGGATTAATAAAATGCAATTTACCATGGTTGTCCTCGGCCATCAAAATCATTCCATTGCTTTCTATGCCACGCATTTTTCTTGGGGCAAGATTTACCACAACTGTTACTTGTTTGCCAATGATTTCTTCTGGTTTAAAATGTAAGGAAATACCAGAAACAATGGTTCTAGTTTCAAAACCTAAATCAATAGATAGTTTTAGTAATTTATCAGCTTTTTCAACCTTTTCAGCGGCTACAATTGTGCCTACACGCAAGTCTATCTTTGCAAAATCGTCGAATACGATTTCTGGTTTCAAGCTGGTTGTTACTGGCACTTCCTCACTTGCAATCTGTAACGGGGCACTTGTAACTTCTATCTTTTCACTATTCATTTTAGCTACTTTGCTTTTTAATTTTTCAATCTGAAATTCTATCTCTTCATTCTCAATTTTTCTAAACAATAGCTGCGGCTCACGTAAGCTATAACCAACTTTTAGTAAGTTGATATTACCTGCATTTTCCCATTCCAACATCTTATCAACTACCTTCATCATACTGCATAATTTCTTAGCTGTAAATGGTAAAAATGGATGAATTAAAATAGCCAAATTAGCAGTTAATTGTAGGCTTAGGTGTAAGCAATTATCAATCTGCTTTTGGTCAGGAATTAATGGTAAACTACCATCTTTTGGCACTTTTTTCCAGGGCTCTTTTTCTTGTAAATATTTATTGCCTTTTCTTGCCAAATCAATCACTTCAAACAAAGCCTCTCTAAATTTATAGCCTTCAATTAAAGCTTTAATTTTAGTAGTTGCAGCTTTAATATCTACAATTAATTGTTTGTCTTTATCGTCAATAATATCATTGTGAAACACTGGTACTTTACCCTTGCACAGTTTGTGCATTAGTACAAATGCTCTGTTCACAAAATTGCCAAAAACACTTACCAACTCACTGTTATTGGCATCTTGAAAACCCTTCCATGTAAATTCACTGTCCTTAGTTTCTGGTGCTATTTGTGTTAGGTAATAGCGTAACACATCAGCCATACTTTTGCCTCCATTTTCAGGGTTTATCCAATCGTTTATGTAGTCTTCCATTTCAATGCTCCAGCCACGACTTGTACTCATTTTATCGCCTTCCAAATTCATAAACTCGTTAGCAGGCACATTGGTTGGTAAAATATTACCATGTAATTTCAGCATTACGGGGAAAATAATACAATGGAAAACGATATTGTCTTTACCAATAAAATGTACCAATTTTGTATCATCATCATTCCAATAAGGTTTCCAATCTTTACCATTACTTAAAGCCCATTGTTTGGTGGCGCTGATATAACCAATAGGTGCATCAAACCAGACATACAATACTTTGCCATCCGCACCTTCAACTGGTACTTTTATACCCCAATCTAAATCTCTTGTTACGGCTCTTGCTTGTAATCCACCATCAATCCAACTTTTACACTGCCCAACCACACTGGTACGCCAATCGTTTTTGTGTTCTTCTAAAATCCATTCACGTAAAAAATCTTCGTGGCGATCCAATGGTAAATACCAATGTTTAGTCGCTTTTTTTATCGGCTGATTGCCACTTAAAGTGCTTACAGGATTTATTAGTTGGTCAGGACTTAACGATGAGCCACATTTCTCACATTGGTCACCAAATGCATCAGGATTGGCACATACAGGGCAAGTACCTTTTATGTATCTATCGGCTAAAAACGTATTGGTCGCTTCATCATAATACTGCTCACTCTCTTTTATTTCAAGGTCGCCATTATTGTTTAAAACAGTAAAAAATTCTTGTGCAGTTTCGTGGTGCAAAGGCGAGGAAGTGCGATGATAAATATCGAATTGAATACCTAAATCTTTAAAATTCTGTTCTATAATTGGATGGTATTTATCAATAATTGCTTGTGCTGTTGTGCCTTCTTTCATGGCTTGAATAGGAATAGCCGTACCATGTTCATCGCTACCACACACAAAAACCACATCACGCTTTTGGGCTTTTAAATAACGCACATAAATATCCGCAGGCAAGTAAGCACCAGCCAAATGCCCAATATGTTTTAAGCCATTAGCATAAGGTAATGCAGCTGTAATTAAGTATCTTTTTGGTGTTGTCATTTTCTTTTGTAACCAGCTTTTAGTTTTTCAATTAAACTTCGTTGCGTCGCACACTTGTACGTTTAGTACTTTATACAGCCTGTGAAGGAAAGCAAAAATAGGCTTTTGAAACTGAGTAGTTACCGTGTACTAATTTATGTATTACCACAATGATTCTAATTTCGTTAATAATTGGTTCACCTTTTCAACTTGCATGCCTTGATATATTGTTAAAGCATTTGTTTTGATATTAAACCATACTTTATGCTTTAAGAGGGAAGATACGACCATATGAATTTCTGTATGATCCTTTACACAAAAAGCTAATGTGTCACTTAATTAGTATTTTTAGAAAAATGCACTTCTGATGTTCTAAACGTTGCATTACCACCGAAAATATTATCATTTACCATTTATTATCGCCTATATTAACTTTTTTTATTCTACCATTATTTAATTAAGTCTTGCTACCATAGAAATAACCATGCACTAAAATATGATATAGTAACTAATTTGACCATTACAAATGAAGGTTGTATCTTGAAAGAAGTATAGGCTAATATTGCAGCATGATTACCATACCCCCATACTTAAAAAAAGGCGATACCATTGGCATTGTTTGCCCAAGCGGTTATATGCCAAAAGAAAATGCTGAAACTTGTATTAAAACCCTCGAAAGCTGGGGCTACAGAGTTAAAGTTGGTAATACGTTAGGCAGTCAATTTCATTATTTTAGTGGTACAGATAAGCAGCGTACGCAAGACCTACAACAAATGCTAAATGATAGCAACATTAAAGCAATTTTATGTGCCCGTGGTGGTTATGGGTTGAGTAGAATTATAGACGATTTAGACTTCCAGAAATTTAAGAAAAATCCTAAATGGATTATTGGCTTTAGCGATATTACAGTATTGCATGCGCATATTTACCAGCATTACCAAATAGCCACTTTACACGCACCAATGGCTGCTGCTTTTAATAATGATGGTTTTCAAAACGAATATATTACGTCTTTAAAAAATGCATTAGCTGGAGAAACATCAACTTACGAATGTGAACCTCACAAATTAAATAAAAAGGGTACTGCAGAAGGCGATTTAGTTGGTGGTAATTTAAGTATTGTAGCACACCTTATTGGTACACATTCTAGTTTTAAAACAAGACATAAAATTTTATTTTTAGAGGATATTGGTGAATACCTATATAATATAGATAGAATGCTCATTCAACTTGAACGTGCAGAATTGTTTAAGCACCTAAAAGGATTAATTATTGGCGGCTTTAGTGATATGAAAGATACCACTATTCCTTTCGGTATAGATATTTATAATCTTATTAATTACCATGTTAAAGACTATAAATTTCCAATTAGTTTTGGTTTTCCAGTTAGCCATGATACTGAAAATGTAGCTTTAAAAATTGGAGTAAACCATCAGTTAAAAGTTACTACAGGTGGTGTAAGCTTAAAGGAGATATGGTAAATTAAAAAATATTTAATTCCATAATCATCAGCTTACTCCACCATCTAAGATAAACTTTCATCTTTCTAATTGTAAACATTGTATCAATAGTTATAAGCTCCATTAATTTTATAAGGGGGTTTTAAAAAACAGATTTGTTGTTTTGGGATAGAGGTCTATATTTGCAGCCCGCCAGAGCAAAAAGGGGGGATAGTTCTTTAGAAAAAAGGTAAGATTTATTGATAATTTTTCAAGTAAGATTTGGTGG
>JBBQLL010000001.1:0-267033 GCA_038327865.1 Chitinophagales bacterium | reverse complement strand
TAGATTGATCAAGAAATACTTTAACTATCATATTTTCAAATTTCTTCGAAATCTTGTAGTAAAAAAAACTGATTTTATGCAGTTCAAATTCTTTCTATGAGTGTGATTCTATCCTTTAAACAATTTCATAAAATTGCCCTAAAACCATTTCTCTTCGGCTTTAATAATCTTGTATAAAGTTTTATCGGCTTGTCTAGCTAATTTTTGAATATCTTATGCTATTAGCTCAAAGTCAATAATGTGAGGATGTTTTTATCGCCTTATACATTAGTTTTTTGCCCCAAAACTTTCATCATTGGTCTAGTTTTCGTTTTTTACGCTGATACATATATAATGTGCGTAACTACCTTCCAAAAAAAAATTCGGCGGCAAAATATTCCTTTCTATTACCAGCAATATTGCTTTTGTCCATCAATTTCCAGCCCATAAATTCACGAATATTCATATTAGCTTTACCTCTACTAACTTGTAACCCAGCCATAATTTTATCGGTACTTAAAGGCTTGGCAGCAACCAAAACAAGCGCATGAACCTGCGCCATAGTTCGGTTAATACCTCATTGGCCACCAAGAATATCCCAACTTTGTATAAACTGCATTTTGGCTTCATCTAGTTTCATGTGTATCTCTTTACTTTTTATTTACCACATAGCTTCATCATCATCATTTGTTTTCAACGGCAGGTTCTGTTTTAGCTCATAATAATACTGCACATAAAATATTATTTTTGAATTTTCAATAATTAATGAAAATTATTTTTAAACTTAATTTTTATTTCGCACATCATATTTACTAATACATTTTCTGTAATAAAAATTATCTTACCGCCAAACTAATTTTAGCTACTAAACCCAACCTATTATGCGTTTATTTTTTGCAGCCTTGCTTTGTTTATCATTAGGCGTAACCTTTGCACAACCGGTTTCAAAAATCGCTGACAAAACAAAAAATTTTAAAAAAATGGATGGCTATTTTACCTATTGGTGGGATGCTCCCAATGGAAAAATTTGGCTATTGATAGATAAATTTGATAAAGAGTTTTTGTATGTAAATTCTTTGCCAGCAGGGCTTGGTAGCAACGATATTGGCTTAGATCGTGGACAAATTGGTGGGCAAAGAATTGTGTATTTTAATAAGGTTGGCAAAAAGATTTTAATGGTGCAACCCAATTATGCATATCGTGCCAGCAGCAGCGATTTGCGAGAACAAAAAGCTGTGAGAGAAAGCTTTGCACAATCAATTATTGCTAATTTTTTGGTTGATGAAGATGAAGGCGATAAAGTATTGGTAGATGCGACTAATTTCTTTTTAAGAGATGCTCATGGTGTGGCTGATAAAATAAAAGCTATGAAGCAAGGCACGTATGTTTTTAATGAAAGTCGCTCTGCTATTTATTTGCCAAATACTAAAAACTTTCCTTTAAACAGTGAGTTTGAAGCAACTATTACTTTTACTGGTGGTAGCGATGCTGGTAGATTGGTAACTAGCGTTACGCCTTCGGCAGAAGCAATTACAGTAAAAATGCACCACTCTTTTGTACAACTACCAGATGATAAATTTGTACCACGTAAATACGATATTCGTAGTGGCTATTTTGGCATCTCGTATTTTGATTATAGTACACCGTTTACAGAGCCAATAGAACAAATTTATATTAGCCGTCATCGGTTGCAAAAGAAAGATCCAACAGCAGCAAAAAGCGAAGCAGTAAATCCTATTATTTATTATCTAGATAACGGCACACCAGAGCCAATTCGCTCGGCTTTAATAGATGGTGCAAAATGGTGGAACCAAGCGTATGAAGCGGCTGGTTATATTAATGCTTTTCAAGTAAGAATTTTACCCGATGATGCTGACCCAATGGATATACGTTACAATATGGTTAATTGGGTACATCGTAGTACTAGAGGCTGGAGTTATGGTGCAACCATCACCGACCCTAGAACAGGCGAAATTATAAAAGGTCAAGTTACATTAGGGTCATTAAGAGTAAGACAAGATTATTTAATTTTTACAGGTCTTTTATCGCCTTACGAAACTGGCAAGCCAGTACCTGAAACCATGAAGCAGGCTGCATTGCAGCGATTACGACAGTTGGCAGCACATGAAATTGGCCACACACTTGGCTTGCAACATAACTATGCGTCTAGCTTTAATAATAGAGCATCTGTAATGGATTATCCACATCCAAATATTACATTAAATAGCAAAGGCGATATTGACTTTTCGCAAGTATACACCAACGAAATTGGTGAGTGGGATAAACGTGCCATTATGTACGGTTATGAAGAGTTTGCTACAGGTAAAAATGTTGCTGATGAATTGAAAAAATTACTAGAAGAAAACACCAAAAATGGGTTGTTATTTATAGCAGATGCAGACGCTCGTTCAGCGGGTGGTTTACACCCATATGCTCACCTGTGGGATAATGGAAAAGATGCTACTGAAGAGTTAAAAAACGTACTAGCTGTGCGTAAAAAAGCATTAGAAAATTTTAGCGAAAAGGCCATTACAGATAATACGCCAATGACAAGATTGGAAGATGCTTTAGTACCAGTTTATAATTACCATCGCTACCAAATTGAAGCAGTTAGTAAACTAATAGGTGGCATGAATTATAGCTACAGTGTTCGTGGCGATAAATTGCAACAGCAGCCAGAACCATTGTCAAATATTACTCAGAAAAAAGCATTAAAATATGCGGTTGCTTGTTTATCACCAGATATATTAACACTACCAGAAAGTATTTTAAAACTGTTGCCACCAAGGCCGCCTTTATATTACAACATAGGCGAATTATTTGCTAAAAGAACAGGCTTAAGTTTTGATGCTTTATCAGCCTCAGAAGCTTTGGCAGATTACGAGTTAGCATTTTTATTTAACGCAGAACGAGCCAACCGTCTCGTACAAATGAAGCCAAGGTTTAACACCATTGGCTTTGATGATGTGGTGAATGACATTTGGAAGGCTATGTCAGAAACTAACACACTAAAAGGGCTACAAAAAACGGTGCAATTGCAAACCCAACAGCAAGTAGTTACTTGGTTATTAGCACTAAGTATTAACGATAATGCTAACTATTTAGTAAAATCAATTTGCCATAATAAACTAAAAGCAATCAAAGCATATTGTTTAGCGTATGCAAATATGAATATAGAGTTAAAACCTTACTACAACTACATTGCGGAGCGAATTACCAATCCAAAAGATATTCAAATACCTATGGCTAAAGAGATTGCACCGGGTTCGCCAATTGGTTGCGATTGGGTAGCCTACTAATTGTACTGATTTACATTTGAAGTGAATTTATATTTTTACTAAAAAAATCGACTTTCATTTTTTATTTTACGATAAGGCATTTTGAAAAAATCATCTACTACTTTATTAAACTCTGCAGTATAAACTATTGGCGTTGAGTGGCCAGAATTTGGCAAAATCCATAAATAGCCTTGAGCTAGTTGCTTGTAGATTTCCATTGTGTGTTCCACTTTAATTACATCATGGTCGCCACCAATAACAAGTGTTGGCACTTTAACTTTTTGCACATCGGTTAACGGAATATTGGGTTGCTCTAATAATAGTTTATACAATTTTAATTGTACTTTTTCAACCGCATTTAAAATTTTTTTAGCTTTCAATTTATTTAATGTTGGTGCTATCATGTTTATTACTTCCCCATAAACAGCCGTAGTATCTGGTCTTAAATTGGCACCAGTAACTGCTAACTTTTTTACTTTTTCCGGATGGCGTATAGCCAATAGCAGCCCATTTATACCACCATCACTCCAACCAATTACAAATGCCGAATTAATCTTCATAGCACTTAACAATGCTGCATAATCGTCTGCCATCATCTCATAGGTTAATGAATCACCTTTGTCAACTGATTTTCCTTGAGATCGATTATCAGCTAGTATTACCTTATATTTTTTTGAGAAATAGGGAATTTGTTTTACAAAATTATTGATAGACCCTCCATTGCCATGAATGATTAATAATGGTTCGCCTTTACCATACACTTCACAATACATTTTAAATCCTCGAACATCGTAATACTTACCTACAGCTTGATTTTTTCCGTATTGGGTATGCTTCATTAAACTATCTGCTTCTTTAGCAATTTTTTGAAATTTATCTTGTGCGTTTACTGACACGAGAAGCATACTGCTAATAGCGAGTAATAAAATAATTTTCATATTACTGTTTTAAAATGAAAGATGCATATAAAATAAAAAATAATATTTTAGTTTCTTCCCTAATATAAAAGTATACCACATAAATTAAGGAAGTAAAAAGAGTGTAGACTTCTCTACGAATTAGCATAAAAAAGACCACCAAAAAAACAATGTTATTCGTGGCCTTTTTTATCCTGTATTATTTTTTAGTCTATATCTAACTCGTCTTCATCATCAAACAAGTTTTCGTACTCAGCCAATTGGTCATCGTTAAGTTCATCAACAATTTCAAATACGTAATCGCTTTTTTTACGCCAAAAAGTAGTGTCTTCATCATCGTGTTGCATCAGCAATACACAATTATCGGTTTCTAATAATGGTTGTATCAACACAACATCCTCACCTTCATTTTCAATAACCAAATAAAAACGTTCGATTTGTAAATCTGAATAATTTGCCATAGTTATAATTTTATATAAAATTGCTGAAATAAGTTTTACTAAGTTGTAATTGCAGTATTACCCTTGTGTTATTTATTAAATGCTATTTTTAAGATAATGACAATTTGCAACCAAACATACGCTTTATAAAAGCCCAATAAAATTATTTCGGATGCGGGGTGCGACGCATGTGATGCCACATAGTAGAAATACTGCTGCTTAATATGTATATATTAAATTTATTATAAATAAGTTACTTGCCTACAAACACAGCTTTTCTTTTTTCTAAAAAGGCAGCTGTGCCTTCTTTCATATCATCTGTGGCAAAGCAACTACCAAACGCTTCAATCTCTAGCGCATAGCCATCACGTTGCTCATCAAGTGCTGCATTAGCGGCTGTAATGCACGCTGCTACTGCAATTGGTGCTTTTGCATTAATGGTATGTAGTATAGAATTGGCTTTAGTTAACAACTCGTCTTGTGGCACTACATAGTTTACTAAGCCATAGTTTAAGGCAGTTGTGGCATCAATCATCAATCCACTAATTAGCAGCTCAATTGCTCGCCCTTTACCAATTAAATGCGTTAAGCGTTGTGTACCGCCATAACCAGGAATTAAGCCTAAGTTTACTTCAGGCTGCCCAAATTTCGCATTCACACTTGCTAGTCGAAAATGGCAACTCATAGCTAACTCGCAGCCACCACCAAGTGCAAAGCCATTTACACATGCCACAATTGGTTTAGGACAATTTTCTATCCTAAAAAATGTATCCTGACCTGACTTTGCTAAAGCCATCCCCTCTACTTTAACCAACCCACTAAACTCACTAATATCTGCCCCTGCAACAAATGCTTTTGTACCGCTACCAATAATAATTGCACTTTTTATTTCGGGGTTTGTATACACTTCATCTAATGCCAAATTTAAATCGGCAAATACGATTTTATTTAAAGCGTTTAATTTATCGGGCCGATTGATGGTGATGGTAAAAATATTATTGTCTAGAGAGGTAAGGATAGTGGTATACATGGCAAATTATTTTTGAAGAAATTAATTAAAACGATCTATTTTCCTTAACCCAATTTTTAATATACACTGCAATATCAGTAGTGGTTGTTCCGGGTGCAAATAATTTACCAACACCCATATCATTTAGGATTTTCATATCATCCTCTGGTATAATACCGCCACCTGTTAGCAATACATCATTCATTTCTTTTTGCTTCATTAAAGCAATAATTTTAGGGAAAACCGTATTGTGGGCACCACTTAAAATGCTTATACCAATGGCATCAACATCTTCTTGTAACGCAGCATTTACAACCATTTCAGGCGTTTGTCTTAGACCAGTATAAATCACTTCCATACCTGCATCACGCAAAGCGGTAGCAATTACTTTAGCGCCACGGTCATGCCCATCAAGACCCACTTTTGCTACCAAAACTCTTATTGGTCTTCCTGTTATTATTTTCATGCAAGTTTTGTTAAGTTCGTAAATGTAGTTCGAATTTAGTGGATATTGTAGGATGCTTTCAATCGGTCAATGGCTATCTTGCTTACAATAGGTAACGAATCGTCAGGCTGGCTATACAACATTATTTTAGCACCATACTCTCTTGCATATGTATTGGTTACAGAATCTAATATTTGTACTTTCCTAAAGTGTCCAAATACATAATCTGTGGTATCACGAGGTTTATGGGCTATCAGTAAAATATTCTGTTTCTTGATGCTTTCAGGTAACCAAAATACAAAGCTGGCATCATCGCTATAAACTGCTGGTAATTTTAATTTGTTTTTATAAAAAATTAATGCACCAGCCTGACCGTAATTATCTCCAAAAACAAAGGTGTTTGCTTTAATACTATCTGGCAATTGTTCATATACTTTCGCAGTTTTGCTAGCCATTTCATCCCAACCAAGCATATCGGCAAAATCTTGTGGCAATGTATGATTCTTTCCATCTTCCCACTTAAGTACACCTAATTTATCTGCATGTCTTTGCTTATAAAGTACCGTTAGGTCTGCAGGTGCTACGTAAGGCATTATAAATGGAAATATGCGCCAAGTTATTAGTACCATAAAAACTGGCATTGCCCATTTTAATAGTATTATACGATGCTTTTGAATGCTCGCAGATAGATGCACAGCACCAATACCTAATAATACAGGATATAACCCTGCCGCATAATAGCCTTTCCCTTTAAAATATAGCAACAACGCAATAACAGCTACATACGTAATGCCTATAACCATATACTTGCGTCCTTTATTTGTAACCAATACATACCACAAACCTACTATCCAAACAAAAAAGCATGGTGCGGTCATCAGTAATTGGTCTACTAAAAAATCGCTTTGTTTTACATTCTCTAATAAGCGTTCTTTCAACAGTTGCATATGGTGTATTACTGGAAAATGATGGTTGTATTGCCATAACAAATTAGGCAGCCAAATAATACCTGCAATCGCCATTGCGTAGTAAAAATGCGGATTTAATAACCATTTTCTATAAGGCGATACTATCAAGCCAATTAAGAAAGCTAAACCATAAAAAGCAATGGTGTATTTACTTATCATACCCAATCCGAAACTCAATCCTAAAAAATAAAAGTACTTGTTATTATTGCTAATAATAAGCGATAGAATGCAATAGGCACTGAGGCTCCAAAAGAAAACATCTAAGAAATTAGGCTGAAATAATGCATCTAATCGCAAGAACCCTGAACACAAAAAAGCCAAACAAGCCAACATTACAGCATACACATTGCCTTGCATTTTTATCACTGTTTTGCCTACAATAATCATGGTCAGTGCACCAAATAAAGCACCCCATAAGTACACGGCATATACCGAACCACCGAACCATAAACTTATGCTTCCTAAAAAGGCAAGTAGTGGTGGCATTTCTATATAACCCCACGCTAAGTGTGCACTATCTGCTAGATATAAATATTCGTCTCTATGTAATTGAAAGATTGCATTAATAAATAAAAATGGTACCAAAAATTTAGCTATCGCAAATAGCCAGATGATATACCAATGTTGCTTTTGCATGAAAAATATTTGCAAGCAATATAATTAGCATTTAAGAGTATCTAGTTAATAATATAGACGGAAGTTAATAGGGCGTTCATATTGCAGACTTTAATGCCAACATATATTCATGAGTTTTATATAAAATGATATGCACTGCCACAAGAATAGCTGCCAATATTTTTATGGCTATCGCATGTAGGCGTATATAAACTAGATATATAAAATAGCTTTTATTAGACAATGGCTGAATAATTATTGGATTATCATGTACCTGACAAATATTGACAAATAAAGCAATTACTAATACAAGTGCCGTAATTAAAAATCCTGCCTTCATCTTAAATTATTTTAAGCGAAGACAGGATTTATTGATTGCCGTTTAAATGTGATTATTTCAAATCGGTTAATACGGTTTTTATTCGGTTAATGGTAGCATCTTTACCTATCATTTCAGCAATTTCAAATACGCCTGGGCCAAATTTGCCACCTACCAACATCACTCTAAATGGCAACATTAACTCGCCTGGTTTTAGTTGATTAACTGCTGCCAGCTCTTTAAACTCAATTTCTAAATCAGCTGCATCTAATAAATTACTTATTTCCAATACTCTTATCAACTCAATAAAAAACATATTTTTCTTGTCATCCCATTTTGGCTGAATGGCAGCAATATCAATACTTTCAGGTGCTTTAAAAAAGAAAGATGCTTGTGTAACAAAGTCATTTAAAAAGGTACATCTATCTTTTACCAATTCCAATACTTTGGTAAATTTGGCATCATTGGCAATTACAATTCCTTCAGCAGCAAATAAACTAGCAACTTGTAATTGGTAACTAGCAACTGGCATTTTCTTTATCCATTCGCTATTGTACCACTTAGCTTTTTCATAATCGAATTTTGCGCCGCCCTTATGAACACGTTCCATACTAAACTTGGCAACTAATTCTTCTATCGTAAAAATTTCTTGCCCAGTACCATCGTTCCAGCCCAAGGCAGCCAACATATTTACAAAGGCTTCAGGTAAAAAGCCACGTTCTTTAAACCCAGAAGCCACTTCAAGGGTTTTTGGGTCTGTCCAATCCATTGCAAATGTTGGGAAGCCCAATCTATCGCCATCTCGTTTACTCAATTTGCCATGACCATCTGGTTTTAAAATTAGCGGTAAATGGGCCCATTGTGGCATATTATCTAGCCCAAATAAATATTGCCAAAGTAACACATGAACTGGTGCACTTGGCAACCATTCTTCACCACGAAAAGCATGGGTTATTTGCATTAAAAAATCATCTACCACTACTGCCAAATGGTAGGTTGGCATGCCATCGGCTTTTAATAAAACCTTATCATCAACTTGGCTAGTATTAAAAATTACATCGCCACGAATCATATCAGTAATAGTTACGTCTTCATTTAAAGGCAAATTGATACGAATAACATAAGACACCCCTTGTGACAATAATTTTTGTGTGGCATCATCACCCAAAATCAAAGAATTTTTCAATAAATTTCTTGTAGCATAATTGTATTGAAAATTAGGAATTTCCTTACGCTTTACATCCAATTCTTCAGCCGTATCAAACGCATAATAGGCTTGCCCATTGGCAATTAATTTATCAGCATACGCTTTATAAATTAGCTTACGCTCACTTTGTCTATATGGTGCAAATGGCCCGCCATGTAAAGGGCTTTCGTCTGGCTGTAAGCCACACCATTTAAGGGTTTCAAAAATATAAGCTTCAGCACCATCAACAAATCTTGTTTGGTCGGTATCTTCAATGCGTATAATAAAATCGCCACCATGTTGTTTGGCAAATAAATAATTAAACAACACCGTTCTTACACCACCCAAATGCAAGCCACCAGTTGGTGATGGCGCAAAGCGTACACGTACTTTTTTAATATCCATTCTGCAAATATAATTGCTACACTGTTGGTTAATGATTTTGCAAGCCAATAAAAAAGTAGTACTCTTATACCATGAAAAATTTACGACTTGCTATTTTTATCACTTTTATTGCTATTACTTTTACGCCAAGTTTACAAGCCTCCACCAATAAAAAACCTAAAGGCGAATACTATCAAATTACAGTATATCATTTTAAGAATAGCCAACAATTGGCTGTTACAGAAGCGTATTTAAAAAATACATATTTGCCTATTTTGCATAAAATGAGTATGGAAAAAATTGGTGTGTTTACAAGTATTGACAATGACACTGCCATTGATAAAAAAATTTACGTGTTACTGCCCATTAAAACATTGCAACAACTACATACTATATCAATAACACTTGCGAAAGAGTCATTTACAACTAATGATACTAGTAGCTACATAATTGCAGCGTACGACAAACCGCCTTATGATAGAATTGAAACGATTATTTTAAAATCGTTTGAGAAAATGCCATTTTTACAAACACCCCAATTAACTAGCCCATTGACAGAAAGAGTGTACGAATTGCGTAGTTATGAAGCTGCTACTGAAAAATTATATAATCAAAAAATAAAAATGTTTAATACTGGTGGAGAAGTAGCATTGTTTAATCGTTTACAGTTTAATGCGGTGTTTTATGCCGAAGTATTGGCCGGGAGTAGAATGCCAAATTTAATGTATATGACAACATTTAATAACAAAACTGAAAGAGATATCCATTGGAAAAATTTTAGTGCGGATGCAGAATGGAAAACACTATCGGTCTTACCAGAATATCAGCACACAGTTTCAAAAGCCGATATCTTTTTCTTACGTCCTACTAGTTACTCAGATTATTAATTAGATTTTTAAAAAACTATTCGGTATTTATACAGCACCTGTAAACTGTCTTAAAAATCTTATATCGTTTTGGCTATATAAGCGTAAGTCATTAACTTGATATTTTAATTGACAAATACGTTCAACACCCATACCAAATGCAAAGCCAGTATATTTATTATTATCAATGCCAAAGTTTTCAAGCACTTTGGGGTGTACCATACCGCTACCCAAAATTTCTACCCAGCCTGTATGCTTACACACGTTACACCCTTTGCTGTCACAAATAAGGCAACTAATATCCATTTCTGCACTTGGCTCGGTAAACGGGAAATAACTTGGGCGAAAACGAACTTTTACATCTTTGCCAAACATTTCTTGTACAAAGAAATATAGCGTTTGTTTTAAATCGGCAAAGCTTACATTCTCATCAATATACAAACCTTCTATTTGGTGAAAAAAGCAATGTGCCCTAGCACTAATAGTTTCGTTGCGATATACGCGACCCGGACAAATAACTCTAATTGGTGGCTTTTGATGTTCCATTACCCTTGCCTGAACGCTACTAGTATGCGTTCGTAGCAACCATGCTGGATTTTGGCTAATGTAAAACGTATCTTGCATATCACGTGCAGGATGATCTTCTGGTAAGTTCATCGCACCAAAGTTGTGCCAGTCGTCTTCAATTTCTGGCCCTTCTGACACCGCAAAACCAAGGCGTTTAAATATGCTAACTATTTGATTACGAACAATACTTAATGGATGACGTGTACCAACTGTAATAGGATTTCCTGGCAATGACAAATCAATATTATTAACAGTTACTTGTTGACTATTGGCCGTTAATTGTTGCAGTTCATTAAACTTATTTTCGGTTAATAATTTAAACTCGTTCAGTATTTGTCCGAAGGCTTTCTTTTGCTCATTAGGCACGTTTTTCATTTCGCCCATAATAGCTTTTACCAACCCTTTTGTACCTAAATACTTTATACGAAATGCCTCCAACTCCTCTACACTAATAACTTGTGTAGCTACAATTTCTTGCTTGTATAATTCTATCTGTTGTAACAACTGTTCCATAAAGGCGAAGATAATAGTGTAGGATATATGTTTTGATAAAGCAGAGACTATTAGTTTTTAGTACTAAAAAGCACTACTATAAATAAATGAAAATTACTTAACACTTACTAAAGTCATATCGAAATATAGCGGCGAATTAGGAGGAATAGTGGTGCCAGCACCTACACAACCATAGGCGTAGGCAGATGGTATTAGCATTTTGATACGGCCACCTGCCTTTATTTTTGGGATGGCGATTTGCCAACCGGTTATCAGTTGGTTTAGAGTGAAAGTTGCAGTTTTTCCAGTGGCAGTTGAATCGAAAACTGTACCATTAAGCAAGGTGCCTTGATAAGTAACCTCAACCAAAGAAGTACTGATTGCAGTTGCGCCAGTGCCAGGCGTAATTACTTGATAATATAACCCCGAAACATCTTTTGTCGGAGTGATGCTATTGGCAGTTGCAAAATTTAGCAAAGCCGTAGAATCTTTTTGAATTGGCGTATCTGTGCAGCCAACAGTATTATTATCGTTTGTTTTGCCACAGCTAGCGATGTTAAAAATGCCAAAGGAAATAGCGGCAATAATGAATAATTTTTTCATTGTGTTTTTAGTTTTTTTGTCCAGTTAATTTAATATCCCCTCACGTTTTTACCTTCCATATAATTTAAAAAAGCCTTGTTACAAACTTTATTACCGCCTGGTGTTGGATAATTACCCGTAAAATACCAATCGCCAGTATTTGTAGGGCAACTTTCGTGTAAATCTTCTATGGTTTGGTAAATAACTTGTGTAGGAAAAGTGATGTCTTCGGGTGTAATTAGCTGGGCAATTTTAATAGAAATTTCTTCGGTGGTAAATGGCTTATAAATTTGGCGAACAACGTTTTCTATATGTAATTGATTGGTGCGTTGTAGTTCTTTTATTTTTTCTTGAGCTTCTGTTAAAACGTATTCCATATC
The DNA here is from genome assembly GCA_038327865.1 of Chitinophagales bacterium. Classification (GTDB taxonomy): domain Bacteria; phylum Bacteroidota; class Bacteroidia; order Chitinophagales; family Chitinophagaceae; genus Parasediminibacterium. Next base: position 254,606 of record JBBQLL010000001.1, on the reverse strand, counting down.
ACGTTCTTTCAACAAGGCAATAGCGGCACGAAAGGCAATAAAATCACCAAGTTTACTCATATCAATACCATAGCAATCTGGGTAACGAATTTGTGGTGCAGATGATATAACGATGATTTTTTTTGGCTTTAGCCTAGCCAACATTCTCACAATACTTTCTTTTAAGGTAGTGCCGCGTACAATACTATCGTCAATTACAATTAAGGTATCTTGATGGTTGCGAACGGTGCCATAAGTTACATCGTACACATGTTGCACCATTTCGTTTCTATTCTCATCGTTAGTAATAAATGTGCGAATTTTTACATCTTTTATAGCAATTTTTTCCTGACGAATTTTGCGCGTAACCATTTCGGTTAACTTCTCCTCTGTAAAATCATTACCCCAACTTAAAATACGTTCAACCTTTATCTTATTTAAATAATCTTCCATGCCTTTTATCAACCCATAAAAAGCTACTTCGGCAGTATTTGGTATGTAAGAAAAGATGGCATTTTTTAAGTCGTAATTAATATCTTCTAACACACGTTTGCTAAGGTGATAACCCAAAGCAATACGCTCTCTATAAATTTTTTCATCGCTGCCACGGCTAAAATAGATACGCTCAAAACTGCAAGCCCTACGTTCTTTAGGTTCTACAATTTGATGTATAGAATAATTACCTTTATCGTCTACTATTAAGGCTGTACCAGGCATCAATTCTAGCACTTCATTTTCACCCACGTTAAAAGTAGTGCGTATAGATGCACGTTCGCTAGCAGCAACAATTACTTCATCATTTATATAGTAATAGGCTGGTCTAATACCATGTGCATCTCTCATTACAAAACTATGCCCGTTGCCAATTAAGCCACCAACTGTATAGCCACCATCAAATAATGGAGTTGCTTTTTGTAATACATCAACAAGGTTGGCGTTATTGGGATTTTGTTCATCAGACTTTACCAAAAAATGATGAATTACCTCCATCATGGCAGCCAAATCGCTTTGCTTTTGAAATTCGCCGGGCTCCATGTTTAGTAAATCGTATAATTCATCCGTATTTACCAAATTAAAATTGCCTGCTAACGCTATATTTCTACCCGGTTGCGTATCTCTTTTTATAAATGGATGACAAAATTCTACATTGTTTTTGCCTTGTGTACCGTAGCGCAAATGGCCAAGCAATAACTCGCCTAGGTAAGGTACATGACCTTTCATTAAGCCAGGGTGCGATGTAATATCTGGTTGATATTTTTTTAGTTCTTGAACCTCTATACCAATTTTTGCAAAAATATCCGCAATAGGCTGTGCTGTACTGCTGCGCAGCCTTGATAAAAATGGGTACCCGGGCTCTACATTTAGTTTTACAGAAGCAATGCCAGCACCATCTTGCCCTCGGTTGTGTTGCTTTTCCATCAATAAGTATAACTTATTTAAGCCATACATCACATTACCGTGCTTTTGTAAATAATAAGAGAAAGGCTTTCTTAAACGAATATAGGCAAGGCCACATTCGTGTTTTATTTCATCACTCATAGTAAAAATAAAGGGCGAAGTTACTACCTAGCCCTTGTTAAAAAATGTTATTTACAATTTTTGCTGCAACTGTTTACCCAACCATAAAAATTCTGTTATAAAATTGTGTATCTGTTTTTCAAATGATGGTTCAATCAATTGGCTATTAGCATCAAATTTCTTATCAATGTTTGGCACAATTAATAAACTTGGACTGGCAATGCCAAACAATGCAGGCACTAATAAAAGTAAAGATTGTGTGCCTCTTGCACCTCCTAAAGGACCTGTAGATGCTGTACAAAGCCCAAATGCTTTGCGGGATTGCTTAGGGAAATGATCGAATAAGTTTTTTATCTCCGATGTATAACTACCATTGTATTCTGGCGTTACAATAATGAATGCATCGGCTGCAAACATTCTTTCTGTTAAAGGTTTGTACTGCTCTGGGGTATTTTCTACCGAATTAAATACATTTTCTAAAAAGCCTAATTTCCATTCTCGCACATCAATAATATCAGCTGTATGTTCTGTATAATGTAGTTGAAAATACTGCTGTAAATAGTTGGCAATGCGGATCGTAATACTTGAACTTCTTGGGCTTCCAGAAACAATTTCTATAGTCATAAGTTGGCGAGTGGTGAGGGGTGAGTAACTAGTGTGGTCTGGATATTATTTTCTATTTGATTATTGACCTTTCATTATTAACTACTCGCTATTCACTTTTTTAATGATTAATTAGTACATTAATTACAATAAACTCTGTGTTCTGTTCGATGTGCAGTTTAATGGTATTTGTTTACCAAATGCCAATTGCATCACGTTTTTTAATACCACCACCACAAATATTGTCTTTTTTTTTAATCACAAAACAAAACACTTTTATTTGTTCGGTCAATTCTGTGAATCAATTCTATCGTAATTACTTGTTAAAACATTAAATAGAATTCTAATTATTTCCATATTTTGATGTGCACACAACCAACACCATTCATTAGTGGGATGGATAAAAAAATTAACCCAATAACTAAAAAAATTATAGCAAATAATTAAACAGGAATTTGTTTTACGATATTCATGTTATTGGTTTTTTAAACGATGCTTAAAATGGTTATTATTTTATGCTTGTTTAATCATTTGGATAGATAAATTCAGTTTTACATCATCGCTTACTACAATACCACCAGCTTCTGTAACGGTACTCCAAGTAAGCCCAAATTCTGAACGACTGATTTTACCGCTGATATTAAAACCTGCTTTAAACTGACCATAAAAATCTGTCATAGTACCGCCAAATTCTACCGCTAATATCACTGGTTTAGTTACATCTTTAATAGTTAAATTACCAACTAATTCGTAATCGCTACCATTTACTTTTATAAATGAGGTAGCTATAAAAGTTAATGTAGGATATTTTGTTGCATCAAAAAAGTCTTCGGCTTTTAAGTGCCCATCCCTTTGCTCGTTTCCAGTTGTAATGCTTGCTATATCTGCATTGAAGCTAATTTTAGCATCACTGAAATCGTCTTGTTCTGCTTCTAAAGTCGCATCAAAATTTGCGAAACTACCAGTTACGGTACTAATCATTAAGTGTTTTACTTTAAATGTCACATCGCTGTGCATTACATCAATTTTGTAAGTTGCCATTGTGTTTGAGTTTTTACCTCCAACTTCCCAAGGAAAGTTATTATGGAAGTTATTATTAAAAATTATTTAATTTGTTATTCTCCCTTTTAGGGGCGGGGTTGCTTACATCGGTACTTCCATTAATAAAAATTGCGTATCAGAATTTGCAGTAATATTTATTGTTTCTAATTCAGAAATACCTAGACCATCTCTTTCTTGTAATGCATTGCCATTAATAGTTACAGCGCCTTTTAGTACAAAAACATATACACCATTTGCACTATTATTTAAAATATAGGTAGCTATTTTATCAGTTTCATAATTACCAAGTGTAAACCAAGCATTTTGATTAATCCACACGGCTTCTGTGTTATTAGGCGCCACTATTGTTTGTAGTTTATTCAACCTATTTGCAACAGGGTAAGATTTCTGCTCGTGCCGAGGTGTGATATTGCGTACTTTTGGCATTACCCAAATTTGCAAAAACTTTACTTCTTTGTCGTGGTTGGCATTTTTTTCACTGTGAGCAATACCGCTACCAGCACTCATTATTTGCACATCCCCTTCTTTTATAATTTCGTAGCACTTTGTGGTATCATTATGTTCTAAATCACCACTTAATGGTATAGAAATTATTTCCATATTATCATGTGGGTGCTCGCCAAATCCCATACCACTAGCCACGGTATCGTCGTTTAAAACACGCAATGCACCAAAATGCATTCTGTCTGGATTGTAATAACCAGCAAAACTGAATGTATGGAAACTATTTAACCAGCCATGGTTTGCTACACCCCTTGAATTTGCTTTATGTAATATCGTTTTCATATTTATATTTTCAATTCATGTATATACATGTATTTTATTAAAAAAATTTACTGCTTTTCCCTTAGCTTTTCAAGCAAGGTATTTAGAGCACTAGCTTCTACCTCACTAATTGTAATTTGACTTAAATAAACTGCGTCTAATACTACAGTACTAGATTCTAAAATGGCAATACCAGCTTGTGTTAATGTTATTACTGTTTCTCTTTTATCTGCTAAAGACGACGAGCGTTTTACTAATTTTTTAATTTCTAAACGGTCTATAATCCTTGGTACGTTTGAGTTTTGTTCAATCATTCGTTGTGCAATATCTCTTACACACATTTGATCTGGATACTTACCTTTTAATATACGAAGCACATTATATTGCTCATGTGTTAGCCCAAATTCTTTCAATTCTTTACTCACAAGGCTTTTTAACCACCAAGCTGTGTAAAGTACATTTAGTGATGCTTTTTGCACTTCGTTCTTAAATTTTGTACTCTGTATTGCTTGTTCTAATTTCATTTGTAGTACAAATGTATGTATATACATCTAAATTTTAAAATTATTTTTATCACTAAAAACAATAAAAAAAAACTGCTTTGAAAAGTCACTTTTCAGTAAATAGAATTAAACAAAATAATGCTAATTAAAAAAATTGCCCCCTAATTAGTTATATGGGAACAGTATTAGTGCTAAACCACTCTATAAAAAATTAACAAACAAAAAAGCAACTAACTAATATTAGTTAATTGCTTTTTATATAATTTTTATAAATTACGAAAATTAAAATGCATATTTATTATCTGCAATCATTTTTCCAGCAATACGTCTTCTGGCATCTTTACTGTTAAAAGGTTCAGTTTTGGTAAACCGTTTTAATCCAATATGCATCATACGCAATTCATCTCCTTCTGCAAAAGCATTTAGGGCATCTTTACCAGCCTTATTTATTTTATCAGCTGCATCATAAATATATGTTTTTGTAATATCTGCTTGAATGCTAGTAGCACCTTCGCCACTTTTATCTGCTAATTTTATTAAACGCAACAACGCACTTTCTGCATGAAAAGTTTCTATAGCCATATCGGCTATGTTCATTAATATCTCTTGTTCTTTATCTAGAGTCATCATTAACTTTTGCACGGCTGCACCCGCAACCATTAGAATAGCCTTTTTAAAGTTGTTAATGTATTTAATTTCTTTAGCAAAAGCCCCTTCATCTTCCGTATTAAAATCAGGAATACTCATTAATTCTTTTTGAACATTCATCGCTGGACCCATTAAGTCTAGCTTACCCTTCATGGCACGTTTTAAAACCATGTCAACAGTTAGTAAACGGTTAATTTCGTTCGTGCCTTCGTAAATACGGTTAATGCGGCTATCACGGTAGGCTTTGCTAATTAAGTATTCATCGCTAAAGCCATTACCGCCATGTATTTGCACACCTTCATCTACCACAAAATCTAACATTTCGCTACCATATACTTTTAGCATCGCACACTCAATAGCAAACTCTTCGGCTGCGCCGAGCAATGCTTGGTTAAATGGTACGCCACTTTGTTCAAGGTCTTTTTCTTTATCGTCTATCCATTTTGCAGTACGGTACAATGCACTTTCGCACACCCATAGTTTGATACACATTTCGGCAAGTTTGTGCTTGATGGCACCAAATTTTGCAATAGGCATTTTGAATTGTTCTCTAGTATTAGCATATTGAACGCTGGTATCGGCCGCACGTTTCGCACCACCCAAAGTAGCAGCATCTAATTTTAAACGACCAATATTTAAAATGTTGAAAGCGATGATGTGACCTTTGCCAATTTCGCCCAATAAATTTTCTACCGGAACTTTACAATCTTGAAAATACAGTTGCACAGTAGACGAGCCTTTGATGCCCATTTTGTGTTCTTCTGGGCCTTGTGTAAAGCCTTCAAAGCCACGCTCTACAATAAACCCAGTGAATTTATCGCCATCAATTTTTGCAAAAACAGTATATACATCTGCAAAGCCGCCATTGGTAATCCAACATTTTTGACCGTTAAGTATATAGTATTTACCATCCTCACTTAAAATAGCAGTTGTTTTTGCACTTAAAGCATCGCTACCACTGTTTGGCTCGGTCAATCCGTACGCACCTTTCCAAACTCCACTTGCCAATTTTGGAATATATTTTTGTTTTTGCTCATCAGTACCAAAATATAAAATCGGCAAAGAACCAATACCTGTGTGTGCAGCAATGGCAACGCTAAAAGAATAGCCACCTCCAAGCCCTTCATTTACAATAGTTGAGGTAATAAAATCTTTCCCTAGCCCGCCTAAATATTCAGGAAATGAGGTAGATAACAAACCTTGTTCACCCGCTTTTTCCATTAATGATGGCATTAAACCTGGCTCCATTTTATCTATACGGTCAAGTATTGGGTCTATTTCTGTATGTAAAAATTGGTGACACATTTCCATCACCATTTTTTGTTCTTCATCAAAATCTTCTGGTATAAATGTTTCAAAAGCATTACTGTCTTTAATAATCCATTCGCCACCTTTTAAAGCGGTGGCTAATTGAGTTGTATTACTCATGGTAAGAATATTTATGTTTGTTTTATAATAAATTATCGTACACTTTTTGAAAAACCAATTTCACTACTTCAATATCATCTTTTTCAACACCAATTAAAGCTTCATTCATGGTTTGGTGGGCCAGATTAATGGTTTGTTCTTGTAAAACTTTTGCATTATCCGTTAAGCAAACCAAATTTATCCGCTTGTCACTTTCAGAAGGCATTCTTTTAACTAAATGTTGCTTTTCAAGGTTATCAATTAATCTAGTAATACTTGGCTTATCTCTAAAAGTCCGGTTGCACAGTTGTTGCTGGCTTAAGCAATCTTCTTTCCACAAATGATACAAAATGCTCCACTGCTCTATGGTAATTTCCAGACCAGCATTTCTAAAATTTTTTTGTAATCGCCTTGCAACTGCCGTACTAGCCATACCATTGATGACACTGTATAATTCGCCTCGTTTAAACTGGTTGTTTGACATATAGTTGTTTATGCAACCATTCAAAGATAGAAACCTTTTTTTAATGCCAATTCTTTTATTACTAATTTTTTTTGAAATGTTGTAGCAGCTAAATTGTTTCTTTGTTACCATGTTGATTTATCTTGTTATTACATCATTTTTATTATTCTTATATGCTGGTATTATATTACTATACCGCTATTGGTTTGTTAAACTACAACCATTTAATTTAGATGCATCAATATTACCAGTAACTAATTTTACAATTATTATTCCTGCAAGAAATGAAGAAGCAAATATTGGTAAATGTTTACACTCAATTCTTACACAAAATTACCCAAGCAGCCTATTTGAAATTATAGTTATTGACGATTATTCTACCGATTCAACCCCTTCAATTATTCAACAATTACAAATCAATTACTCAAATCTAAAATTGATTAAACTAGCTGATGTTTTGGTTGATAAACCACTAAATTCTTATAAAAAAAAGGCCATCGAAACTGCTATTAACCAAGCAAGCAACAATTGGATTATTACTACAGATGCTGATTGTTTTGCACTAACAACTTGGCTGTCATCCTACAACAATTATATACAACAAAATGATGTAGTTTTTGTAGGTGCACCAGTAGTATTTACCAACAATGGTAGTGTGTTACAAGCGTTTCAATGTATTGATTTTATGGCTTTTCAAGGCGTAACTGCTGCAGTGGTATCGGCTGGGTTTCATGCCATGTGTAATGGCGCTAACCTAGCGTTTAAGAAAGTAGTTTTTTTTGAAGTAGACGGCTATAAGGATGTAGACAATATTGCTAGTGGTGATGATATGTTTTTAATGAATAAAATACAAACAAAATACCCAAAGCATATTGGCTTTTTATACCATCAGGCAGCTATTGTAAGCACTTTACCAATGCCTACAGTTGATAGTTTTATAAACCAACGCATTAGATGGGCTAGTAAAACCAATAGCTATAAAGATATTAGAATTATTATTATTTTATGGATGGTATTGTTGCTAAATATTACTTTGGTTATAATGCCTTTTCTAGCAATTTTAAAAGTAGAATTATTACTTTACTGGTTTGGCTTATTGGCGATTAAAACTTTAGTAGAAGCAATATTCGCTTTTGAAATAGCCACTTTTTTTTCAATTACACTTAAGCCTTGGCACTTACTATTACAATTTCCTCATATTTTATATACGTCGCTTGTAGGCTTTTTCGGCTTATTTGGCACGTATCAATGGAAAGGGAGAACCGTGAAATAATTGATTTAGCATTTGTTTATTAATTGCTTAAAAAAGACTTGCCTTTTTCAGGCCACCATGCATAAATTATTACACCAATTAAGGCAAATAAAAGAAACGGTAACATCAAAAAATTCTTCATTAAATGCATTTGAGTTTTGAGACTTTTATAATTTTTAATAGTTTAAGTACTAACAAAAATTTTAATAAACTGAAATTATACAAACCACTATCTTCAACTTGTGCAAATAGGTAAATTCAATTCTGCTTTCGGTAAACGCTTTATTAAAAATAAAACAGCTGTTTTTGGTTTGATACTTATTGTTTGTAATGTGCTGCTTGCCTTATTTGCCTACATCATTGCACCAGATAATACACCAAATGGCAATAGAATTATTCCTGAAATAGGCAGTAAACAACCAGGATTTAGCATTACAATTTTGAATGTAAAAAAAGATAAGGCTACACCAACGCCTTTTTTAAGTAAGTTATTTAGTGGCAAGGCAGATACTTATCAATTTATACCCATTACGTTTTATAGCCTGCAACGCGATAGTTTGATTTACGATAAATTTATTGATGATGGCATTGTGGAGAGAAACACCCTTGCAGCCAATAAAAATATTACCAAGCAAACTTTTTATTTGGGTACTGATAAATTTGGGCGAGATATATTAAGCCGATTAATTATCGGCACACGTATAAGCCTTGGTGTTGGCACTATAGCTGTGGTCATTTCATTAACCATTGGTGTACTATTAGGTGCCATGGCTGGCTACTTTAAAGGGTGGGTAGACGATGTAATTATGTGGTTTACAAATGTTATTTGGAGCATCCCTACCTTACTGTTGGTATTTGCCATAACACTGGTTTTAGGCAAAGGTTTTTGGCAAGTTTTTATTGCCGTAGGCTTAACCATGTGGGTAAATGTTGCAAGATTAGTGAGGGGGCAAGTGCTAGCTGTACGGGAATTAGATTATATACAAGCCACTCGTGCATTGGGTTTTAGCCATAGCAGAATCATACTAAAACATATTTTACCTAATATTCTAGGACCAGTAATGGTGATTGCCGCCAGCAATTTTGCCTCAGCAATTGTTATAGAAGCTGGCTTAAGTTTTTTGGGTGTTGGTGTACAACCACCCCAGCCTAGTTGGGGCTTAATGATTAAAGAAAATTATAATTTTATTATAACCCACAATCCTATGCTAGCACTAGCCCCAGGCATTGCCATTATGCAGTTAGTATTAGCATTTAATTTATTGGGTAATGGTTTACGAGATGCATTAAACGTGAGGGGGAAACTCTAATATAATTTTCACCACATAGATACAATAATTACATAATTTTTTGCAAACAAATGGTATAACAATGTGGATGTGCAATTATTAATTTACACCAGCAACCACAGCCTCTTTGTAAATTTTTTGTACCAACCCCTGCAATACTTTACCCGGACCAACTTCTGTAAAATTGGTAGCCCCATCTGCCACCATTGCTTGCACACTTTGTGTCCAACGCACAGCACCTGTTAGTTGATCAATTAAATTTTGTTGTATTTCTAAAGGATTTATTACTGCTTTTGCAATCACATTTTGGTATATTGGGCAAATAGGCGTATTAAAAAAAGTGGCTTCAATAGCAGCCGCCAATTCAGCTTTTGCTGGCAACATTAAAGGGCTATGAAAAGCGCCGCCAACGGGCAATACCAACGCTCGTTTAGCACCTGCAGCTTTCATGCGTTCGCAAGCTATTTCTATACCTTTTTGTGAGCCGCTAATTACCAATTGGCCCGGGCAATTATAATTAGCAGCGACTACCACTTCACCAGTCTCAGCTTGTATTTCTGCACAGATTTCTTCAACTTTTTCATCAGCCAAAGCCAATACTGCTGCCATAGTTGATGGGTTAATATCGCAAGCGTTTTGCATAGCATTTGCCCGTATACTCACCAATTTTAAAGCATCTTTAAATTGCAAAGTTTGGTTGGCAACCAAAGCAGAAAATTCGCCTAAAGAATGACCTGCGACCATATCTGGCGCAGCATTTTCTATAGTTTTAAAAGCTATTACAGCATGTAAAAAAACGGCAGGTTGTGTAACATTTGTTTGCTTTAATGCCTCATCAGTACCAGCAAACATAATATCGCTTATTCTAAAACCTAAAATATCATTTGCTTGTTCAAAAAGCTGCTTTGCTAATGGGTTTGTATCATATAAATTTTTGCCCATACCACTAAACTGAGATCCTTGACCTGGAAAAATAAAGGCGTGTTTACTCATAAAAATAATTGAAGAACAAATGTAAGGGAGTAGTTTGCAATCACTGTTAATCATGCTTAAAATGATTGTCCATATTTGCCAAATTAAAACATCATATTAAATCCTGAAGACACATGCAATTGCACAACACAAAAGGTATTGTATTACGTACGGTAAAATATGGAGATAGTAGCATTATTACTACCGTTTATACCGAGCTATTTGGTGTGCAGAGCTATATAGTAAAGGGTGTAAGACAATCATCTAAAAAATCGCAAGGCAAAGCCAATTATTTTCAGCCGTCGGCAGTACTTGACATGACGGTTTATCACAACCAAATGAAGCATTTACAATTTGTAAAAGAGTATCATTGGGCTTACCTGTACGAAAATATATTATTTGATGTGGTTAAAAATACGGTTGCGATGTATGTAATAGAATTGTTGCAACATAGCTTAAAAGAGCCTGAGGCAAACCCTGAATTATTTTATTTAATAGAAGACACTTTAAAACAATTAGATAAAGGTAATGCTACATTTACAGCCAATTTGCCTCTCTATTTTACGCTGCAATTAGCGAGTGAGTTAGGTTTCGAAATTCAAGGTAGTTATACAGCAGAAACATCGGTTTTAGATTTACAGGAAGGTTGTTTTATTAGCTATATACCCAATCATCAGTTTTACATTACTAACCAATTAGCTAGTTTAACCAGCCAAATTAGCAACCTTAATTTTTATAACGATTTAGAGAACATTAAACTCAGTATTACTACCAGAAGACAATTATCAGATGCGTATTTGCAATTCTTGTCACTACATATTTCAGACTTTGGCGAGCTAAAAAGTTTATCTATTTTGCAGGAGATACTGAGCCAACATTAGTGTGCTGTGCGGGCTGCCGTTTTACTTTCATAAATATAAAAATTAACCGTATACTGCCAACAACTACCAAACACAAAACATAATTAAACAATATGTTTGCGGTATTAATTTGCAAATTTGTAATAACTGCTTTCTCGTAAGTGACTGTAAAAAATTGATTAGGCCAACCATAGCTATCTTGTCTATAAGAGAAATCAACCCCAATTTTTGCTGAGATGGAGGTGAGAATAAAAAATAAAATAGTTGCAATTAGTACAACTGCGGATACTTTTTTCATAAAAATGGTAAATAGATTATGGATTTATCAAGTAAAAATAATTAAAATTATCATTAAAATATATTTTTTCTAGTTGCTAATATATAAACTTTTATTGTAGCATTTAATTTTGGGTGTTAAAATTATTATGAAATAACTTTCGTTTTACTATTTTTTGTGATGCCGCCATTTGAGTTTAATGCATCTATTAATACAATACCTGGCTTTTTTCCTATTTCAAAACTACCCAAATATCCGTCCATTTGTAAAGCTTTCGCACCATTAATAGTAGCCCATGTAAGCATATCCTTCAACAAAATATTTGGAAAGTTTTCGGAAATTGTTTTCATTTCACTTAATACACATAATTGATGGTTACTTGCTAAACTATCTGTACCAATAACTATATTGCAATTATTTTGCATTAGCAAATCAACTGGTGGCAACTGGTTTTCTATATACTGATTGGCATTAACGCATAAGCAAAAAATAAATTCTTGTCTTAGATGGTTTTTATTAAGAAAATCAATGTCAGCTTGACTGATAAAGGTATCGTGAACTAATATTATTTTTTTAGGTTGTGGCATTAGCGGTACCACACTTTGTAAACTTGTTGTATTGGTTGGTTGATGAAATGGAGCAATATCTATCCCAATACTTTGGTACAGTTTATTAAAATTACCCTTGCCAGATACAAAAAACGTATTCTCATCAATGGTTTCTTGATTATGAATAGTTGAAATTGGGTTAGTTGTTATTTCATCTATTAATTGAAACAGCTGCTTTGATACAGAGTAAGGTGCATGCGGCACTAAAGATGTAGCCGTTGGAAAATATTTTTTATATGTTTGGTATACCAACATCCCGGTATCAAACCTTATAGGTGCTAGACCTGGCGAAAAACCACTTACTTCTATAAAATTGTGGTACTGTAAATTGCCTTTACGTTTTTGCAATAAGGTTAAGGCATTGTTACTAATATCGCCTACAGCAACAATGCCATTATTTTTCATCTCATTTTCGGCACTATTTATAGCTTGTAGAATCGTCTCTTCGCCACTGTGTCGTAATTGTAAGATATGCAAAATAAAATCTACCAAGCCCGTGTGTTCAGGTATTAAACCTTTCATGTGGCTTAACTCTAAATGGCAATGGCAATTAATAAAACCAGGTGTTAACAAACCATGTAGTTGTTGAATATTTTCACCTGCTTCTTGCTGATGACAAATATTGTTTACAACTCCCTTCTCATCTGTAATTAAAACAGACGTATTTGGTAATATTTCTCTACCATTAAATAAGTAATCTGCTTGGTATTTTAAATAGGCCACAATAAAACATTTTTACCTACAAATGTGGCTTATTTACCTAATACTATACTTATAATTTAGATAATTAACATGTGTTAGGATTTACTTTCTTCTACAACATCGTACTCACCCTGCAAGGCATACCAACCAAAAATCATTAAGCCGATAGCAATGGGTAAAAAAACGCCTATAAAAATCCCCCATTGGATTTTAGTATCTATTACAGGCTTCTTAGTTATTTCCTGAGACGCTGTAACTATTAAATAGTATAAACTTGCTGGGCCTAGTATTAACCAAACAATGCCGAGATATTTTTTAATTGCGTTCATGTGATTTGTGATTGAAATGATTTAGCTGATTGAATGATTTTATCGCTGATTTTTGGTGAATTGTTAATGATTTACTACGACCATTCAAATCATAAGGAATCAGTCTAACTATCACTCATCTGCGGTTTCTAATACTTTTTTATTACTAATATACACTGCTCCTATTACCAAACAAATGCTTGCCACAATAATTGGATAAGCCAAGCCTGCCAACTTATCATTAGTATAAATAGTGGTAAGTAATGTGGCAATAAAAGGTGTTAATCCACCAAAAATACCATTGCCAATATGATATGGCAAACTCATAGAAGTGTAGCGAATTTTTGTAGGGAACATTTCAACTAAGAACGCTGCAATGGGGCCATAAACCATTGTTACATAAACTATCATTATAAATACCAAAAATACCATCTTCCAATACCCAGGATTTCCTAAAGTTTTTATAGTTGTTAAAGCCAGTGGCGATTCTAATTTTAAACTAGCTGCATCGCTTGAATCTTTAACGGTTGTCGTTACCGCTAACCCATCATCGTAGTAATGAGTTGTTTTGATAACCCGCACAAAATCTTTTGAATTCTTTACTGCGAAAGAAATAGCTTCTATTTTTTTACTATCAACAACTTCAACTTTCACTTTCTCATTACTTAGTTCTAAAAGCCCTGAAAATAACGGCTTGTAAGTAACCACAGCTAGTAGCATACCTACCAACATAATCCATTTTCGGCCTACTTTATCGCTCCATCCGCCAAAAATTACAAAGCCTGGTGTTGCAAAAACGATGGCCCAAATAAGTATGGTTCTACTCTGTTCAAAATCTACTTTACAAACATTTTCTATAAAACTTTGGGCATAAAATTGACCTGTGTACCAAACGACGCCTTGCCCCATTGTGGCACCAAATAAAGCTAGCAATACCATCTTTAAATTTTGTTTTTTACCAAAGCTTTCTTTTAGTGGATTGGTAGATGTTTTGCCTTCGGCTTTCATTTTACTAAACAAGGGACTTTCACTCATTTTTAAGCGGATGTAAATAGACAAGACCACTAAAATAATTGATACTAAAAATGGTACACGCCATCCCCAATCAGCAAAGGCCTCAACCCCTAAAGTTCTACGGGTAATCAATATCACCCCCAACGATACAAATAAACCCATTGTGGCTGTGGTTTGTATCCAACTTGTGTAGTAACCACGTCTGTTTGCAGGCGAATGTTCGGCCACATAGGTAGCTGCACCACCATATTCACCACCCAATGCTAAGCCTTGAATTAAGCGTAATATCAGCACTAAAATTGGGGCTACATAACCAATGCTATCAAAAGAAGGAATAAGACCAATGGCAAATGTTGAGCCACCCATCAATATAAGCGTTAACAAAAAAGTATATTTTCTACCTACAATATCGCCCAACCTACCAAAAACTAGTGCGCCAAATGGTCGTACAATAAAGCCTGCGGCAAATGTGGCCAACGTACTTAATAATGCTGCGGTAGGATTTGTTTTTGGAAAAAATTGGGTAGCAATAATTGGGGCAAGGCTACCAAAAATGTAGAAATCATACCACTCAATTAATGTACCCATTGAAGATGCCATAATAACTTTTCGAATGGCACTTTTATTTAATTCCATAAGGCTTTAGTTAAATCGTTTTGGTATGGAAAAGTAATACATAAATGTATACAAATCATTCTGCCCTGTTATACTATTAGAATTAATTGAGAATAAATTCATTTGCAAAAGTTCACGCTAGCAAATTATCTTCATGTTCTAAAATTTATTCCTTAATTTTTTATAGCCATGTCATATCCATATCAAATTAATTCGTTTGAAGAATATAAAACAGCCTACAAAAAAAGCATTGATAATCCAGAAAGTTTTTGGGGCGAAATAGCAGAGAATTTTGTATGGCGTAAAAAATGGGACAAATTACTAAACTGGAACTTTAAAGACCCTACTATTGAATGGTTTAAGGGCGGTAAATTGAATATTACAGAGAATTGTATTGATAGGTATTTAGCAACTCACGGAGATAAACCAGCCATTATTTGGGAACCAAATAATCCCGATGAAAGAATCCGGATTGTAACCTACAACCGTTTACACAAAAGGGTTTGCCAGTTTGCGCAGGTATTAGTAAACAATGGGGTAAAAAAAGGTGATAGGGTTTGTATTTACATGGGTATGGTACCAGAATTGGCGTATGCCGTATTAGGCTGTGCCAGAATTGGGGCAATTCATTCGGTAATTTTTGGCGGCTTTTCAGCACAAAGCATTGCGGATAGATTATACGATGCCGGGGCTGAATTTATTGTTACTTGTGATGGTGCTTATCGTGGCGAAAAAGTAATTCCGTTAAAGCCTATTATTGATGATGCGTTAATTGGCAATCGTACCATAAAAAAAGTGATTGTTTATACCCGTACAAGAACTCCAATATCTATGCTAAAAGGACGTGATGTTTGGTGGGAAGATGAAATGGAATATGCTGAACACCAAGTTGAAAAAGACGGTGTGGTAAGTTTTCCTGCCGTGGAAATGGATGCAGAAGATCCCCTTTTTATCCTCTACACAAGTGGTAGCACTGGCAAGCCAAAAGGAGTTGTACATACTTGTGGTGGCTATATGGTTTACACCAATTATACGTTTGTAAATGTGTTCAATTATCAACCCAGCCAAATACATTTTTGCACAGCAGATATTGGTTGGATTACTGGTCACTCATATATAGTTTATGGTCCATTAAGTGCTGGTGGTACAAGTTTATTATTTGAGGGTATTCCTACCTACCCCGATGCAAGTAGATTTTGGGATATTGTTGACAAACATAAAGTCAATATTTTATATACTGCACCAACTGCCATTAGAAGTTTAATGGGCTTTGGATTAGCACCTTTAGAAGGAAAAGATTTATCATCATTAAAAGTATTAGGAACCGTTGGCGAACCAATCAACGAAGAAGCTTGGCATTGGTACGATGAACATATTGGCAAGAAAAAATGCCCGATTGTTGATACTTGGTGGCAAACAGAAACGGGTGGTATTTTAATAAGTAACCTTGCAGGTATAACCCCATCAAAACCGGGCTGGGCAACATTGCCAATGCCTGGTGTACAAATGGTTTTAGTAGATGAAAAGGGTGTGGAAGTTTTAGATAATGATGAAGCAACTGTTGGCGGCAATCTTTGCATAAAAGCTCCTTGGCCATCAATATTGCGTACTACCTATGGTGACCATGAACGTTGCCGCATTAACTATTTTGCTACCTATGAAAATTTATATTTTACAGGTGATGGTGCCATGAGAAATAAAGATGGCTATTATAGGATTACAGGCCGTGTAGATGATGTATTAAATGTGAGTGGCCATAGAATTGGTACTGCAGAAGTTGAGAACGCCCTAAACATGCACTCCGGTGTAGTTGAAAGTGCTGTGGTTGGTTATCCACACGATATAAAAGGTCAAGGTATTTACGCCTTTGTGATATTAGATAAAATACATGGTACACATAATAGCGATGAAACCTTAACTAGAAAAGATATTTTGCAAACAGTTACAAGGGTTATTGGAGCTATTGCTAAGCCCGACAAAATTCAGTTTGTAAGTGGCTTGCCCAAAACAAGAAGTGGAAAAATCATGCGTCGCATTTTGCGAAAAATAGCTGAAGGCGAAACTGAAAACCTAGGTGATGTTTCTGCTTTGTTGGATCCAAATATACTTGATGAAATAAAAAATAATAAGTTGTAAACTTTTAGAAATAATAAAAAATAAGTCGAATGGTATATCATTTGACTTATTTTTAATACCTGCATTTTACAACTTCCGCACTATTTCACCCAATTCTTTCACCATATCACCTTTGCCGTATTCAACTACACGGCCTACTTCTTTGCCATCTTTTAAAACAATAAAAGTGGGCACATTAACGATATTATAAGTAGTATGTAAATTATTTAAGGCTGTCTTTTGCCTATCCACAGCAATCAAAGTAATTCTAGTTTCTGGGTAGCCACTTTTATCAGCTAATTTATAAAATTTAGGCAATAAATTTTGTGTATCCTCACACCAAGTACCACCAAAAATAAGCATTGTAAACTTGTTTTTATTTTGCTGAAATGCAGTAACTGCAGCATCATTAGGCTTACCATATTGCATACTTTCTTTAAACCAAGCAAAAGCAGTATCGTTTTCTAACAAAGCCCGGTTAATTGTTCCCTTCAACATTTTATTACCTTTGTCATCTAACACTTGATAATTAGTTTTTATCTTTTTTGTTGCTGTACAAGCAATAAAAAAGATAAAAAAACTTATTGTTCTAATAATATTTTTCATTTAAAATGATTTATATTTTTATGCTTCTAAATTAACTTTTAACTCTAATAAAAAAGATCGAAATTTTGTTAATGATTGTACCAATGTAAAATTGGTATCAGTAGCTTGTTTATTATTTTTTAAATAGGCTTTTGCCCCTTCAATACTAAACTTACGTTGCCTAATCAAGTGATAAATTAACTCTAGGTTTTTAATATCCTCTACTCTAAAAAGCCTATCCCCTTTTTTTGTTTTACGAGGTTGTAAAATATCAAACTCATTCTCCCAAAAACGTATTTGTGATACATTTACATTAAACCATTTGGCTACTATTGTAATGCCATAATATAATTTTTGATTTAGTACATCATCAGTCGGGATATTAGTTAAATCTGCACTTGCGGCTGCATCTTTATAAGACTTTCGCCCTCTTTTATGAAGGTTAGATGTTGGTTCTGGCTCTGGTCTATTTTTAGGAATTACCACTTGTTCTTCCACTACATTTTTAACCGCTTTGCTTTTTACTTTTACTCTTATATTATTATCCGCATATACAAAGTTTTCGGGTATATCTATAATAGTTGCAGGATTTTTTTGTATAAACAATTCTGTCACAGAAGCTGATTTTTCTATCTTAAACGCATCAAGTCTAGCTTCAATAATAGCATTTGGTATGGGCGCATCTATTTTAGTTGTACTTGCAATTGGCTCATTAAATAATAATGGTTGGTGTTGAGGTATTTCAGAAGCAATATCTATAACAAACAAAGGTTGTTGTGCAACTAGTAACTTCGCTTCTTTAGAAGTCTCAACCAATACAGGGTTACCAAATAAGTCTAATTGTTCTAGCATCATCTTTGTAAAAATAAGAAAGATGTATTCGAAATAAAGCTACTAAAAATAGTTGGTGGAAAAGTTGGTAATTAAGGCTTTAGACAAAACATATACTGTATATTTTTAAACGATATTGCCGTTACAAATATTCTTACTATTAAAAAATCGTTTCCAACATTTTTAAGTTTTTTACCACATATGTAGCATGAATATGAGGTTCTGCATTAATGTGATTTACAAATATGGTATCAATACCAGCGTTAATACCGCCTTGAATATCTGCTTCTAAATTATCCCCAATCATAATACTATGGTGTGGCAATGCCTTTGCTTTTAAAAAGGCATAATCAAATATTTCTTTGTGCGGTTTCAAGCTATTACTCGCTTCAGATGTAATCACTTCTTTAAAGTATTTGGCTAATTTACTATTGGCTAATTTTTTATGTTGTACTGCCTCAAAGCCATTGGTAATAAGATGTAACTGGTATTTTTTTTCGGTTAAATAATCCAATATTTCAAACGTATAATCAAATAAGTTTTTCTTAGTTGGCAATAAGGTTAAAAACTCAATTCCTAATTGTCTTGCCAATGGCTCATCGGCAATTTTATAATCCAGTAACGTTAGCCACATCCGCTTCCACTTAAGTTCATCTTGCTTAATGAAACCCTTGTGGTATCTATCCCACAGGCGATTATTATGCTCTGTATATCTAGTAAAAAACGATTCAAAATTTGTAACGCCAAGTTGCTCTAACTGGTGTTGTTGGTATAAATCCCACAGCGTTTCTTTCGAGTTCATCTCAAAGTCCCATAAAGTGTGGTCAAGATCAAAAAAAAGATGTTCGTATTTGCGGTGTAATAGTGGTTGTTCTAAGTGACTCATACGGTATGTTTGCAAAACATTTTAAACGATAAATAAATGAGCCAGCAAAATACATCGGTTACAACAAATGAACCTAAAATTATTGTAATTACAGGGGCGTCTAAAGGCTTGGGCAAAGCCATTGCAGCCCAATTTGCCGCTGCTGGTAATACATTATTAGTGTGTGCAAGGGGTGAGTTACAATTATATAAAATGATGGAAGACATTTTATTACAATACCCCCAATGCACCATAAAAGCCATGCCTTGCGATATGAGCATAAAAGATGAGGTAATCGCTTTTGCAAACTGGTGTTTACAATATGGCATACCAGATATTATTGTAAACAATGCAGGTCAATTTTTACCTGGATCAATACATAATGAAGCGGAAGGTTTACTAGAACAAATGATTGAGACCAACTTGTACAGTGCCTATTATTTAACAAGGGCTTTATTGCCCAAGATGATGGACCGCAAAAGTGGCAGTATTTTTAATATTTGTTCTATTGCATCGCTGCAAGCGTATGCTAATGGTGGTAGTTATAGCATTAGTAAATATGCCTTATTGGGCTTTACTAAAAATTTGCGAGAAGAGTTAAAACCCTTTGGCATAAAGGTTTCTGCGGTAATGCCTGGTGCTGCATATACTGATAGTTGGGTAGGTAGTGGCATTGAAGAAAGCCGTATAATGGAGGCAGATGATGTAGCCAAAATGGTATTTGCTGCTTCGCAATTATCGCCTCAAGCAGTGATGGAAGACATTGTGTTAAGACCGCAATTGGGTGATTTATAGAACACTTATTATTTATTAATTACGGCACAATCTCAAACAACAAAAACTGCGTTTTTTCCAGTATATTAAAGTTATTATCAGCAACACAAATAAGCGTTTTATGCCCGTTGGGCAAGGTTGGGCCAAAGGTCATTCCTTCAACATTATCTATATAAATACCAAGCTGATCCATATTAAGTAATAGCTTTTTTGTAGCAGGTACAAAACTGCTACTTTTTTGTAATGACTGGTAGTTTTTAACATCCGTAGCATTACTTATATATGCTTCATAAATTTTTATAGTACAAGCCAATCTACCTGTTGAAAAAGAACGTTCCATTACCAATAATTTATCATCACCAATACTTAGTATATCTGGTACCCCATTAATTTTAAAAGCATCGGCCGGTTTGGCTTCATGTGCAATTGGGTCTAGCTTGTACGCATATTGATGCAGTTGACGCTTGGTAGCAACATCATATTTAAAAAGGCGAATCCAAGCGGTGGTATCTTGTAACATAGCCCGTGGTCCGTCTTCATATAAAGGTTCTTCAACATTTACATACAATTGTTTGTAGTTATTGGTAAATGTTAGGCCTTCTAATACGCCATTTCTTCTTGGGCCTTTTTCTGCTACTTGCATTATTAATTGTGGTGGCAATACAAACGTATCAATATACTTCCCATCGGACGAAATGCTTGTTATAGCAGGGTTTTCAAGCAGTGTATCTTTTTTTCCAACTATTCTTTCGCCCTCACTGCTCCAAACTAATTGTTTGGTAATTGGGTTGTAACGTATCGCTTCTGGGTCGGGTGTTTTAACTGGATTTTGTTTATTGTTGGGATAAACAGACCCATCCATTTGATGCATCATTTTTACACCAATAAACACCACACTATCAATACTTTTTTCAGTAATGAAAATCTTTGCTGTATAAAACCTTGCAGCGTTAATATCACTTCTATCATCACTAATTAAATAGTACAAATTATTGACAGCATCATAGTCAATACCCGATAAGCCGCCAACGGTTGTTTGATTAAATTGATAGTTATACGGCACAGCAACCTCTCCCAAAAAACGCATTTGAGAAATGCTGCTTACCGTTGGTTGAACGAACATTTTTTTAGATGCCGAACAGGCAAATAATATTAGGCTTAAACTTATAACAACAACTTGTTTCATAATATTCATTTGTTTCAAAAATAAGCATCCTATTAGCTACAACTATACAAGTTATCATCAATTCTATCCCATTCATCCAAAAAAATTATCTGCAAAAGCAACAACATATTATCTTTCGCAGCCACTACTTTAAAAAATAGTGTTCACTTAAAAAATAATCATGAAAAAATTGTTGTTTGCACCCATGCTTTTGGCTTCCTTATTTGCCATAGCCCAAAAAAATGAAGATGCTGCTAAATACGCTGAAACTATTACTGGTAAAGCATTAAAAGAAAAATTAACCATAGTTGCTAGTGCCGAATTTGAAGGCAGAGAAACGGCAACACCTGGACAAAAAAAAGCGGCTGCTTACATTGAAGCCCAGTTTAAAAAGTTTGGTTTAAAGCCAGGAAATGGCGATAGCTACCAGCAACTGTATCCTGTATATCAGGATGAGTTGACGGGTGCTAAACTTTCTGTAAATGGCAAGCCATTTCAGTTAGATAAAGATTTTACGTTTGCCCTTCAAACTGTACCTAGTGGTACCACTTCCGTAAATGATGTGGTTTTTGTAGGTTATGGTTTACCAGAAGATTTTACCAGTGATGTAAAAGGCAAAATGGTAATGGTACTAGATGGTGCACCTGCAGATTATAAGCCTGCAACAACTACATCCCCAAACCCTCGCCAAGGTGGACCAACTTCTGCTTTTGCAAAGTCCAACACTGCTCGTGCAAAAGGTGCTGCTGGTATAATTTTTGTTTCCAATGCTTTCCCTCGTAAAATAACCACCGTTACAAAAGGCAATATGTATTTAACAAAGCCTACAAGCAGCTTTGCAACAATACAAGTTTCGGAAGAAATTGCCTCTGCATTATTGGGAAGAACGGCAACTTTAACTACTGAAAATTTAAAGGTTGTAAACAAAGGCACCTACTACGCAGAAACCAAATTAACCATTGATAAAGCAACCGCTAATCTAGAAAGCAGCAATGTGGTTGGCGTGTTAGAAGGTACAGATAAAAAAGATGAATATGTGGTTTTAAGTAGCCACTACGACCATTTGGGCAAACGTGATACCGTTATTTATTATGGTGCCGATGATGATGGAAGTGGTACTACCAGCGTGTTACAAATGGCAGAAGCTTTTGCAAAAGCTAAAAAGAAAGGTGATGGGCCAAGACGCACGATTATTTTTTTAACAGTTAGTGGCGAAGAGAAAGGCTTGTGGGGGTCTCAATACTATTCTGAGCACCCATTGTTTCCTGTAGCAAAAACTACAGTTGATTTAAACACAGACATGGTGGGCAGGGTTGGTAGCGAGTACAAGGGTGATACTAGCAATTATGTATATGTTATTGGGGAAGACAAATTGAGTAGTGACTTAATGGGTATTTCAGATAGCATTAACAAAACAGCTAAAATGGAACTGGATAGACGTTACAACGATTTAAACGATCCTAACCGTTTTTACTATCGTAGCGATCATTACAATTTTGCGAAAGTTGGCGTACCTATTATTTTTTATTTTGATGGTGTTCATGCAGATTATCACAAACCAACTGATACCGTTGAAAAAATTAATTTTGATTTAATGGAAAAGCGTGTGCGATTAATATTTAATACCGCTTGGGTAATGGCAAATAGAGATGCCATGATGAAGCGTGATATTCCATTAAACGTTCCCGCACGTTAAGCAACTAACAGTATTTACAAATAACAAAAACGGCACTCAGTTAAATACTGAGTGCCGTTTTTTATACACATATTTTGATATGCATTTTTTCAAAAAATAGGGTATTGAATACCAATTATGGTGCTACTAATCTAAAACCATTACCATGAATATTTACAATTTCAATGGCATCATCTTCTTTTAAATATTTACGTAATTTAGCAATATATACATCCATACTTCTACCGTTAAAATAAGTATCGCTACCCCAAATTTTCTTTAGCGCACGTTCTCGAGGCAATAAATCATTTTTGTGTTCACCAAGCATTTTCAACAAATCATTTTCCTTAGGCGACAATGTTTGTGTACCAGTTGGGTGAATTAACTGGCGAATTTTTGGATTAAAATGATAAGTCCCAAAATCAAATTCAATATTTTCGCTAATGCGGTTATCTTCTTCGTTGCGTTTTAAAATAGCTTTTATTTTTAGCAATAAAACCTCGCTATCAAACGGTTTGGTAATATAATCATCAGCACCAAGGTTGTAACCTTTTATTAAATCTTCCTTCATCGTTTTAGCACTTAAAAAAAACAAGGGTATATCTAAATCTACATCTCTAATGTCTGTTGCTAATGTAAAGCCATCCACATGTGGCATCATTACATCTAGCAAACAAATGTCAAATTTTTCTCGTTGAAATGCAGCCAAGCCAAGTCTGCCATCACGTTCTAAAACTACTTCGTAATCGTTTAGCTCTAGGTAATTTTTTAAAACCATGCCTAGGTTAGTATCATCTTCACATAATAATATGCGGTATTTTCTTCCTTCCATAATTTATAATTTTTTTTAAACAAGTTAAAGATAGTGCATGCAATAAACATGCCTACATATCATTAACAAGATTTTGTTAAAAGCGGTAAT
Organism: Chitinophagales bacterium; assembly: GCA_038327865.1. Taxonomy (GTDB): domain Bacteria; phylum Bacteroidota; class Bacteroidia; order Chitinophagales; family Chitinophagaceae; genus Parasediminibacterium. The sequence continues at coordinate 230,829 of JBBQLL010000001.1, read as the reverse complement.
TGAGGATGTGTTTTTGGGCGAAAAGAGTTTTGGAATCTTTTTCTGCACCCAAAATCCGCGAGATATACCTGCTACTATATTAGTCAATTAGGTTTAAAAATTCAATATCCATTACATGCATTTACTGCTGCAGATAGAAAACCATTATACAAGCTGCTGATAATTTCCCTGAAACTTATTTTTTAAAACCGACGAATTATTAACCCAGCTTGGTGTTGGCGAGGCTTTGGTAACGTTATTAAATGAAAAAGGTATACCCATACCTTTGGTACATAGCATATTGTGCCCACCAAATAGTCGTATATATATTAAACTATATGTAGACAGGTGCTATAATTGCAACAGAAATATGCTGAAGTAATTGATAGAGAAAGTGCCTGCGAAATATTGACTGCCAAACTTGAAGAAGCCGCTAAAAAAACAGAAGAACTAAAACTTACTTCAAATACGACAGTACAAAAAGTAGAAAGTTTTTTAGACAATCCGATAGTATAACAAGTAGGCCGCACTGCTGCAAGTATTATTACCAGAAGTCTGTTGGGTGCATTAGGTTTGGGTGGCAGAAACAATAACAGAACTAGTTTATGGAAATAATTTACAATAATAAAAAATAGTGCGGTTACAAGCAAACGTTGGTGTATTAGCCATAATAGGATTACCCAAAAATACAAAGGGAGCAACCCTTATTGAGTTACTCCCTTTATTAATATTTCACCGCATTTTTATGCTTCAAGCTTTTCTGGTCGCATTTGTGGAAACAACAAAACGTCTTGTATAGAAACGCTATTGGTCATTAACATACAAAGTCTATCAATACCAATACCAATGCCACTTGTAGGTGGCATACCATATTCTAAGGCCCGTAAAAAATCATGGTCTATAAACATGGCTTCATCATCACCACGTTCCATTAGTTGGGCTTGATCTTCAAAGCGCTTACGTTGCTCAATAGGATCGTTTAATTCGGTGTACGCATTGGCAATTTCTTTACCATTAATCATTAACTCAAAACGTTCTACTAAGCCCTCTTTACTGCGGTGCTTTTTAGTTAATGGGCTCATTTCAACAGGGTAATCAATAATGAAGGTTGGCTGTATATATTTATGTTCGCTAGTAGCACCAAAAATTTCATCAATCAATTTGCCTTTACCAATATTGTTAGGCACAGCAATATTTAGTTGTTTGCACACGTTACGTAAGCCAGATTCGTTTGTATCGCTTACATCAATATTGGTATTTTCTTTAATGGCATCTTTAATGCTAATGCGTTTAAAAGGTGCTTTAAAGCTGATGATTGTATCGCCAACTGTTACATCTGTTGTGCCGTGTAAGGCAATGGCAATCTGCTCTAATAAGGTTTCGGTTATTTCCATCATCCAGAAATAATCTTTATAGGCTGTGTACCATTCTAGCACTGTAAACTCTGGGTTATGCGTTCTATCCATACCCTCGTTTCTAAAGTTTCTGCTAAATTCATACACAAAATCAAAGCCTCCAACAATTAATCTTTTCAAGTACAATTCGTTGGCAATACGCAAATACAAAGGCATATCTAACGCATTGTGGTGGGTAATAAATGGCCTTGCAGCAGCACCACCCGGTATGGCTTGCAGTACAGGTGTATCCACTTCTAAAGCACCTTGGGCATTTAAAAAATTACGAATGGTATTAATCATTTTGGTACGCTTCATAAACGTATCCTTAACCGTTGGATTAATAATTAAATCTGCATAGCGCTGGCGATATCTAAACTCAGGGTCAGTTACTTCATCATAAGCATTACCATCTTCGTCACGCTTTACTACAGGCAATGGTTTCAACGATTTTGCAAGTAAAGTGAGCGTTTGTGTGTGTAAAGATGTTTCTCCAGTTTTGGTGATAAATACATACCCAGTAGCACCAATAAAATCACCCAAATCAAGACCATGTTTTACTACATTATCCCAAAACGATGTATCTTCTTCAGGGCAAATCTCATCACGCTTTACGTACAATTGAAAGATGCCCTTACTATCTTGAATTTTGATAAAAAACACCTTTCCTTTATCGTTAATACTCATAATACGACCAGCCACACAAACACTTGCATAAGTTTCCTTATTCTCTTCGGTAAAATTGTCTTTTATATCAACTGAATAGTGCGATACTGGGTATAATGGTGCAGGAAAAGCATCAATACCAGCTTCTTGAATTTTAGCTAGTTTCTCTCTTCTAATAATCTCTTGTTCACTTAAATGTTGGCTCATGTGTAATAAAAAGTTACTTATTGAGCGGTAAAGATAGGTTCTGAGAATATGAAATTGTCTACTGTTTAACTCTAAACGCTTACTTGATCTGATAACTTATTCCTAAATTTAGTCCAGAGTTAACCAACTTGTCATTTGAGTTGTTTTTATTACCAAATGATAGTAGGCTATGTATTTGAATAAATGGATTTAGTAAAATGCTGAAATGATTCTTAAATGCATAACTAGCCCCAATACTATTTTTAACGCCAATGCCTGTTTGTTTACCGATAATAGTATTGTTCATTTCAAAGTCTACAAAAGGACCTGTATTTACAAAAAAATATTTTAAAAAATCTGCTCGTAAATTAATTGGTAATGTTATTAAAGTAATTTTACCATATGAGTAGTGTGGAATTTCTCGACCATACCGTAACACATCGTAAATACTAGTGGTGGTTTTAGCAATATTAAAAGATGAATATTCTACACCCGAATTAACAGATAACCATTTGTTAAGCTGTTTTGTGTAACTAACACCAATTTGTATGGTCTTCGTTGCCTCATAACGCTCGGTACAATCACATATTTTCATGTTGCTAATAATACTTACTTTGTTATATAATGATGTATAAGCTGTAACAGTTTTTTTTGTTTGTGCAAAAAAGGTATTTGCTAATAACATCATGGTGAAAAACATTAATGGGGTTTTCATTTCGAAAATAGTTGGTGATTATAAGATGACTATTGAAACAGATAAAGCATTGCAAAAATAAAACATTGTTAGGGTGTATACACATTTGGATTATGTATTTGCATAAATCGTTTGCAAATTTCCTCTGGCAAAACTTCCCAACCAAATTGTGCATACAAACCATGCGCATCTTTAGTGCCAAGTAGCCACCGCCTTAAACCTTGCAATTCTGGATGTGCATGCATGGTTTGCATTAACCATTTTGATAAGCCCTTCTTTCTGTAAGGTTCAATAATAAATACATCGCACAGGTAAGCAAAAGCAGTATAATCGGTAATTACTCTTGCAAAACCAATTTGTTTGCCAGCATCATACACACCAAAACATAATGAGTGTTTAATAGATTTTTCTACGGTAGCTAATGGAATATTTTGTGCCCAATAAGATTCATTAGCTAGGTAATTGTGTATCATGGCTACATCTAATAAATTGGCATTGGTACTTATTAAATAGTTGTCTTTTGGTACGTCGTAAAATGAATTAGTCATTAAATAATTTTTTATAAATAGATGCTTTTGATAGTTCCGTGATATCGCCAGGTTGCATGTTATCAATTGTAATTGCTTCAATGCGATACCGAATTAAACGCAATGTAGGAAAACCAATAGCAGCGGTCATTTTGCGTACTTGTCTGTTCTTGCCTTCGGTTAAAATAAGCTGCAACCACGGTGCAGGAATTTCTTTTCTAAATCTGATTGGTGGTGTGCGTACTGGTACAATTGGTTCAGTAGTAAATAGGCTGCTTTTACAGGGTTTTGTAGCGTACATCACCCCATCAATATTTATGGTAATGCCATGTTGTAAACTACTCACTGCCGCGGTTGTAGCATTACCATCAACCTGTGCCCAATATTCTCTTTCGTGTGCAAAGCTTGGGTTTAATAAGCGATGGTTTAATGTTTTATCATTTGTTAAAATAAGTAACCCTTCACTATCAGCATCTAGCCTACCTACTGGATACACATCGTTGGGTACTTTAAAAAAATCAGCCAAGGTTTGCTTACCCTCTTGTGGCGAAAATTGCGATAAAACTAAGTATGGTTTGTAAATAATAAAGTAGCGATACATGGTGCAAATATCAATGTTTACAATAGTTTCAGGGATGGCTTCAAAAAATAATTTTAGATTTTACCATACTAAAATTCGGGTAAATAAAAAGCCCCACAATTGCAGGGGCTTCTATATAGATGGGTTAGTAAGTAAGGGGATTAGTAATTTCCCTATACAATATTAAAAAGACTTTCTGCTAATGCAAAGAAATGTTGTGACTATTTTATTCACATTTATTTTTTACAATGTCAATACCTTAGACTTCGCATGCTTCATGCAACTACCTATCCAATTATTTATACTGTTATACCGTAGCTAATGCAATCGCTACAACCCCTTATTCATAGGCATTTCATTACTACTTAGTCCGCTTTTACTTTTAAATAACAGGTTCAATAATTTTAATTATAATAAAAATTATTTGATGAGTAATTAGTAAAAATTATTTTGCTCATCTACAGCCTATTACCTTTGAATGCAACAATTTAAAACACTAACAAATGAAATTTCCTTCACCCGTTTCTTTAACATGGATAGCTGAATTAATAAACGCCGAATTGATTGGCAATACTGATTTACAAGCTACAGGCATTAATGAAATTCATAAGGTAGAAGCTGGTGATTTGGTATTTGTTGACCATCCGAAATACTATAAAACCTGTTTAGAAAGTGCTGCTAATTTTATCATTATCAATAGCAACAACGTAACTATTCCATCGGGTAAAGCACTGCTGCTTACCGACAACCCTTTTGAAGCTTATCAAACCATTACCAACCACTTTAAACCCTTTATTCCATCTAATAAAACCATTAGCGATAGTGCTATCATTGGTAAAAATACTATTGTAATGCCTAACGCATTTATTGGCAATCATGTGGTAATTGGCAATAACTGTATCATCTACCCTAATGTTACCATTATGGATGATAGTGTTATTGGCAATAATGTTGTTATTCAAGCTGGTAGCGTTATTGGGGGCGATGCATTTTATTATAACACAAAAAAAAATAGAGACGTTTGGTATAAAAAAATGAACAGTTGTGGCAACGTAATTATAGAAGACAATGTAGAGATTGGTTGTGGCTGCACCATTGATAGAGGTGTAAGTTCAAGCACCATTATTGGCAAAGGCTCTATACTAGATAATATGGTACATTTAGGTCACGATGTGGTAATTGGTAAAAATTGTTTATTAGCTGCACAAGTTGGTATAGCAGGTGCCACTACCTTAGAGGGCGGTGTAACACTTTGGGGGCAAGTTGGTGTAAACAAAACCATTACAATAAAAGCTGGTGCTGTAGTTATGGGACAGTCGGGCGTTACCAATACAATAGATGGTAACAACGTTTATATGGGTACACCTGCCATAAATGCTGGTGACAAAAGACGAGAATTTGTATGGGTAAAACGTATACCCCAGTTATGGAAGAAAGTGATGGACTAAATTTATTTTAATTGATATTTTTCTTGAAATTCTTTACAAATTCTATTAATACTATTTACTAAAGTAGTATAAGTAAATGCTGGTAATGCCTTTAAGAGTTTGTCGTTATTATAGTAAATTTTTGTTTGGGCAGTATGTGCAGTTTCCTTTGTAAGTAATGGTTTATCGTCTGATAATAATCCTTTTATGGCCGCCAATCGCCAAGCAATACCTGCTAAAAAAGGGGTTACTTGTTTATGTGGGGGTTGCCGTTTAAAAGCGATGGCTATTTGTGTAAATAAATTTTTATAGCTGCTATTTTCAGCGCTTACAATAAAACGTTGGCCAACAATAGGACTATCCATCAGTTGCACCATTGCATTTACAACATCCTGCACATCAACAAAACCATTTACGCCTATACTATACCAAGCAAACTCATCGTAAGCCGATTTAAAAATGGCTGCTGAACCTTTTGTCCAATCGCTATTACCAAGTATAATACTCGGGTTTATTATTACCGCATTTAATCCCTCGCCAATGCCTCGCCAAACTTCCATTTCTGCTAAATATTTAGACTTAGCATAGGCACTATTATTACTACTTTCTATCCATTTAGATGACTCGTTAATAATGGTATTTTCGTTTGCTCTACCAAGCGAGGCTACCGAACTTACAAACAATAGTTTCTCAATAGTATTGTTTAAACAAGCATTTACCACATTGGCCGTACCCTCAACATTCGTTTTATAAAGTAACTCTTTTTCTTTAGGATTAAATGAAACAATTGCAGCACAATGAAACACGTACGTTATATCTTGCATGGCTTCATCCAAGGCAACAACATCTAAAATATCAGCCTTAAACCAGTCAATATTTTTAGAAATTATTGGCGGATTATTATTGCGGTATAAAGCTCTTACTTGCTTACCATCTTGCAAAAGTTTTGTAATAAGATGAGAGCCAACTAAACCACTGGCACCAGTAACTAAAATCATCAAAAATATTTTTGTGAAGATAAAGGCAATTACAAAAATTAACTATAAAACACTAATGATAAAAAGTGCAACCCTTTGTAAAGTTAACTTAGGGTGTAAAACTATAGTGTTATGTGCTACTGCAATCCAAATCCAACATTTCCTGTATTTTTAACCCCATCATTATTTAAACATTTTAATAATTGCTTGTTATATAACTACTTACAGTTTTATTGTGGCAAACAATAAGTAGGATTATGTGTAAATTAAAAATATGACAGCAGAACATCAACGCCTATCAGTTAATGATAGAAAAAAAATACCTTTAGAACAGTGGGGGCCTTACCTCAGCGAACGCCAATGGGGTACGGTTCGTGAAGATTATGGTGCGTTTGGAGATGCTTGGAATTATTTTCCGCATGAACATGCACATAGTCGTGTCTATAAATGGGGTGAAGACGGCTTAGCAGGTATTACAGACTACTTTCAAAACCTATGTTTTTCTGTTGCTTTATGGAACGGTAAAGACCCTATTTTAAAAGAGCGATTGTTTGGGTTGGGCAATAATGAGGGTAATCATGGTGAAGATGTAAAAGAACTATATTATTATTTGGATAATGTGCCAACGCACTACTACATGGAATTTTTATACAAATATCCACAACAAAAATTTCCTTATAGCGAGTTGGTTGCACGTAACAAATGGCGTAGCAAATTAGAACCAGAATATGAAATTTTAGATACAGGCGTATTTAATAATAATGAATTTTTTGATGTAAAAATTACTTATGCTAAGCAGGGACCACAAGATATTTTTATAAAAATTGCTATTACTAACAGATATCACAAACCTGCACCCATAACTGTTTTGCCCACCTTATGGTTTTTTAATAGATGGAAAAATAGTGAAGACGAAAAGAAGCCTTTAATTACAGAAGTAAGTAAAACTTGTGTAAAAGCAGAACAAGAAAGATTAGGCAAATATTATTTTTACTTTCAAAAACCAGATGATAATTTTTATACCGACAATGAGACGAATAAACAAAAAATAATGGGCATTCCCAATGCGTCTCCTTTTGTAAAAGATGCGTTTCACACCGCTATCATTGATGGCGAAAATACTGCCGATTTAAGAAACCGAAAAAAGGGTACAAAATTTTCTCCCATATACAAAATGACGGTAGAGGCCAACAGTACAAAAACAATTTATTGCAGGTTAAGTAACAAAATGCACGACAATCCTTTTGCTGCTGGCTTTGAACAAGTTTTTAAAAATCGTAAAGAGCAAGCAGACGATTTTTACAAATCTGTTTTATGCCAAAGTGCCACGCCAGAATTGCTAAATATTCAAAGGCAGGCATTTGCTGGGTTGCTGTGGAGTAAACAATATTATCATTACGATGTAGAAACATGGCTAACTAGCACAGATGGTTTAACACCTGTTAATGATGGCAAAAAAAAGGGTAGAAACAGTGATTGGAAGCACCTTAAAAATCAAGACATTATTTTAATGCCTGATAAATGGGAATATCCTTGGTATGCCGCATGGGACTTAGCTTTTCATTGCATACCCATGGCAATGGTTGATGCCAATTTTGCTAAGCACCAATTACTATTAATAATGCGAGAATGGTATATGAAACCCGATGGTCAATTACCAGCCTACGAATGGAATTTTGGAGATGTAAACCCGCCTGTACATGCTTGGGCTGCATTACAAGTATATAGAATTGATAAACAAAACACAGGAAAAGGCGACTTACTGTTCTTAAAACGCATCTTCCAAAAATTGATAATCAATTTTACTTGGTGGATAAATAGAAAAGATGAAAGTGGTAATAATTTATTTGAAGGAGGCTTTTTAGGGCTTGATAATATCGGAGTTTTTGATAGAAGCCATGGTGTGGCTGCAAATATGCATTTAGAACAGGCAGATGGTACCAGTTGGATGGGTAAATATGCTTTAAATATGATGGATATTGCAATGGAAATTGCCACACACGACGTGTCTTTTGAAGATATGGCTACTAAGTTTTTTGAGCATTTTGTATTAATAGCAGAAGCCATGAACGACCATATTTTATGGAATGAAACAGACCAATTTTTTTACGATAGTGTTAGCATTAAAGGTGGCGAAAGTATTCCTCTTAAAGTGCAATCTATTGTTGGTTTAATACCCATTTTGGCAGTATCTGTTATTGAAAAAAGTACACTTACCAAGTTGCCAGATTTTAAAAAGCGCATTACTTGGTTTGAGAATTATCGTAAAAAAAACAATCGTTTTTGGCCAAATGAGGAGCGAAGCGATAGCGATAAAATTTTAATATCCCTTGTACCTAGAGAGCGTATGGTTGCCTTATTAAAACGCATGTTAAACGAGGAAGAATTTTTATCTGAAGGTGGTATTAGGGCTTTATCAAAATACCATGAAGCAAACCCGTATTCAGTAACATTAGATGGTAAAAACTATACCATTCAATACGACCCCGGCGATAGTACCTCTGACATGTTTGGTGGTAACTCTAATTGGCGTGGCCCGGTTTGGATGCCTATTAATTATCTTATCATTCGCTCTATTAGACGCTATGGCTTATTTTATGGCGATACCTTACAAGTAGAATGCCCTACGGGCTCTGGCAACGTTATGAACTTAGAAAAAGTGGCAGATTTTTTAACCGAAAGAGTGATCAGTTTGTTTACTAAAGATGAAGCTGGCAAACGCTCTTTTAATGGCAGCTATAGTTGGTTTTATGAGCAAACTGGTAACGAAGATTTATTACAGTTTTACGAATATTTTCATGGTGATAGTGGTACAGGTTTAGGAGCATCACACCAAACTGGATGGACGGCCTGTATAGCTGATTTGATACACCAAATGGAGCGTCGCAAACCACAGCCTGAAAAGGTTGTAGCAATTTTTAAAGAAGAAGTTGAGGCATAGAGTAATGTAATTATTGATTTTAAAATATTGAGATTTTTAAAATATTTTCTCATAAAAATCAATAAATAGCACAATCACCAAATTAGAAATTGGTTATTAAAAAAACAAATGTGATGCAACATATTTCCATTAATACGATTAAAACTTGGGAACGATTTTACCGTGCCAATTTTATTAACTGTTTAACTGGCTTTAAAGCAGTAAGTTTAATAGCATCTATTAACCAAGAAGGGCAACCAAATTTGGGTGTATTTAGTAGTGTTGTGCATCTAGGCTCAGACCCAGCCTTGATTGGTTTTATTAACCGTCCACTAGCCGCCGCACCGCATACCATCAACAATATTAAAGCAACAGGTGTGTATACCATCAACCACATTCACCCTAACATAGCAGCCCAAGCACACCAAAGCAGTGCTAAATATCCACTTGAGGTAAATGAGTTTAGGGCAGTGGGCTTAACGGAACAATATCTACCCAATATTACCGCCCCATTTGTAGCCGAAAGCCGTGTAAAATATGCGTTGCAATTAGTAGAAATAGTGTCCATTACCCACAATAATTCTTTTTTAGTAATTGGTCAAATTACAGATGTGTTAATTGATAATACTATTATAAAAAAGGATGGATTTATAGCATTAGAAGAAGCCGAAAGCCTTGCCAGTCTTGGTGTTGATGCTTACTATACCACAAAACGTTTAGCAAGATATGGTTATGCAAAACCAGAGAAGGTTGTAGAGGAATTGGGATAGTTTTTATAATTGTTTGGGATAGTTTAATTACAGTATTACCATAAAGCGATATTTTAAAAAAGTAATCTGCACAATCCATTAAAATCTATCCGCATAAACCGTATTTTGTCCTTTCAAATTGCTATTATGGCTAAAAAGTTATTTACTGTTTTATTGCTATTCATTGTTCTACTTGGCTGCACACGTTCACCTTATTATGCCACCAACAAAATCTATAAAACACAAGCAAAAACCTATGGCAATATTTTAAAAACATATCCGTTGGCAGACTCTGTTTTTGGTAATCCTAATTTTGTTGGCACTACCAACTTTGGAATGCGTAAACCCAACTTCGTTATCATACATCACACAGCACAAAACAGTTGCGAGCAAACGCTTAAAACCTTTACTACTGTTAAAACTCAGGTTAGTGCACACTATGTTATTTGTAAAGATGGTACGGTGCACCACATGCTAAATGATTATTTAAGAGCTTTTCATGCAGGTGTAAGTAAATGGGGTAATAATCTTGATATTAATTCATCGTCAATAGGTATTGAAATTGACAATAATGGCTTTGAAAAATTTACCGATGTGCAGATAAACAGCCTTTTAATATTATTGGCTACACTTAAAAAAACCTATAATATTCCTGCTGCAAACTTTATAGGTCATAGCGACATAGCACCAACTAGAAAAAACGATCCTAATATTTATTTTCCTTGGAAAAAAGTGGCACAAGAAGGCTTTGGGCTTTGGCAAGATGAGGCCTTACCTATAATAGTAGATAGTAGTTTTAACCACTTGCAAGCCTTACGTATTATTGGTTACGATATTAAAGATTCAACAGCAGCTATACGTGCATTTAAGCGACACTTTATGCAAGACTCAACTAAAAAAATTACTGAAGATGACCGAAGAGTATTGTTGAATTTGTATAAGAAATATATGTAGCAAAATAGTTGTTAGTTGATAGATGATGGCATGGTAGAAAATCCGCACAAATAATCTGGAACTAGCAAACTATAATCAGCAACTTGCAATCAGTACCATTATGGACTTATCATACATTATAAACGAATACGCAGAAGGCAGAGAAGCTTATTTTAACGCCGTTGCACCACCTATTATTCAGACCTCAAATTTTGTGTTTAAAAAAGTGGCCGATTTACGCCAAAGTTTTGCTAATGAATACGGTAATTATTTGTACAGCCGTGGCTTAAACCCAACCGTGGACATACTTCGTAAAAAATTAGCAGCTTTAGATGGTGCAGAAGATTGCTTGGTATTTAACAGTGGTGCAGCTGCCATTTTTGCATCGGTTTTAGCCAATGTAAAAAGTGGTGACCATATCATTTCTGTTGCCAACCCTTACACTTGGGCTAAAAAATTATTTGAAGTTATTTTGCCACGGTTTAATGTAACGCACACTTATGTTGATGGCACCAATATCCAACATTTTGCCGATGCTATTACACCAAATACAACCATTATTTACTTAGAAAGTCCTAATAGTTGGCTATACAATTTACAAGATTTACAAGCTGTTGCTACATTGGCAAAACAACACCATATTACCACCATTATAGATAATAGCTATTGCACGCCCATTTACCAAAAACCAATAATGTTGGGTATTGATTTGTCACTACAATCTGCCACAAAATACATTGGGGGCCATAGCGATGTGGTGGCTGGTGTTTTAAGCGGAAATAAAGCTATGATTGAACGCATTTTTAATAGCGAATACAATACTATTGGCAGTGGTATTCAACCATTTAATGCTTGGTTATTAATACGTGGATTAAGAACATTGCCTATGCGATTAGATCGTATTTCTAAAACCACTTTAACGGTAATCGATTACTTGCAAAACCATCCTAAAGTAGAGGAAGTTATTTTTCCATTATCACCTTCATTTGCACAATACCAATTGGCAAAGCAGCAAATGAAGGGTGCCTGTGGCTTGCTAACATTTATTATAAAAGCAACACATATTAAGCAAATAGAAAATTTTTGCGAGGCACTACAACATATTTTAATGGCAGTAAGTTGGGGTGGTTACGAAAGTCTCATTATTCCTAAATGTGCTAGCATACAGCCAACAGATTTTGATATGACGAACAAAGAACACCGCATGTTGCGGTTATATATTGGCTTAGAAGATGCTGATTATTTAATTAAAGATTTAAACCAAGCATTAACAAAAATTTAAATATAATTACAAAGCTACAATAGACTTTTACGTGGGTATTAAATCATTTTTATAGTAAAATAATGTATGTAAGTTGATTTTTTTATATGCCTGTAGGCTTAATGTGGTAAAAGACAAAAAATCAACTTTTTGCCACATCAAGCACTTTCCTTTATTTTGTTATATTATGAGACCCTTATTTATAGTAATTGCTTTTTTATTTGTTGTTCAATTATCTGCACAAACCACACTTGATAAGTGGGATTTAAAAAAGTGTGTAGCGTATGCCATGAAGAATAATATTTCTGTTAAACAAGCCGATGTACAATCTAGGATTACCGCTTTACAGTTAAAACAAGCTACTTTGTACCAATATCCCACAGCTAGTTTTAACACCAATATTGGTCCACAATTTGGACGTTCTATTGATCCAACTACCAACGTTTATACTAACAACGAATTACTATCTCAGAATTATGGTTTGCAAGGTGGCGTTCAAATTTTTAATTGGGGTAGAATAAAAAATAATATTGCTGCACAGGAATTTAATGCTAAAGCAGCTTTGGTAGATATTGAAAAAGCAGCGAATGATGTGTCATTAAATGTAGCTACTTACTATTTGCAAGTATTGGCAGCAAAGGAGCAGATAAATATTACAACTATACAAATTATACAATCACAAAGGCAGTTAGATGTTACCAGAAAAAAAGTAGATGCGGGTAGTTTACCAGAACTGAACGCAGTAGAATTAGAGGCAAAATTGGCAACCGATAGTAGTAATTTAATATCAGCACAATCAACCTATCAACAAAATATATTACAATTGAAAGGGCTTTTAAACCTTGATGCCGCTGCACCTTTTGAAGTAGAAACCCCTGAGGTTGCTAAAATTCCTTTAGAAACTTTGGCAGATATGCAACCAGAATCTGTTTTCCAATTGGCGTTAAATAATCAGCCCACCCAAAAATCTAATACACTAAAAATTAAAGGTGCTGAAAAGAGTATGCTTGCAGCAAAATCTAGTCTTTATCCCACGTTATCTGCCAATTATTCATTAGGCACAACCTATAATAACAAGGCATTAAACTTTGCCAACGGCAATAAAATAGCGTATTTTGATCAGGTGAGTCAAAACTTCCGTCAAAACTTTGGTGTGGGTTTATCTGTACCAATTTTTAACAGTGGTACTAATAGAATAAATTATGAGCAATCAAAGCTTAATCTTGAAACCTACAAAGTAAATGAGGAGCAAGCCAACCAAAAATTAAAGCTAGATATTTATACAGCTTATACCAATGTTGTAACAGCTGTTCAAAAATTTAACGCTGGTAAAAGACAGGTTGAAAGTACTCAAAAAGCGTATGATTTTGCTAGTAAGCGTTATGACGTTGGTTTATTGAGCACATTAGATCTAATAATAACACAAAACAATTTATCAACTGCTAAATTACAGCAAGTGGTAAACCAATATGACTATATATTCAAAATGAAATTATTGGAATTTTATAAAGGTCAGGGGTTAAAATTATAGGGGGGAAATGCTCAATAGTTATTGGTTAATTATTCAGAACCAAGAACCCAAAACAATAAAACTGAAAATAAACACTGAACAAACCCAACATATTATGAACAAAACAGTCCTTTGGATCATCATTGCATTAGTAGTAATAATAGGCGCCTTAATTGGGCTTAAAGCAGCAGGCGTAATTGGCAAAGAAGACGGCATAAAAGTTACCACAGAAAAAGTGGTATTACGTACCATTATAGAAACTGTAAATGCTAGTGGTAAAGTATATCCAGAAGTGGAGGTAAAGGTTAGCCCAGATATTAGTGGCGAGGTGGTAGAATTGAATGTAAATGAGGGCGATAGCGTAAAACGTGGTCAGATTGTAGCCCGTATTTATGCAGATATTTATGCTACACAAAGAGACCAAGTATCCGCAGGCGTGGCTCAGGCAAGGGCGCAATTGGGCAATTCTACAGCTAGCATTATTGGATTAAAGGCAAATCTTGATCAAGCAAAATCTAATTTTGATAGGCAACAAAAACTATTGAATGATAAAGTTATCTCTAGAGCTGAGTTTGAAACTGCACAACAAACCTATCTATCTACACAAGCCAACTATAATGCAGCCAAAGAGGGATTAAAAAGTAGCGAAGCCTTTATTCAAAGCAATCAAGCACAATTAGCAAAAGCAAATAAAGATTTATCGCGTACAGTAATTACTGCACCAATGGATGGTATTGTAAGTTTATTGGCAGTAAAAAAAGGTGAACGTGTAGCGGGTAATAGTTTTAATGTTGGTACAGAAATGATGCGTATTGCAGATATGCGTAGCATTGAAGTGCGGGTAGATGTTGGCGAAAATGATATACCAAAAGTAAAAATAGGGGATACAGCAATGGTACAAATAGATGCCTACAGTAACAGAAAGTTTGCAGGTGTTGTATACAAAATTGCTAATCCAAATACACTTGCAGGCGTTAGCAGTTCGTCTACAGATGTAACCAATTACAAAGTGCATATACGCTTGCTAGAAAGCAGTTATAAAGATTTGGTTGTTAGCGGTAAAAGTTTTCCGTTTAGACCAAATATGAGTGCTAGTGCTGATATTCAAACAAAAACAAAAAAGGATGTGATATCTGTAGCACTAAACGCTGTTACTACAAGAGATAGTAAAAGTGATGCTAAAAAAGATGATAAGAAAACAGAAATAACTACTGCTGCCAACACACCAACTGCACCAATTGCTGATGCGTTAGAAGAAGTTGTATTTGTATTACAAAAAGATGGTAAAGTAAAAAAGGTAAAAGTAACCACCGATATACAAGATTTAAATAACATTGAAATTACCAACGGATTAAAAAAAGATGATGAAGTAATTACTGGCCCATACAACGTTGTAAGTAAAAGTTTAAAAGATGGCGATAAAGTAAAAGTGGTAGCTAAAGATAAATTGTATGATGATGGAAAGAAGAGCTAAAATTTAGATTAGTTTATAAGTTTAATAAATGCCAGAAGTTGTATGTTTCTGCCACCCAACTGCACCTAGTTTTGACTTGGCATTTATTGTTCGTTAAACTTTCCTTTGTTTTTCTTTAGCAACCAAGGCTTTGTTTTTTAAAAACAGAAGGGTTTAGTCCCGTAAGCTTTTTAAACAGTTTATTAAAATGCGACAGACTTTCAAAACCAACTTCATAACACGCTTCCGATACACTTATATCCTTTAGCAATAAAGTTTTTGCCTGCGTAATTCTATATTGGTTTACAAAGTCTGTAAATGTCATTTTTGTT
The DNA here is from genome assembly GCA_038327865.1 of Chitinophagales bacterium. Taxonomy (GTDB): domain Bacteria; phylum Bacteroidota; class Bacteroidia; order Chitinophagales; family Chitinophagaceae; genus Parasediminibacterium. Next base: position 215,241 of record JBBQLL010000001.1, on the reverse strand, counting down.
TGTCTTTTAAAATAACGGCAAAATGCAGACGTACTTAAATTTACGCTTAATGCTACATTGTTTACATCAGGCTTATTATCATAATTGGCATGAATGTATTTGTACACAGCACCCATTCTAATTTTATCATCAAAAAATAATTTAATGCTCGTGTCTTGGTCGTTTAGTTCTGTTACCTCATTGGATGTAGCCAATTCCTGAAAAATTTCTAACAATTTTATTAGCTGTTCAAAATGCGGTAAATCTTGAATGTGCTTTAGTTTTTCTGCCGCCCGTTTTTTTGTATCGCCATTAAATGATAAGCCTAAATAAGCTTTTTGAAAAAGTTGATGGATGGCTAAAAACTCTGGCGTTTCTTTAAACGCATCGCCTAAAAAATTTTCTTTTAGCTGCACCACAATTTGATGGTACGCTGTTTCAATGCCATAATCAAAATTTAGGTGTGGCACATTAGGTCCTATTAAAACCAAATCACTTTCCATAAAACCAGAAATATGCTGCCCTACATGGCGTATACCATTGATGGCTTCTACATACACCAATTCATATTCAGGATGATAATGCCAAAAAAAATAATGCTTTAAACTTGGTTTAAAGAGTTTAAAAGATTGCCCTGAACCAGGCAAGACTATTTCTTTTTGAATTTTCAAAGCAGCATATTTACCTGTGAAACTAATATATAGACATAAAAGTATCATTAAATGTCAATAGAGAGCAAATGATGGTCATTTGAAAGGTTTTAAAATCATTTTCTGTTATTGAAATTTGTAGTATTAAATCATTTTAAAAACTTGTTAGTATGCAACAACAAACAATGGTACCAACCCTGGCAATTGGTAATGCCCATAAGGATATTCCGGGCAACCCATCTACTTCTAAAAGCAGCAATGTAAAATTAAGTGACCGTAGCAATGGCGAGCCACTTCGCATTTTATCGGAGGAAGATTGGAAGTTTTGGATACACAACGGTTACATCGTTATTAAAAATGCTGTACCCAAAGAACAAGCCGAACGATTAGCAAATTTTCTTTGGGAGTTTGAAGAAAAAGATCCCAATAATATAGAAACATGGTATGCACCGGCAAGGGCAGAAATGAAGATGAAAGAACTAACAAATACAGGAATGGTTGAAGTGTACAATCATCAATATTTGTGGGATAATAGGCAGATGCCAAAAGTTCACTAGGCATTTGCAGATATATGGGGAACTGAAAAATTGTGGTGTACTATAGACAGGGCAAATTTAAATTTTCCTATTCGTACTGGGCATGAGTATAAAGGTTTTATCCATTGGGATTATGACCCTGAAACTAAACCGCAAAATGTGCAAGGTGTTTTAGCATTGGCAGACCAAACAGATGAAAACATGGGCGGCTTTCAATGTGTGCCTGAACTTTACAGAACGTATGATACTTGGCAACTAACTCAGCCAGAAAATAGAGACCATTTTAAGCCTGATATAACTGGTTTTGAGCTTGTAAAAGTAAAAATGGAAGCAGGCGATCTTTTAATATTTAACAGTACCCAACCACACGGCATTAGAACAAACGCAAGTAGCAATAAAGTGCGTATGGCACAATATATATCTATGATGCCAGCGGAAGAAACCAATGAAGAACTTCGTGAATGGCGTATTACTTCATGGAAAGAAAGAAATGCCCCAGAAGGTTATGCTTTTCCGGGTGATCCAAGAAATTGGGAGCAAACAAAATATACCACAGCCGTATTATCAACCTTAGGAAAAAAACTATTGGGCTTGGATAAATGGTAGCAAACTCTTATTTTAAAACCAGAACGAGTTAGTTACATATAGTTTAATGCATAATTAATATTGCTATATGTTATTTACAAATAAAAGTGATGCAAAAAATTATTCTTTTAATTTGCCATATTTATATAAATCTGGCAATAAAATTTAATATTTCAAATTCTTGTATCTACGCTAAAATAATGTGCTTAATAAAGTTTCAATCGCTCAATTAGTCTCACCATTTTATTAAAGTGGTATAACCAGTGCTGAAAAGGTTGTAAAGTCGGTTACCAAAGTCTTTTCACTTTATAAAGCCTTTCGTATGTTTGCCCTCTAACAAAAATAGTTTGCCATGCATTTTGGAATGATAGGAAGCGGTAGTTGGGCCACCGCATTGGCTAAAATTTTAACCGATAATGGCAATACCATTAATTGGTTTATACGCAACGATAAGAGCATTACTTACATGCAAAAGCGTAAGCACAACCCTCATTACTTAGGCACTGCTTATTTTGATGTAAAACAATTGTACCTAACTGATAATTTATTAGATGTAGTTGAAAAATCTGATGCTTTGGTTATTGCTGTTCCCTCAGCTTATGTGGTAGATGTGCTATCCGTATTACCAAAAAATATTCTGAAAAATAAAAAAATTATATCGGCTATTAAAGGGTTAATCCCTTCTACTAACCAATTGTTAAACGAGTATTTGGCAGATAATTTTGATGTGCCATTACAGGATTATTTTACTGTTTTAGGGCCTTGTCATGCTGAGGAAGTTGCGGCCGAAAAGCTGTCGTATCTTACCTTTTCGGGTATTGATGAAGTAATGGCGAAATCTTTAGCTACCAACTTTAAAACTGAGTATATAAATACTGTTGTAAACCACGACATTATTGGTGTGCAGTACGCAGCCATTCTTAAAAATATTTATGCATTAGGTGCTGGTATTGCACATGGTTTAGAGTATGGCGACAATTTTTTAAGTGTTTATATTGCCAATGCTGCCAACGAAATGGCTGGCTTTTGCCACAAACTTGTTTGGGATAAAGAAAGTGAGGAAGAACAACATAGGTTTAACTATTCAGCATCGGTTTATTTGGGTGATTTATTGGTTACTTGCTATTCATTATATAGCCGTAACAGAACCTTTGGCAATATGATTGGGAAAGGTTACAGTGTGAAATCTGCCCAGTTAGAATTGAATATGGTGGCCGAAGGTTATAACGCCAGTAAGTGCATCTACATCACAAACAAAACGCTTGAAGCAAACATGCCAATTGCAACAGCCATCTATCAAATTTTATGGGAGCAACTACCAGTTGCTGATGGCTTTAGATCTATAGAAAAAATACTGTTTTAAAATAACTTTAGTTTAGTGTTTCTTACTAATTAATATTTCAAGCTATGTCTTTAATAATAGCCATACCAGCAATGCTTTTTGCTTTAGTATTACTTGTTGCTGTTGTAAAATTAAATCCATTTTTAGCTTTTATAGTGGTATCTATTTTTGGCGGTTTAGCATTAGGTATATCGTCTGAAAATATTAGCAAGGCTATACAAAAAGGTATTGGCGATATGATGGGTTCTATTTTAATTGTTATTTGTGTGGGGGCAATGATAGGAAAGCTTGTAGCCGAAAGTGGTGCTGCACAAGTTATTTCAGATAAAATAATGCAACTATTTGGCGAAAAATATATCACTTGGGGATTGGTAAGTACAGGCTTTATCATTGGTATTCCTCTTTTTTACAACGTAGGTTTTGTATTAGTTATTCCTATCATTTTTACATTGGTGTATAAATACAAATTACCGGCGGTTTATGTAGGCCTACCTATGATGGCAGCATTATCTGTAGCACATGGTTTTTTGCCGCCTCACCCTGCCCCTACTGCATTAGTAACCATTTTTAAAGCTAGTTTAGGTAAAACATTACTATATGGCTTTTTGGTGGCTATTCCTGCTGCTGTTATTGCAGGGCCTTTATTTGCACAAACATTAAAAAAAATTAAGCCCATTGGCAGTTTACCAAGTTTTACTATTAGTGCATTGCCAGATAAGTTGCCAAGTGTAGCTATTAGCTTTTTTTCAGCATTATTACCTGTGTTACTATTGGCAATAACGTCTGCTTGCTTATTATTTAAATCCGATAGTGTGCTTGCAAAAGTTTCCCGTTTTATAAGCGATTCATCTATACTAATGATTGTAACCTTGCTAATAGTAACCATTAGCTTAGGCATCAACCAAGGCAAGTCTGTTGCCACCATCATGAAATATTACGAAGCGGGTGTAAAAGATATTGCCATGATTGTATTAATTATAGCTGGTGCAGGTGCATTAAAAGAAATATTGTTACAAACAGGCGCTAGCAACCAAATTGGTATTTATTTTCAAAGTCTTGCTATCAACCCCTTAATACTTGCATGGCTTATATCAGCGTCAATAAGGGTTTGTTTAGGCTCTGCAACTGTGGCAGGCTTAACAACAGCAGGTATTGTAGCACCAATGCTTGGTAGTTTTATAGTTGATCCTTGTTTAATGGTTTTATCAATAGGTGCTGGTAGCCTCATGTTTTCGCATGTAAATGACCCTGGCTTTTGGATGTTTAAAGAGTATTTTAATATTTCTTTAAAAGATACCTTTAAGTCTTGGTCATTGATGGAAAGTATTGTATCAATTGTTGGATTAATTGGTGTGTTGGTAATTAACTATTGTATTAGTTAGTTAATAGATTAGTAAAATATTAATGAAAAAAGGGTCAGCCCCCATTTTGTTATTTGAGGTTCTGTCTAAAATTTAGAAGTCTTTATTCGTTTTTGATTTGGTTTTAGGATATTTATCAAACAAATGTATGGCACCAATATCAACAGTTAAATAAGTGTCTCTACTATTAAAGAAGACCTTAATTATTTTTGTACTTACAAATAGCACCTACTTGAAAACAATATTACTAATTGATGATGAAGAAAAATTACGTGGCTTGTTGGCCCGTATTATCAAAGCAGAAGGCTTTGAGGTGATAGAAGCTGCAAATCTGAAAGATGGCTATAAACAATTGGCCAATAAACAAATAGATGTGGTGCTTTGCGATGTAAAATTGCCCGATGGTAATGGTGTTGATTTTGTAACCACCATCAAACCAAAATACCCTACTATTGAAATTATTTTATTAACCGCTTATGGCAATATTACCGATGGCGTGCAAGCAATGCGTAATGGAGCTTTCGATTATATAACCAAGGGTGATGATAACGATAAAATCATTCCATTATTAACCCGTGCCTTAGAAAAAGCACAACTACAAAAACGAGTAAATGATTTAGAAAAACAGGTGGGGAAACGCTATGGTTTTGATAGCATTTTAGGCGAGGCAACATTGATAAAAGAAGCTGTGAACCTTGCGCAAAAAGTGGCACCAACAGAAGCGACCGTATTGCTTTTGGGCGAAACTGGTACAGGTAAAGAAGTTTTTGCCCAAGCCATTCACAATGGTAGTAAACGAACGGGTAAACCCTTTATGGCATTAAACTGTAGTGCTTTTAGCAGAGAATTATTAGAGAGTGAAATATTTGGGTATAAAGCTGGTGCTTTTACTGGTGCCACAAAAGATAAAAAAGGGTTGATAGAAGAGGCCAACACGGGTACTTTTTTTTTAGATGAAATTGGCGAAATGCACATTGATTTGCAAAGCAAACTGTTACGTGTACTTGAAACCAGCGAGTTTATAAAAGTTGGCGACACAAAACCTACCAAAGTAAGTGTACGCATTATTGCCGCTACTAACCGTGATTTGCAGCAAGACGTAAAAGACAGCAAGTTTAGGGAAGATTTGTTTTATCGTTTAAACGTGTTTACCATATTGTTACCAGCTTTGCGGGATAGAAAAAAAGATATTCCCTTATTGGCCAATTATTTTATTAAAGCATTTGCCGCCAAAACCAACCAACGCTTTGATGGTATGAGCAGCGATTTTTTACAACGCCTACAACAACACGAGTGGAAAGGCAATATACGGGAACTAAAAAATGTGATAGAACGTGCTGTTATTTTAGCCGATGGTCCTGAATTATCTATTAACGACCTGCCTTTTGAGATGCAAGCGTACCAAGTTTTTGGCGGTCATAAGCAACTCTCTGCCTTTGATTTGGCGAGTGTTGAAAAACTACATATTCAACGGGTACTTAACCACACCAAAGGCAACAAAACCGAGTCTGCAAAACTCTTGAATATTGGGCTAACAACATTGTACAGAAAGATTGAAGAATATGGGTTGGTGTAGGTTGCTAATTATTGCAGGCAGAGATAAAAAACTCGCAACTATCTTCACCGTTGTTGGCCAATAGGCACAACAACGGTGAAAAGCTAACAGGATGCTGCTACCAACAAGGGCGAAAAAGTAAATCAATTGGCGTTAACCCTTTTGAATTGCTACCCCTTTTATAGGTGTTAATAGTAACAAACCTTGTTTATATAAAACCCTATTTTCTAATACCAACCCTTCCAAAATGAAAATCACCCTTCCATTTTGATATGGTATTAGCTCGCTTTCAAAATCTATCCAAAAAAATATTTTTATTACAACTCAACTGTGCCAATCCTTTTAAAAATTATTTGTCATTTCTAGCTTTACTGGCATTGTTTTAGTTTTATTATTAAAAATAAGTTTATGATAAAATTTTATAATAAACTTGTGATCAACCTCTATTACTATGCATTTTAACCTTAAGAAGGTAACCGCAGCTGGTCTGCTTGTTACTCTCGGAATTATTTTTGGCGATATTGGAACTTCTCCTTTGTATGTTTTTAAAGCCATCATGGGCGAACGCCCTATTAGTGATGAACTCGTTTATGGCGGTATTTCCTGCGTTTTCTGGACGCTCACATTACAGACCACCTTCAAATATATATTGCTGACCTTGCAGGCCGATAATAAAGGCGAGGGTGGTATCTTCTCTCTCTATGCCCTAGTATGGCGCTATAGGCACTGGTTGTATTTTCCTGCTATTATAGGTGCTGGCACGTTGCTAGCAGATGGTATTATTACCCCCCCAATTTCTGTTGCCTCGGCTATCGAAGGCTTAAATGGCGTACATGGTTTGGAAGATATTATTGTACCAGGTAATGCGCTAACTGTTGGTATTGTTATCGGTATTATTTCATTACTCTTCTTTTTCCAACAATTTGGCACTAACGTAGTGGGTAGTGCTTTTGGGCCTATTATGCTCGTTTGGTTTAGTATGATTATGTTTTGGGGTATTTTACAAATAGCGCACTACACACCCATATTAGCGGCCTTCAATCCCTATTATGCCATTCATTTACTCACCCATTACCCTAGTGGTTTTTGGCTATTGGGTGCGGTGTTCCTTTGCACCACAGGCGCAGAAGCCTTGTATTCTGACCTTGGACATTGTGGTAAAAAAAATATTCAAGTAAGTTGGATTTTTGTAAAAATAGCTTTGATAGCCAACTATTTTGGACAAGCTGCGTGGTTACTGCATAGCGGTAAAACCCATTTAGAAGGTTTAAACCCATTCTACGAAATTATGCCACACTGGTTTTTATTACCAGGTATTATAATAGCAACATTAGCCACTATTATTGCTAGTCAGGCGTTAATTAGTGGTTCATTTACACTTATTAGCGAAGCAGTAAGTATGAACTTTTGGCCCCGTATTACCATTAAATATCCTACTAATATTCGTGGGCAAATTTATATACCAAGCATCAACTGGATTTTATGGGCAGGCTGTGTAATGATGATGTTATACTTTAAAGATTCTAGCAAAATGGAAGCAGCATATGGGTTCTCTATTGTTGTAGCCATGCTAATGACCACTTGCTTAATGTTTTACTATATGAAGTTTGTAAAAAAATGGGCTTCTGCTTTAATTTTTATAGTGTTACTAGTATTCTTAACCGTAGAAATAGCATTCTTTATTACTAATGTAGCAAAAATTAAGCAACGCTGGATGTTCTTGATATTTGAAATAGCCCTAGTATTTATTATGTACATCTGGTATAGTGCCAGAAAAATTAATAATCGCTTTCTAATATTCGAAAATATACAGCCTTTTGTACCAGCATTAACTGCTTTGAGCAACAATATCGCAGAGCCTAAATATGCTACCCATTTGGTGTATCTTACCAAGGCAAATAATAAAAAAGCGATAGAGAAAAGTATACTAGAATCACTATTAAGCAAAAGACCGAAAAGAGCGGATGTGTATTGGCTATTGCATATAGACAGAACAGATGAACCTTACACAATGGAATACACCGTAGAAGAAATTGAACACGATAAAATTATTCGTGTAGATTTTAGATTAGGCTTTAGAATACAGCCAAGAATTAATCTCTTCTTTAAAAAAGTATTAGAAGAAATGCTGGAACATCATGAGGTATATGTAGATCCGAATACCAATGCCATTGCGCTAAATAAACATAATATTACTGGCGATATTAGATATGTGATTATTCAACGTTTCTTATCGGTAGAAAATGAGTTTTTATTTAGTGAAGGTTTTATATTAAACTCGTATTTCACCATCAATAATTTGGCTTTATCAGACAAAAAAGCCTTTGGCTTAGATGGCAGTGATACGGATATAGAGAAAACGCCATTGGTATTGACCCCTTTACAACATGTAATGCTGAAAAGAGTAGTGCACTAATATTTATTTACTTCAACATTGTAAAAGACCATCCTTGCGAGATGGTCTTTTTTATTAACACTATTGCAAGTTACCACCCCATTTTGAAAAAATACCTACTAAAATGGTACAATTTTTTAGGTAACTATATCAATGCCAAACAATACATTAAAAGCCACAAACTAACACCAGCAAGCTTTTCAGCTTATCAATACATAATAAAACCCTTATTGGCATCGCATTAGCACTACCAGTATAAACAGCAATCATGACAAGTTTACCAAAAAATAAAACGTAAAATCATTTAGCATTCTGTTTTCATTTTTTGGCTGAATGGCGGTTGCAAAACATATTTATAAACTTTTAAACTAAACAGTATGCTCACCATCATTTTAATCGCTGTCGGTGTAATCGCATTTGCACTCTTCTTTAAATCAATAGATGTTTTCGATAAAATTTAAAATCGCATTACCATGTTAGCAGTATTTGTTATCGCTATTCTCGTTTTTTTTTATGTATGCTACGTACTAGTAAACCCAGAAAAATTTTAAGCCAAAACCTAAAGTAATTAAACTTCAAATTATTAACATGAACACAGAAATTTTAGGCGTTATTGCTATGTTTATTCTCACAGTACTATTGGCTATTCCTTTAGGTAAATATATTGGCAAAGTATATAATGGCGACAATACTTGGGCAGATGCAATACTTAATCCGTTAGACAAATTATTTTTTAAGGTAGGTGGTATAAAACCAGAAAAAGTTATGAACTGGAAGCAACATTTAGTTGCTTTATTAACCATTAATTTGGTTTGGTTTTTTTTATCAATGCTGGTGTTGATGACGCAAGGCTCATTGCCTTTAAACCCTGATGGTAACCCAAGTATGACGGCTGATTTAGCATTTAATACCTCTATCAGTTTTATATCAAATACCAACCTGCAACACTATTCTGGCGAAAGTGGATTGAGTTATTTAGGTCAGTTAGTATTAATGCTTTGGCAGTTTATTAGCGCTGCTGCTGGTATGGCTGCTTGTGCAGTAGTATTCATTGCCATGAAACCAGATGAAAGTGGTACCCTTTTGGGTAAAAATTTGGGAAGGGGTTTGGGTAACTTTTACAACCTTTTCATTAAATCATTAACAAGAGTTTTGTTGCCTTTATCAATAGTTATTGCGGTGATACTGCTGTTCAACGGTACACCAATGACATTTAAAGGGAAAGGCCAATTTATATCCGTACAAGGTGATACAGTGAATGTAAGTAGGGGACCCGCTGCTGCCATGGTTGCTATTAAACAGCTTGGTACCAACGGTGGGGGCTTTTTTGGTGCAAACTCTGCACATCCGTTAGAAAATCCTAATTATTTTACCAATATTGTAGAGAATGTACTCATCATTTTAATTCCAATTGCTATGGTATTTGCATTGGGTTACATGATTAAAAAAAAGCGTTTTGCATATATGGTTTTCGGTATTATGACAATAGGATTTTTACTATTTGTTATACCTTCAATTTACTTAGAAATGAACGGTAACCATGCTATTGGCAAAATGGGTATTGCTCAACCAATGGGTTGTATGGAAGGTAAAGAAGTGCGTTTTGGTTCTGCAGCTTCGGCTTATTGGGGCATTACAACTACGGTTACTTCTAACGGTTCCGTAAATGCCATGCACGATAGTTTTACGCCACTAACTGGTATGTTTTGCATGTTAGGCATGATGATTAACTCGTTTTATGGGGGTGTTGGTGTAGGCTTTTTAAACTTCTATATTTTCATCATCATCGCGGTGTTTATTTCGGGTCTAATGGTAGGTAGAACACCAGAGTTTTTAGGCAAAAAGATAGAAGCCAAAGAGATGAAGATTGCCGCAATCATTGCGTTGCTACATCCTTTTTTAATATTAGTTGGTACTGCTATCTCTTCGCATTTGTATGCAGGTAATCCAAAAGAATATGCTGACTGGTTAAATAACCCTGGCAACCATGGCTTTAGTGAAATGCTCTATGAGTTTACTTCTTCATCTGCCAATAACGGTAGCGGTTTTGAAGGTCTAGGTTATGGTAATGGTTCATCTGTTGGTGATAACACACCTTTTTGGAATATTGCGTGTGGTGTTGTGATGTTGCTCGGCCGTTTTTTACCAATTATTGGTCCAATAGCCATTGCAGGTATTCTTGCTAACAAAAAATATGTACCAGAAAGTGCAGGGACTTTAAAAACCGATACTGGCACATTTGGTATCATGATTTTCGCTGTCATCTTCATCATTGCGGCACTATCATTTTTCCCTGCCTTAACACTTGGTCCAATAGCAGAATATTTTGGAATGAAACATCCTTAAATGCCTCAAAGCACTACAAACGGCATTACGTTATTAATTATCTCAAATCACGTTTTAATAAGCCCTTTTAGCAGTTGGGGCACAAAATCAATACCATGTCAACAAAATCAAATAAACTTTTCGAACCTGCATTGGTGAAGGAAGCTTTAAAGCAATCTTTCATCAAATTGAACCCAAAAATAATGTTCAAAAATCCCGTGATGTTCACAGTGGAAATTGGGACAGCCGTAATGCTTGGCGTTTGCATCTGGATCATTGCAGGCGATAAAACACAAGGCAGTTTGGCTTATAATCTTATCGTTTTTACGGTATTGTTATTAACCTTATTGTTTGCCAATTTTGCGGAAGCAATTGCAGAAGCAAGGGGCAAAGCACAGGCAGATACACTTAGAAAAACAAGGGAAGAAACACCTGCCAAGTGGATACAAGCAGTGGGTGAAATATTTGTGAACGAAATGAAAATCGTTCCTTCATCACAGTTAAAAAAAGGCGATATTTTTCTTTGCGAAACTGGTGATACCATACCAATGGATGGCGAAATTATTGAAGGTATTGCAACTATTGATGAATCGGCCATTACTGGTGAATCGGCACCAGTAATCCGTGAAAGTGGTGGCGATAAAAGTTCTGTAACTGGCGGAACCAAAGTATTATCAGACAGAATTAAAGTGCGTGTTACTACAGAACCTGGCGAAAGTTTTTTAGATAAAATGATTGCCTTAGTAGAAGGTGCATCACGCCAAAAAACACCAAACGAAATAGCCTTGACAATCTTATTAGCAGGCTTTACACTAGTGTTTATTATTGTATGTGTTACACTAAAACCTTTCGGTGATTATGCTAAAACGCCTATTACAATTGCTGCATTTATATCCTTATTTGTTTGCTTAATTCCTACAACAATTGGCGGCTTGTTAAGTGCTATTGGCATTGCTGGTATGGACAGAGCTTTACGAGCCAATGTGATTACTAAAAGTGGTAAAGCCGTTGAAACAGCAGGTGATTTGGATGTGTTGTTGTTAGATAAAACTGGTACGATTACAATTGGGAATAGAAAAGCTACCAACTTTTATGCAGCCAATGGTATAGATGAAAAAGCGTTTATTGAAGCTTGTGCCTTATCGTCTCTAGCAGATCAAACACCTGAAGGTAAATCGATTATTGAGTTGGCAAGTATTAACCCAAATACATTCAACACAAACGGTGCAACATTTATAGAGTTTACTGCCGAAACTAGAAGTAGTGGCATTGATTTACCAAGCGGTTTAAAAATACGTAAAGGTGCTTTTGATAGTATTAGAAAAATGGCTGCAAAAGCTGGTAACGGTTTCCCTGAGGAAACGGCGGAGCAGGTAAAAAAGATTGCCAACAACGGCGGAACGCCTTTGGTTGTAAGCCAAAACGATGTGATTTTGGGTGTAATAGAGTTACAAGATATTATTAAGCCTGGCATTCAAGAACGATTCGAACGTTTACGTAAAATGGGTGTAAAAACGGTTATGGTTACAGGCGATAATCCTTTAACAGCAAAGTTCATAGCCGAAAAAGCAGGAGTGGATGATTTTATTGCCGAGGCAAAACCAGAGGATAAAATGAACTACATTAAAGCGGAACAACAAAGTGGTAAACTGGTTGCGATGATGGGTGATGGTACCAATGACGCACCTGCACTTGCTCAGGCAGATGTAGGCGTTGCAATGAACAGTGGCACTGCTGCTGCAAAAGAAGCCGGTAACATGGTGGACCTTGATAATGACCCAACCAAATTGATAGAGATAGTAGAAATAGGCAAGCAATTATTGATGACAAGAGGTACATTAACTACGTTCTCAATTGCCAATGATGTGGCCAAATATTTCGCTATTGTTCCTGCATTGTTTATTGCATCAATACCAAGTTTACAAGCATTGAATGTGATGAAATTACATAGTCCAGAAAGTGCTATTTTATCAGCGGTAATTTTCAACGCACTTATCATTCCAGCATTGATACCATTGGCTTTGAGAGGTGTTGCATACAAACCAATTGGTGCAAGTGCCTTGTTAAGAAGGAACTTGTTGATTTATGGTTTAGGTGGTATGTTAGCCCCTTTTGCAGGGATTAAATTATTAGACTTGATAGTTAGTGTTTGGTTTTAAATATTAGCCTTTAAAAGGAATTTTAAGAAATAAAATAAAAGTTATGAAACAACATATTCTTCCTGCCATAAAACTAACAAGCTTTTGTGTTCTTGTGTTTTGCGGCTTGTATACAATACTGATATTAGGTTTTGCACAAATTGCTCCTAACAAAGGCGAAGGCCAAACGGTTAGCGTAAATGGCAAAGTAGTAGGCTACGCTTTAGAGGGTCAAAGCTTTACACAAGACAAGTATTTTAATGGTCGCCCTTCCGCTGCTGGTTACAACGCTGCTGGTAGTTCTGGTAGTAATAAAGGACCTAGTAACCCTGATTATTTAAAGGATGTAAGCAATAAAATTGATACATTTTTAGTACATAATCCAACTGTTGACAAATCCGATATTCCCTCTGATTTAGTAACTGCATCTGGCAGCGGATTGGATCCAAATATTAGCGTAAAAGGTGCCTTTGTACAAGTTAATAGGATTGCCAAAGTGCGTAAAATAGCCCCTGAAAAAATCAAAGCCTTAGTTGATCTAAACATAGAAAAACCATTGGCAGGGCTATTTGGTACAGAAAAAATAAATGTACTGGCCCTGAACATTGAATTGGATAAATTGAAATAAAGGAATTTTATTATAAAAAATCCGCATAAAAAATTAAAGAAATAAGGATTGAAAAAAATAATACTTGCTAATGTTGGCTTACTTATCATGGCAGCAGCATTTGCACAAGATTCAACAAAAAAATCAACTACCACTATTTCTGGTTCGGTTGATGTGTATTACCGTTACGATTTTAACGACGGTAAGAACACAACTAACAACCTTACCAGTTTTACAAATTCAAAAAACTCGTTCGAGTTAGGTATGGCAACCATTCGTGTAGACCACAGTATTGGTAAAGTAGCTGCTACAGCCGACTTAGGCTTTGGTAGAAGGGCGCAAGAGTTCTCTTACCTTGATGTTGCATCTTTAGCATCCGTGAAACAATTGTATGTAACGTATGCCCCAAGTAGTAAAGTGAAATTTACCATGGGTAAGTTTGCAACGCACGTTGGCTGGGAACTGCTAGACGCTGTTGCCAATAGAAACTATAGTATGAGTTATGGTTTTTCTTTTGGGCCATTCTTTCACACAGGTTTAAAAATGGATGCGTCTTTGGGTGGTAAAAGTGCCTTCATGGTTGGTGTTATTAACCCAACAGATTTTTCTACTACAACTTCTGGCGGCAAAATGGCTATTGCTCAATTTAGTACCGGTAGTAAAAATGATAAATTAAAAATGTACTTGAATTATATAGGGGGAACTAATGATCCAGCTAACGGCGGTTACAAAAAACTAAGCCAATTTGATTTGGTTTTAAATGCTACGCTTAGCAACAAATTTGGTATTAACTATGATGGTACTATTGTAAACAGAGATGGTCAAGTTTGGACAAGCAATGCAATATATCTTAATTACGACCCTATCAGCACTTTTGGGTTGACGTTACGTGGCGAGTATTTTGATGACACCAAAAAAGCTTTGGGTATAAATACAAGTGTTTTCATACCTACATTATCTGCTAATATTAAAATTGATAATTTAACTATCATTCCAGAAGTACGTTTGGATAATGCGAAGGATAACCTATTTGTAAAAAGCAGTGGTGCAAGTACCAAAAGTGCTAGTTGTTTCATTTTAGCAGCTACTTATAAGTTCTAAATTACAAACAAACTAAAGTGAAAGTCCTGTTTTAAAATAAGATATTTTAGTTCAAGATGAAATTGCAAATAATGCCAGAACAAGAAAAAAATGCCGAACACTTTTTAAATCTTATCCGCAAGAGTAGGCGTGGTAAGTTTAAAATTTATATGGGTATGAGTGCAGGTGTTGGCAAAACTTATCGCATATTGCAAGAGGCTCAAACCCTGATGCGTAATGGTGTTGATGTGAAAATTGGGTATATAGAAACCCATAAAAGAAAGGAAACACATGAGCTTTTAGACGGCTTACCGTTAGTGCCAAGGCGTAAATTATTTTACAAAGGAAAGGAGCTAGAAGAGTTGGATGTGCAGGCGGTAATAAACCTACATCCTGAAATTGTGATAGTGGATGAATTGGCTCACACGAACATTGAGGGCAGCAAAAATGAGAAGCGTTGGCAAGATGTAATGGACATTTTAGATGCTGGTATTAACGTGATTAGTGCAGTAAATATTCAGCATATTGAAAGTCTTCATGCCGAAATAAAGGCCATTACTGGTGTGGATGTTGGCGAACGGATTCCTGATAGCGTGTTGCAACAAGCAGATGAAGTGGTAAACATTGATTTAACGGCGGATGAACTGATAATGCGTTTGAAAGAAGGTAAGATTTATACGGCTGACAAAATTGAGATTTCATTAAAAAACTTCTTTCAGGCAGAGCGAATTTTACAGTTACGAGAATTGGCTTTAAAAGAAGTTGCCAGCCAAGTAGAACGTAAAATTGAAACAGAATTACCACGCAATAGTCACTTAAAGCAAGAACGTTTCTTAGCCTGTATTAGTAGCAACCATGAGATAGCAAAAAAGGTAATTAGAAAGACTGCAAGGTTAGCATCTTACTACAACAGTAAGTGGTATTTATTATACGTGCAAACCCCAAAAGAAGACGGCGATAGTATTGGTTTAGCATCACAAAGGCACCTCATTAACAACTTTAAAATGGCTGCAGAATTGGGTGCTGAAATTATCAAAATAAAGAATAAAAATATTGCCAAAGGTATTTTTGAAGCTACTATACAAAAAAATATTACCACCATTTGTATTGGCAAACCACATTTAAATTTATTTAAAATAATATTAAATACGGCCGTGTTTAACCAGTTGTTAAATAAGTTATCTGCATCCGATATTGACATTGTAATTTTATCATAATGAAACTAAAAACTAAACTCACCATAGGTATAGGTTTTCTCTTCATCGTTATATTGGTGTTCGGTATTTTGGGGATTGTATCCATTAATAAATTAAGTAGCGATGCCAAAAAAATATTAACCAATAACTACGAAACGTTAGTGTACAACAACAATATGTTGAAGGCTTTAGATGAGTTACCTGGCAGCAAAACAGCAGTTTATGAATTTGAAAAAAATCTTGCTAAGCAAGAAAAAAATATTACCGAATATGGTGAGGAAGATGCTACAAAATCGCTACGCAAAAACTTTAACGAATTACAGCTACAACCTAGCGATAGTAGTAATTATAGAGAAATAAGGCAAGCTATACAACGTATTAATACCATTAACCAAAATGCTATTTTACGCAAAAATGATACAGCCCAAGCAACAGCAAGTGCAGCTATTTTTTGGCTTACCATTATCTTCTCAATTTTAACCATTATAGCGTTTACATTAACCGTAAATTTTCCAGAAGTTATCTCTACACCAATCAAAGCTTTGGCTTTAGGCATTAAAGAAATTGCCAACAAAAATTATGGCAATCGCATTCATTTAAAGCAAGACGATGAGTTTGGTGATCTGGCAAATGCCTTTAACTCAATGGCTGAAAAATTAGATGAATATGAGCATAGTAATTTGGCAAAAATTAAGTTTGAAAAAAGCCGTATCGAAATAATTATTAACCAAATGAAGGATGGAATTATTGGTTTAGATGAAAAGAAAAATATATTATTTCTAAATGCAGTTTCAGAAAAAATGTTAGGGTTAAGAGAGAAAGATATTATTGGTAAATATGCGGCAGATGTAGCCTTAAAAAACGATTTGATGCGAACATTGTTGCAGGAAGATGATAATAAAGAGTTGAAAATTTATGCCGATAATAAAGAAAGCTATTTTAATAAAGACGTACTAAAAGTGAGTAACGATGAACAAATAATTGGCGAAGTAATTGTGTTGCGGAACATCACACCATTTCACGAATTGAACCAAGCTAAAACTAATTTTATTGCCACTGTTTCTCATGAATTAAAAACCCCAATTGCCTCTATAAAAATGAGTTTGCAATTGTTGGAAAACAAACAAACTGGCGCTATTAATGAAGAGCAATATCAATTAATTGAAAGCATAAAAGATGACAGCAATAGGCTACTAAAAATCACAGGCGAACTACTAAACTTATCTCAAGTAGAAACTGGTAATATCCAGTTGAACTTACAGCCTTGCAGCCCTAACGATATTTTGCAATATGCATTGGATGCAGTAAAAGTTTGGGCTGAACAAAAGAGAATTACTATAAAAATTGAAGCCGTTACAGAATTACCAAACGTAAAGGCTGATAAAGAAAAATCGGCTTGGGTATTAATAAATTTTCTTACAAATGCCATACGCTATTCATTAGAAGAAAGTAAGATTTTTATAGAAATTAAGCAAGAAAAAAACAATATAATATTTGCTGTAAAAGATACGGGCAAAGGCATTGAAGCCAAGTATTTACATAAAATTTTCGACCGGTATTTTCAAGTACCTGGTAGTAGCAAACTTGGTACTGGCTTGGGTTTGGCTATAAGTAAAGAATTTATTGAGGCACAGGGTGGCAGCATAAATGTAACAAGTGAGTTAGAAAAAGGTAGTCAATTCTATTTTTCTTTACTGATAGTTTAAACATTTTATGTTATTATTTAATAATAAAGTATAGTGTTTTGTAAACAAAATAATATTAAAGTTTAGTATACTACTTAGAAGGTGTTTTGATAGTGGTAGGTATATTAATTAAATGCTGTAGATGACGTGGATTGTGGCATTGATAAAAAAAAAGACAAATAGGTAAACCAGTACTGATATTAGATAGCTTGGGAGTATTGATTAATGTTGTAAAAATAGACGCTAGAATTTGTAGCGCTTTTAGATTAAAATATGGTTAAAAGAAAACTACTTATGAGTCTATTAACATTTTTATGAAAAAAGATGGATGTATCATTGCCCACAATTATGAATTTTTCGTTAAAAAATATAACTCTTAAATGCTTCATCTTTTTTATGGCATTACAAATACTTAACCAAAGTATTGATACCATTGAATTTCATCCAATTTATACAGCAAATTCAATAGCAGATTTTAACGATATTAATTCTGCAACAGAATATATTTCTGAAATTGTGCTGGGTAATAAAGATGCATTTCCTGAGTATCAAACAGAAAGTAGTAATCACAATAAAACTGCTCAATCTTTTAAATACGTTAATATAAAAATGTTTCAACCTCAAAATACTTGCTATATACCAAATCACTTTATTGAGATTGTTACATTTGCTTATCCACTTGATGAAAGATATTCTTTCTTATTTTCTAAAGATATCACGCCCCCACCCCCAAAAGCTTAATTGGGTAATTTATCATTAGTTACATCTGTGTCTTCTTTTATTAAGGTATTTAGAATTTGGGGTACTTATTCTTTCATGTTAGAGTTACCTTATTATTACAAGCTATCGTTTATTAGTTGAGCAATTATATAAGTGCTTTTTGCATTGTATTGCTATTACATTAATCAGCATTTACATTTTTTTAAAAATAACAAGTATGGAATCCATTAGACAAGGTAGTTTATATCATAAACGCATATTGATACTATTACTAGCATTAAGTATTATTAGTGGCAATGCAAAAAGCCAAACAAAACAACCATTTCTAAAAGATACACTACAAATAACATTAGATAGTGCAGAAGCAATATTTCTAAAGCAAAATTTTACGTTATTAGCGCAGAAATATAATATTGATGTGCAAAAGGCATTGATTATTCAAGCAAAACTTTGGCCCAACCCCAATTTTTCTTTTTCAAGAGGCCCTCTCATCCCTATTAATGATGACCAATCTAACTATCCAAATTCTAACTTTTTTAAAAATAGTGAGAATGCAGCAAATATTTCACAGCTTATTTTACTGGCAGGTAAAAGAAATAAATCTGTTAAGATTACTGAAGCCAATGCCAAATTAGCAGAATACCAATTTTATGATTTACTAAGGACACTCAAGTACACTTTACGCTCAGATTTTTATAATATTTATTATTTGCAGCAATCAGAAAGAGTTTATACCAAAGAAATTAGTTCATTACAACAAGTAGTTACTGCTTTTAATGAGCAACAGGGTAAAGGTTATATTGCCGAGAAAGAGGTATTACGTATTAAAGCACAATTATATAGCCTACAAAGTGAATACAATGATCTGTTAAACCAAATTAATGACACAGAGAGTGAGTTACGATTGGTACTGCAAGTAAAACCAATATATATAAAACCAATTCCAAATTTGTCTGCACTAGAGCAATTAAATCCATTACAATTTTCATTAGCTACCCTTGTTGATACAGCATATAAAAACAGGACAGATTTGCAAATTGCCAAAATAAGTACAGATATCGGTAAGCTGTCTTATAGTTATCAAAGAGCTTTAGCAGTGCCAGACTTAACTGCCTCGTTGGGTTACGATAAGCAAGGTAGTTATGCTAGAAATTTTCATTCTGCTGGTATTGCTATGGATTTGCCATTATTTAATAGAAATCAAGGTAATATTAAATCTGCTAAATATTCTATTGATATGAATTTGGCTACTCAAAAAAGCGTAGAAGCATCTGTTGAAGAACAAGTATTTAGGGCAGTTCAAAAAACACTTGATAATGACAAAATGTATAAAGTGATTGATAGTAAATTTTCAAAAGATTTTGATAGACTATTAACAGAAGTATTTAATAACTATCAAAAAAGGAATATCGGTCTTTTAGACTTTTTAGACTTTTATGATGCTTACAAGCAAACCACATTACAATTAAACTATGTAAAATTTAATCGTGTGCAAGCATTTGAAGACATTAACTTTTATACAGGAACTAACTTTTTTAATTAAAAAATTAAATGCTAAATAATTATGACTAAGCAACTTATAATACGCTCATTAAACTACTTTATATTAAGCACCATATTTTTAGTAGGCTGCAAAAGTAATGAAGTAAAGAAAATAGTAGGAAGAGAACAGTACAGCATACCAGACTCTTTATATAAAACTTTGGCAATAGATACTGTAACAAAATGCCAATTAGCTAATGCAATTACCCTTACAGGCAAGGTTACAGCAAATGATGATAATGTTGTAAAAGTATACCCAATGGTTAGTGGTAATGTACAGGATATAAAGGTAGTACTAGGCGATTATGTAAATGCAGGGCAAATATTAGCAGTGATTAAAAGCTCTGAAATGGCTGGTTATAGTAATGATCTTGTAAATGCAGAAAGTAACTTACGAATTGCTGCAAAAAATCTAGATAAAGTTAAGGATTTGTACAAAAGTGGTTTAGCATCTTTAACAGATTCGTTAAGTGCAGAAATCACCTTACAACAAGGCAAATCTGAATTAAACAGAGTAAATAGAGTATTGAAAATTAACGGTGGTAATACCCAAGGAGAGTACGTTATAAAAGCCCCAATTAGCGGTTTTATAGTAGAAAAATTTGTTACTAATAATATGACTATTAGAGCAGACAATAGTACAAATTTATTCACTATATCTGATCTAAAAAATGTATGGGTAATGGCTAATGTTTATGAATCGAGTATTGACAAAGTACATCTTGGCGATGAGGTTAACGTTACAACCCTTTCTTACCCTGATAGAACATTTACAGGCAAAGTAGATAAAGTGTTTAATGTGTTAGATCCTACTAATAAAGTAATGAAACTAAGAATAATATTATCGAACACAGATTATGCTTTAAAGCCAGAAATGTTTACAAGTGTTACAGTGTTTAATAAAGAAAATAAAACTGCCATTTGTATTTCAGCTAAGGCATTAATATTCGATCATAGCCAATATTTTGTATTGGTATGCGATAGCAAGAGACATGTGTCTATTACGCCTGTGCAACCAATTAGTACACTTGGAGACAAAGCCTATATCCAATCGGGCATTACACAAGGTCAACAAATTGTTGCATCACAAGCTTTATTAATTTATGACCAAGCAAACAACTAGGTTTCACCATTTTAAAAGCAGTCATGACCAAGATAATAAAAAACATTATATCGTTCTCGCTCAAAAACAAATACTTTGTATTATCAGCATCTGTTGTACTCATTATTGCTGGTATTTTTACTTTTAAAGAAATGCCCATTGAGGCTTTTCCTGATGTAACAAATACTGAAATTAGCATTATCACACAATGGCCAGGCAGAAGTGCCGAAGAAGTTGAAAAATTTGTAACTATTCCTATAGAAATAGCTATGAACCCAGTTCAACAAAAAATTAGTTTACGTTCTACTAGTATTTTTGGTTTATCGTATATAAAACTAATTTTTGACGATAATGTTAAAGACCCTCAAGCAAGACAGCAAGTAATGAATTTGCTGCAAAATGCCACCTTGCCAAGCGGCATTTTACCATCTGTGCAGCCTCCTACGGGACCAACTGGCGAAATTTTTAGGTACACACTTAGAAGTAAGATAAGAGATGTTAGAGAGCTAAAAACAATGCAAGATTGGATTATTGATCGTCAATTGAGGTCAGTACCAGGTGTAGGTGATATTACAGCTTTTGGCGGCAAATCAAAAACATATGAAATACAGGTAGATCCAAGTAAATTAACGTCACTTGGTATTACCCCGCTAGATGTTTTTACAGCCGTCCAAAAAACGAATATCAATATTGGTGGCGATATGATTATTCAAAATAATCAAGCTTACGTTGTAAGAGGTATTGGATTATTGAATGACATCAATGAAATAAAAAACATTGTTATACAAAATATTAACGGCGTACCAATTTTAGTAAAAGATGTGGCTAATGTTGAGATTTCCAATCTGCCAAGATTAGGTTGGGTAGCTAGGTCCGATGGCTTACTAGATTCTACAGGTAAAAGAGTGGTTACAGACGAGGCTGATGTGGTTGAAGCGATTGTTATTATGCGAAAAGGTGAAAATCCTTCGCAAGTAATAGATGCACTGAATGCCAAAATAGAAAAAATTAATAGTACAGTTTTACCAGCCGATACACAAATTGTTCCCTATTATCAAAGATTAGATTTAATTGAATTTGCAACGCACACCGTTTTACATAACCTTATTGAGGGTATATTACTTGTAACCTTATTAGTATCATTATTTATGTTCAATTGGCGAACAACGCTAATTGTGTCCATCATTATACCAATGTCATTGCTATTTTCATTCATATGCTTGCATTTAATGGGTATGTCTGCTAATCTATTATCACTTGGTGCAGTAGATTTTGGAATTATTATAGATGGCGCAGTAGTAATGGTTGAGGGTATGTTTGTTATTCTAGACCATCAGGCTACAGAGATAGGCATGGAAAGATTTAATAAATTAATTAAGCTTGGGCTAATTAAAAAACACGGTGCACAACTTGGTAAAGCTATTTTCTTTGCAAAACTCATAATTATTACTGGTTTACTGCCAATTTTTGCCTTTCAAAAAGTTGAAGGTAAAATGTTCTCACCTTTAGCTTATACACTTGGCTTTGCGTTACTGGGTGCGTTAATTACCACATTAACCGTTGTGCCAGTTTTAATATCTATTTTACTTAAAAAAAATGTACATGAAAAACATAACCCCATCGTTCATTTTCTTACTAAAATAATGCTTGGTGGTTTTGTAGGATGTTATAAAAGAAAGAATATTGTAATCATCCTTTCATTTATTGTTATGGGTTTGGGGTTATTTTCTTTTAAATATTTAGGTACAGAATTTTTGCCAGAACTTAATGAAGGGTCTATTTGGTTAAGAGTACAAACGCCTTACAGTATATCGTTAAATAAATCTGTAGAAATATCTTCTCAAGTACGCAATATACTAATGGAATTTCCACAGGTAAAACATGCCGTATCACAAACTGGGCGTCCAGACAATGGAACGGATGTAGCAGGTTTTTACAACAACGAATTTTCGGTGATGCTTTATCCTGAAGATTCTTGGAACCCAAAAATTTCAAAAGAGGAGCTTGTCAGTCAAATGAACCATAAGTTATCCGTCATACCTGGTGCCAACCTGAACTTTTCTCAACCAATTATGGATAATGTAGAAGAAGCCGTATCTGGTGTTAAAGGATCTTTATGTGTAAAAATATATGGCGACTCTTTAAACTACATGGAAGATAACGTAAACAAGGTTTTTAATATACTAAAGGATATTAAAGGTATAGAAGATTTAGGGGTAATACATAATATTGGGCAGCCTGAGTTAGATGTTAATTTAAACCAACAGAAAATGGCACTTTACGGTGTAGCAACAGCCGATGCAAATGCTGTAATTTCAATGGCAATTGGTGGTTTGGCAGCATCAACCTTATACGAGGGTATTAAAACTTTCGATATAAGAATACGCTTGCCAGAAGCATTTAGAAAAACACCTGAGGATATTGGTAATTTATTAGTACCTACCCAAAGTGGCTCTAAAGTGCCAATTAAAGAAATAGCAACCATTACTAGCAAAACAGGGCCATGTTTAATTTATAGAGACGATAATGTGCGGTATGCTGCACTTAAGTTCTCGGTACGTGACCGAGACATGGGCAGCACTATTGCAGAAGCACAAGAGAAAGTAGCTAAAGCCGTTTTATTAAAAAAGGGATATACAATGGCTTGGCAAGGCGATTTTGAGAACCAAGAACGTGCTACTAAACGTTTAACACAAGTAGTGCCCATTAGCTTAGCATTAATTTTTTTACTGCTTTTTATTATGTTCGGAAATTTAAAAGATGCTGGTTTGGTATTTTTAAATGTACCCTTTGCAATTGTTGGTGGTCTATTTGCTTTACATTTTACAGGTACTAATTTTAGTATATCTGCTGGTATTGGGTTCATTGCACTATTTGGTATTTGTATTCAAGATGGCGTACTATTAATTACCGTATTTAAACAGAATCTTGAGAAAATAAAAGGACAGAATAGCTCTTTATATAATTCTATTAAACTAGGTGTTAATTCAAGAATAAGACCGGTAATGATGACGGCTTTAATGGCGGCTATTGGATTATTTCCAGCTGCAATTTCTCACGGTATTGGGTCAGAAAGTTCAAGACCGCTTGCAAGAGTTGTTATTGGTGGTATTTTATGTGCTATGATGTTCTCATTATGGGTATTCCCTTTAATTTTTGCTTGGGCATACAGAAAAGTAGACTTTAAACACCATGGAGAAATAGATAAATCGGATAAATAATTATAATTAAAAAATATTAGCCAGAGGTATGGTATGTTTTGTATTAACTAATTAAACTTGATTTTTTTTGACGCAAGTTCAGCAATTTGCAATCAGGTCACTATTTCTGTAGTGGCCTTTTTTATTATAGTATGATGTATTTTAAATCTCATTTAAAGTAATACAGTGTATTTTGCATAAATTCTTAAAAGAATTTGCGTTGAAAAAAAATATTATTAAATACCTTTTATTGTTAATAGCATTACAAATACTTAACCAATGTACTGATGCGATTGACTTTCTTCCAATTTATACAACAAACTCAATAACAGATTTTAACGATATTAATTCAGCAACAGAATATATTTCTGAAATTGTACTAGGTAACAAAGATGCTTTTCCTGAGTTTCAAACAAAAAGTAGTGGTCACCACAAATCTGCTCAATCTTTTAAGCATCTTAACATAAAACTGCATCAACCACTAACTATTTCTTTTATACCAAATACTTTTGTAACGGTAGTTTTATTTGCTATTCCTTTAGATGAAACCTACTCATTTCTTTTTTCAAGAGACATTACTCCGCCACCTCATAAAGCATAATTCAATTTTTTAAAGTTTTTAATTACAATTTTGCTTTGCCGCAATGTGAAGATTATTTTTTTCACTACATAATTTGTATTTTCTATGTTACTCATCCATTCACTACATAAGGCGCTGAAGTTGTTGCTACTACTGGCTTTAGTATTAACATCTAATAGTATACTTGTTGCTCAAAACACGCAAGATACACTTACCATCAATTTACAACAAGCAGAAAAGATGTTTATTGATAGCAACTTTATTTTATTAGCGCAACATTACAATGTAGATGCACAGAAAGCACTAATAGAACAAGCAAAAGTGTGGCAGAACCCTACCCTTAATACCGATTTTATGATTGGTGCCAATGGCTCATATTTCAACTATGGTAAAGATGCTAATGGTAATTACACTGGTCAATATTATATCCAATTGCAGCAGTTGATTTTAACCGCTAAAAAGCGTGGCAAGCAAATAGCTTTAGCAACTACTAATGCTAAATTGAGTGAATTGCAATTGTTAGATGTAATGCGTAATCTTAGGTATCAATTACACCAAGATTATTACAATATTCAGCAGCAAATGGCTTTGTTGGCCATTTATAATGATCAGACTTTACAGTTAGACAAATTGGTAAAAGGCATGACGGCACAGTTTAATGCTGGTAATATTGCACAGAAAGATTTGGTGCGTATTCAGGCATTGTCGGTATCACTGCAACAAGATGTGGTTGAGTTGAACAAAGGCTTGGCCGATAACCAAGCAGATTTAAAAACCCTTTTACAGATAAAAGATTTCAATAAATTTATTAAGCCTAGTAGTGTTTTAAGTGATAATGTGCAGCTACCCGAAAGCCTCGAAGTGCTGGTAAATAGTGCATTACAGAGCAATCCGTATTACTTATTACAGCAATCTCAAATTGTTTACCAACAGCAAACCCTAACTTATCAAAAAGCATTACAAACACCAGACATAACCCTAGGCCCAAACTTTGATCGTAACTCAAGCTTTGCACCTAATTATATTGGTTTGGGTGTATCATTACCATTACCTGTTTTCAACAAAAACAAAGGCAACATCAAAGCTGCCGAAGCCAATATTAAGCAGCAGCAGGCCATTACCCAAAACGCTGAAACTGACTTACGAAATAATGTAAATAATGCCTATAAAAAGTTGCTGCTAAGTATTAACCAAAACAATGCAACCCAGAAAGATTTTTATGCTCGTTACACAACAGTTTATACCAATATGGTTGAGAGTTATAAGCAACGGCAGATTAACCTATTAGAGTTCTTAGACTTTTTTAATGATTACACAGAAAGCCAGCAGAAATTGTTACAACAAAAACTCAATTTACAATTGGCCAAAGAAGAATTGCAATACCACACAAACAGATAAATACTCAACGGTTAATAATCGAAGCAAATAAAACTCATCCAAATAATTAACGGTTAAATGAAACACTCAACATTAATAATAGTCATGGTTCTAGTTTTTGGTATCACATCTTGCCACGAAAAAAAGGTAGTACTAGAAGAACCAAAAAAGTTTACCATTAGCGATAGTATGGCAAAATTAATAACGTTTGATTCGGTACAAAACTGTTTTGTAACCAATACAATTACGCTAAGTGGTGAAATTAGTTTCAACGAAAACAGTATTAATAAAGTGTTTCCCCGCAGTAGTGGGCAAGTTATTGAAAGCAAAGTAACACTTGGTGACAAAGTAACACGGGGACAGGTTTTAGCAGTAATACGTAGTGCAGATATTGCTGGCAGTTACGCCGATTTAACGAGTGCAAATGCTGACATTGCCATTACTAAAAGGCAAATGGAGAACACCGAAAATTTGTTTAAAAATGGTATTGCAAGCGAACGAGAACTGAATGAAGCCAAACAGAATTACGAGAAAGCAAAAGCTGTGAAAGGCAAGATAGAAAGTACTTTGAGCATTAACGGTGGCAACAATACAAAAGCTGGCGGCACGTATGTTTTAACAGCACCAATTAACGGTTATGTAGTTGAAAAAAAAGTAAATGCTGGTAATTTTATACGACCAGATATGGGTGATTATCTATTCACCATATCCGACTTAAAAGATGTATGGGTATACGCAAATGTATTTGAAGCAGACATTGCAAAAATTAAAGAAGGTTACGATGTGCAGGTAATAACGCTTGCATATCCTGATAAAATTTTTATTGGAAAAATTGATAAAATTAGTGAAGTGCTAGACCCAACTAGTAAAGCTATGAAGGTTCGTATTAGGTTAGAAAACCCTGGTGCAATATTAAAACCTGAGATGTTTGCCAAAGTAATTGTATCTAATAAAGAAAGTAAAAAAGCATTATGCATACCAACCAAAGCATTGATAGATCAAGATGGGAAAAGTTTTGTAGTAGTGTATAATAGCAAGGACGATATGAAGATAGCTGAAGTAACAATTCTTAAAACAATTGGCGATAAAACTTATATAAATAGTGGAGTTATAGAAGGAGATAAATTAATAGTAAGCAATCAATTATTGGTATTTCAACAATTATTAATTAGTCCAACACAATAATTAAAACCCCTATTATTACCGTATTATAGGCAATGTTTATTAAAACATAAACGTACAAGTGAGCAATAAAACGAAACTACATTGCAGTACAGTTGCTAGCTACACACAACTAACCACACAATAATTTTAAAAATGAACAAGTTCATAAAGGGTATTATTCACTTTTCGCTTCGTCACAGAATGCTGGTATTTTTTCTTACTGGCGTGATGGCGGTAATTGGCTTTATTAGCTATCAAAATACACCAATTGAAACCTTTCCTGATGTTACAAATACACAAGTAATCATAATTACACAATGGCCTGGTCGTAGTGCTGAAGAGGTAGAAAAATTTATTACAGTACCGTTAGAAACAGCATTAACATCGGTTCAAAAAAAGAGTAATTTACGTACAACATCGGCTTTTGGATTAAGTTATGTACGCATCATTTTTGATGATGATGTAGATGATGCTTTTGGCCGTCAACAAGTGTTAAGTCGTCTAGGTAATGTTGATTTACCCGATGGTATAAAGCCAGAAGTTGAGCCACCTTACGGCCCAACTGGAGAAATTTATCGTTATACGTTAACCAGTAAAACACGCAGTATTAGAGATTTATACACGATACAACAATGGGTGTTGGATAAAGAATTTAAACGTGTGGCTGGTGTTGCCGATGTGAACAGTTTTGGTGGTGAAGAAAAAAGTTTTGAAATAAGTGTTAACCCTAATTATTTAACAAAGTATAGCCTCTCATCTTTAGATGTGTACAATGCCGTTACCAAGAGCAATATTAACGTTGGTGGAGATGTAATTGAACGAAATGGACAAGCGTATGTGGTACGTGGTATTGGACTATTAAACAACATTGGTGAAATACAAAACATCATAGTTACCAAAATAAACGGTGTCCCTATTTTGGTTCGCAACTTGGCCGAAGTAAAAGAAACAGGAAAGCCAAGACTAGGGCTAGTTTCAAAAGATAACACGAGTGATGTTTTAGAAGGAATTGTGGTGATGCGTAAAGGTGAAAATCCTACTGAAGTATTAGATAAAATACATGAAAAAGTAAAGGAAATAAATGAAGATATTTTACCAAAAGATGTAAAACTTGTTCCCTTTTACGACCGCACTATTTTAATGGATTTTGCAACCCACACAGTAATCCATAATTTAATTGAAGGCATTATACTGGTAACCTGTATAGTACTACTATTTATGGCCGATTGGCGAACCACGGTAACCGTAAGCATCATCATTCCGCTATCGTTATTATTTGCGTTTATGTGTATGCGTTTAAAAGGTATGACAGCCAATTTATTATCAATGGGGGCGATAGATTTTGGTATCATCATTGACGGCGCTGTAGTAATGGTAGAAGGCTTGTTTGTCGCACTTGATCATAAGGCAAAAGAAGTAGGTATGGAGAAGTTTAATAAGCTGGCCAAACTTGGCTTGTTCAAAAACGTTGGTTCCGAAATGGGTAAGGCTATCTTCTTCTCAAAAATCATCATTATCACTTGCTTGATACCAATTTTTGCCTTCCAAAAAGTAGAAGGTAAAATGTTCTCCCCATTAGCTTACACACTAACTTTTGCACTATTAGGTGCGTTGATTTTTACACTCACTTTAGTACCTGCTTTATCAAGTATTTTATTGCGTAAAAATGTTCGTGAAAAGCATAATCCAGTAGTTAGCTTTTTTGAAAACGGCGTTAAATTCTTGTTAGAAAAAGCACTTAAAGTACCAAAACTTAGTGTGCTAATTGCAGTAGTTATCATGGCATTAAGTTTCTTCTCTGCCAAGTTTTTGGGTAGCGAATTTTTGCCCGAATTAGATGAAGGAGCATTATGGGTAAAATCTCAGTTACCAATGAGTGCATCGCTTTCTCAATCGAAAATCGTTTCGGATAAAATGACTGAAATGATACGTAAGTTTCCCGAAGTAAAACATACGCTAGCACAAATAGGCAGAACCAATGATGGCACTGATCCTAAAGGATTTTTTAACGTTGAAATTGCGGTTGATTTAAAGCCAAAAGATGACTGGAGAAAAGGCTTAACAACTGATATATTAGTAGATAGCATGAATCAGCAATTAAGTAAAATTCCAGGGTTGTTACTTAACTATTCGCAACCAATTAGAGACAATGTTGAAGAAGCCGTGGCAGGTGTACCAGCATCTTTGGCGGTTAAAATTTTTGGTAAAGATTTTAAAGTCTTAGATAGCTTAGCCAATCAGGTTCAAGCAACACTTGCTAAAATTCAAGGGATTGAAGATTTAGGGGTATTACGCAACCTTGGGCAACCAGAATTTAGGATAGAATTGAACCAAGAAAAAATGGCATTGTACGGTGTTAGTACAGCGGATGCGCAAGCTGTTATTGAAATGGCAATTGGTGGCAAAGCCGCTACACAATTGTATGAAGGCGAACGTAAATTTGATATCAGAATACGCTATCAGAAAGACTTTCGAGATTCTGAAGATAAGATAGAACAGTTAATGATTCCTACACAGGATAGCTCAAAAATTCCATTAAAAGAGATAGCAGATATTAGAACCTTAACAGGGCCAGCGTTTGTATATCGTGACAATAATAGCCGTTATATACCTGTAAAATTCTCGGTACGTGGTAGAGACTTAGGCAGCACCATTACCGAGGCTCAAGCTAAAGTAAATGCGGCCGTAAAACTACCACATGGCTATAAATTAAGTTGGAATGGTGAGTTCGAAAATCAACAACGTGCCACTAAAACTTTGGCCAATGTTGTACCTATTTGTTTACTAGCCATTTTTCTAATATTGTTTATAACGTTTGGCAATGTAAAAGATGCATTGTTAACTATTATCAATGTGCCATTTGCATTAATTGGCGGTATTTTAGCCTTGCACATCACAGGCATCAACTTTAGTATTAGTGCAGGTATTGGCTTCATTGCATTGTTTGGGGTATGCATACAAAATGGCGTTATTTTAATAAGTGTTTTCCGTAAAAACCTAACAGCAAAAATGCCTTTGTACGATGCAATTTTGCAAGGGGTTATTTCAAGGGTAAGGCCCGTAGTTATGACGGCCTTAATGGCTGCTATCGGCTTGCTGCCAGCAGCTATTTCAACAGGTATTGGTAGCGAAACCCAAAAGCCATTGGCCATTGTTGTAATAGGCGGTTTAATCACTTCAACCATACTTACTTTATTAATACTCCCAATCATTTATACATTGGTTTACAACTTTATACACAAACGGGAAAACAGAAAGTTGTTAACGAAAACTGGCTTGGTATCTCGTTCTTAACCTATGTTTTTTAACGCACATTCAATATTGAAGATTGGGCTGCTATTTCTATAGTGGCTCTCTTTTTTTAAGGGAATACCTGATATAACGTGAGGCCGTTTTAAAAGATTATTAATATATATTTCGAAAGATTGACCTTTTTTTAGTGGTTACGATTGATTATTTTATTCAATTTTTTTATTGTAATTATAATATTTTAAAAATACTATATGCAAGTTAACTCAAAATTCAGGATTAGAAAGACATCTGTAAAGTAATACAAGTAATAATTTTAAAAATGTACGAGTTCCTCCAGAACTAGGCACGTTGACAAAGCTGATTTCTCTTCAACTGTAAACGAATTAAAATTGATTTTCTACCATTACGAAAAAATAATTTTTTTATAAATTAATTTTAATCGATTAATTATACTTGTTTGGCACAATCATTTGAAAAGCAGGAATGTTTACAGCAAACTGTTGTTTGTTATTTAAATTTTCTAAAGTGTACGTACCATGCATTTTACCAATTTCGGTGCGTAAATTACAGCCGCTACTATATTGAAATTGTTGCCCTGCATTTAAAACTGGTTGTTGCCCCACAACACCTTCGCCTTCTACCTCTCTGTGCTCGCCATTACTATCAAAAATAAACCAATGGCGATTTAATAATTTTACAGCAAATACATTGTTATTTTCAATAGTAATGCGGTAAGCAAACATATACTCATTATTTAGAGGATTGCTATAATCGGGTTGATAATACACTTCTACACTCACTTTTATACCCGCAGAAATTTTACTCACCATTGTGCTAGTATTTTTATAAAGATATAGAAATTTTTAGTTTAGAATTTGCAATTTTTTACACAAAGGTCTTTCAATTTTATCCATAAAAACTCTCTTCTTTTACCCTACATTTGATGTTTTCGTACATTATTTATGGATAAATTTATAGTTTCTGCCCGCAAATACAGACCTCAAAACTTTAATACAGTTGTGGGTCAAAACCATATTACCACAACCCTAAAAAATGCCATTAAGAATAATCAATTAGCACATGCTTTTTTGTTTTGTGGGCCTCGTGGAGTAGGCAAAACAACCTGTGCTAGAATTTTAGCTAAAACCATTAATTGTACCAATCAAACAGCAGAAGGCGAAGCTTGTAATACTTGTAACAGTTGCGGGTCATTTGATGCGGGTACGTCTATGAATATACACGAGCTAGATGCAGCCAGCAATAACTCGGTTGATGATATAAGAAGTTTGGTTGAGCAAGTACGTTTTGCACCACAAGCAGGCAAATACAAAGTATATATTGTAGATGAGGTGCATATGTTAAGTACTAGTGCCTTTAATGCGTTTTTAAAAACATTAGAAGAGCCGCCACCTTATGCTATTTTCATTTTGGCAACTACCGAAAAACATAAAATTTTACCAACCATATTAAGTCGCTGCCAAATATTTGACTTTAAGCGAATTACCACCAACGATACGGTAGAACATTTACAAGAAATTGTAGATAAAGAAGGCATTAAAACTGATAAAGCATCGCTACAAATTATTGCCCAAAAAAGTGAGGGTTGTATGCGTGATGCACTAAGTATTTTAGATAAAATAGTCAGCTTTACCAACGGCGATGTAAACTATCAAAATACACTAGAGCATCTAAATATTCTAGACCACGATTATTATTTTAAACTGCTAGAAGCCTTGTTACTACAAGATATGGCTGGCGGTATGTTGTTGTACGATGAAATAAATAGTAAAGGTTTTGAAGGTGATTTAGTTTTAAATGGCTTTGCAGAATTTATACGCAATATTTTAGTTTGTAAAGATGCTCGTGCCGTAAAATTGTTAGATGTTGTAGAGGGCATGCAAGAGAAATATGTTGCAACCGCAGCTAGCGTAAATGCAGGTTATTTAGTAAGTACTTTAAACATTTTAAACGAGGCCGAGATAAACTATAAAATGGCCCGAAATAAGCGGTTGCATGTTGAATTGGTAATCATAAAACTGAACTTTTTACAACAAGCTATTGAGCTTTCTCTTAATGAAGGTACCCTTGTAAAAAAAAAACGAATTGATGGTCCAATTGCAATCAAAACAAAGCCTGTTAGCTCTATTCAAATAAAACAGGTAACTGCAAATATTACCACAGAACCTAAATTGTATATTCAAGAAATCGGCAATCGGAAATCGGAAATCGCTAGTAGAGAAGAAGTTGAAAGTTTTGAATTATCACCAACTACCTCCCCCTCCCCACTTACTACCCCGCAACCAAAAATCAATCTTAACAATTTTGCAGATAATGCAAAGCGAAGTATGCTAGATGTGTTGCGTGCAAAATATGGTGATAAGTACGATATTGTAGCTGTAGAAGACCCAATACCATTGGATTTAGAAACCTTACAACCACATTGGAACCATTATGCTGATAAGCTAAAAGAAGACAGTAAACACTCGCAAGTAAATGCGTTTAACACCGCAAAATTGGTTATTGAAAACGAGACTTTCTTTAACATAACAGTAGATAGTACCCTGCAACAAAAATTTATTGAACAGGAAAAAACTATGCTGTTAGATTATCTGCAAAAACGGTATCACAACCGTCAAATCTCGTTTAGTTTTATTGTGGTGGAAGGTGAAAAACAAGCAATACCACTGCATTTACAATTAAATGGCAAGCAGCGTTACGAACGTATTGCCGAACAATACCCACTGGTAAAAGAACTACGAGATAGGCTGAAATTGGAAATAGATTTTTAGATATTTAACACAAAGCAACAAAAAAGGCAAAGCAAACAAAGCATTTACTTATAAAAAGAGACAATGGTAACTTACATTGTCTCTTTTTATAAGTATTATAATTGTTATACAAGGAACAATTATATACCTCGTATTTTTATTACTTTGCGTGAAATTAACTTTACAACAAGGTTGCCTCGCTGCTAATTGCTGTGTTTAACAACTTAGATATTGGGCAATTTGCCTCTGCATCTTTTACTGACGCTTGAAATTTTTCGTTATCAATACCAGGCACTTTAGCCGATACAATTAAATGCGATTTTGTAATAGCACCATTTTCAAAAGTCAACTCACACTTAGTTTCTAGCGTTTCTGGGGTAAAACCAGCCTCGCCTAATACAAAGCTTAACTTCATAGTAAAGCAGCCAGCATGTGCAGCAGCTACCAACTCTTCAGGGTTAGTGCCTACTCCTTCTGCAAAGCGAGAATTAAACGAATATTGTGTGTGGTTTAAGGTAGTGCTTTGGGTAGTTAAATTACCATTGCCTTCTTTACCGCTACCGTTCCAAACGGCTGATGCATGACGTATCATAATTGATTATTTTATTTTTTTAATAATTCGGTCAAGTTAAATAATCCTTTCTATTCTCTCTTTTTAAATCTTATATCATGGCACAACCATAGTGGTAAATTTTCTATAATCGAAACATCAATCATTGCAATCAACTAAATCATTTAAGCATCACTCTATCTTTGAACAAATCATTAATTATTCTTGTGGATTTATCAACCTTTGTCCAGCAATTTATTACCGGTATTAAGCAAACAACTTTTCTCGAATTTGTGGCTGTAATTACAGGCATTACAAGTGTTTTTTATAGCAAAAAAGAAAATATTTTAGTATATCCAGTTGGCTTAATCAGTACCATCATTTATGTATATATTAGTATAAAAGGTAGCCTATTTGGCGAGGTAAGCGTTAATTTTTATTACACTATAATGAGTATTTACGGCTGGATTTTGTGGAGTAAAAAAGATAATCAGCAACAACTAGTAGTGCATATTACTAAATCCACACGTAAAGAATGGATTATTCAACTTAGCATTTTTGGGGTGTTTTACATTGTTATCTATGCTTGCTTGCTGTGGCTGCAACGCAATTTCGCACCTGGCGCAATTCCTTGGGCAGATGCTTTTGCTAGTGCCACAGCCTATACCGGCATGTGGTTAATGGCAAAGAAAAAAATAGAAAGTTGGCTCTGGTGGATTTTAACCAACACAGCTTCCATACCACTGTATTTTGTAAAAGGTTACATATTTACAAGCGTACAATATGTGGTATTATTAGTTTTAGCCGTTTCTGGGTTAATTGAGTGGACTAGGCGAGAAAAAATACAAATCATCACAATAGGCACACACTAATTAGTTTGTTTACCAGCATTTGTTTTTCAATTATGCATCGTTGTGTCACATACTTGTACGTTCTTATCATTATGCGGCTTTATCTTACCGTATGTTTCGTCGCAATTGAACTCTTTGCTTACTTTGCATCCTTTGTTCTTTGCGTGAACCTTCTTTATTTCCATCAACCCTCTTTTTTAAATTTATGTGAAACTTACTCAAATGGAACAACCAAAAACATACTGCGATTTTGCAGATACGTTAGATGATAATCATATACATAAAATTTATCATGATAAGCATTACGTCTTTCCTATAC
Source organism: Chitinophagales bacterium (assembly GCA_038327865.1). Lineage (GTDB taxonomy): Bacteria > Bacteroidota > Bacteroidia > Chitinophagales > Chitinophagaceae > Parasediminibacterium. Next base: position 180,382 of record JBBQLL010000001.1, on the reverse strand, counting down.
ACAATGATGATGAACTATTTTGTCGCCTTATTTTAGAAATAAACCAAGCCGGTTTAAGTTGGAGTACCATTTTAAAAAAGCAAATTACTTTTCGCAAAGCCTACCATAATTTCAACATAAAAAAAGTAGCCGCATATAAAGAAAAAGATGTGGAACGTTTGCTGAATGATGCAGGCATTATACGCAATAAACTTAAAGTATTTGCAGCCATTCATAACGCTAACATCATACTAAATTTACAAAAAGAGCATGGCAGTTTTAAAGCTTGGTTAGACCATCATCATCCTAAAACAAAACAAGAATGGATGGTACTATTTAAAAAGCACTTTAAGTTTACTGGTGGCGAAATTGTGAATGAATTTTTAATGAGTACAGGTTATTTAGAGGGTGCACACAACGCCAACTGCCCCATTTACAAACACGTTTTAAAAGTAAGCCCAGCATGGAATATACAGCCATAAAAAAGATAGTAATTATTGGTCCAGAAAGTACGGGTAAAAGCACATTGACTAAACAATTGGCGGCACATTATAATACGATTGCTTGCCCAGAATATGCTAGGCAATATTTAAACGAAAAAGGTACCAGTTATACGTTTGATGACTTATTAACCATCGCTAATGGGCAAATTGCATTAGAGGAAACATGTAAATGGTCAATGGTCAATAGTCAATCGTTTAGGAAAAGTCAAATTTCAAGTTTCAAGCAGCCAGCAACCAACAACCAGCAACAGGAAACAATCAACAATCAACAATCAACAATCAACAATCAACCTCTTTTCATAGACACCGATATGTACGTAATGAAAGTTTGGTGCGAGTATGTTTTTGGAAAATGTCACCAGTTTTTTTTAGATGAAATTGTTAATCGTAAGTACGATTTATACTTGCTTTGCAACATCGATTTGCCATGGGTAAAAGATGATTTACGCGAATATCCAGATGAACAACCACGTAAAGAATTGTACCATATTTATAAAGATTTACTCATTAATCAAACGGTTCCTTGGGTTAGCATTAGCGGAAATTATGATGAACGTTTAAAAACCGCCATTACTGCGGTTGACTCGTTACTGGCAAACTCTACTACTTAGTATTTTGCAATGATAATTTTCTGCGAATAATAGGAATTTATTTTAATAATTTTTGCACATCTTCATCATCTTCAATATTGTGCATTTCACGCACAATTTGTGGGTAGCGCCAAGCCACACGAACACTTAACGGCTTTACAGAAAACCGCTTAGGATTTGGCAAACAAGCAATAATCATGGACGCTTCTTGTCGGGTTAAGTTCTTGGCCGATTTGCTAAAATATTGTTGCGCCGCTGCTTCGATACCAAAAATACCTGGCCCCATTTCTATGGTATTTAAATAGACTTCTAAAATGCGTTTTTTGCCCCAAATAAATTCAATTAACAATGTAAAATACGCTTCTGGCACTTTTCGTACATATTTTAGTAAGCTGCCACCACCAAACAAAAAAATATTTTTAGCAGTTTGCTGGGTAATGGTACTTGCTGCCGCACCCAATGGTAGCTTCTTTTTTTTACCATTTTTTGAATTAAAACTTTTTTTAATGGCATCTAAATCAAATCCGTTATGATCAGGAAAAGCTTGGTCTTCGCTAGCAATAGCAGCTAGTTTTACGTTGTACGAAATCTCATTCCAGCTTACATAATCGCGTTTTAAACCATAGCTAAAAGCATTGGTTATTTGTGTTATGGTTATTGGTGGCATTACCCATTTGCAAATAATAACATACAACAACGATGATACAAACATGATGAGTGCTGCAAGTTTTGTAAGCTGCCAACAGCGTTTTAAAAACGAGGGTTTTTTGGTAAATTTTTTTGCCATATTTCCTGCCAAAATATTATTTAACCGAAATGTTATTAGATGTGTAAAGCATATATTTTTTACCTAAAACATAGGTATTCTTATAAGTTAGATGCAATAGTTGGCCAATAGCAAAAGCACCTGTAGCAATGGCAAGGTTTGTACCATTTTGCCCTTCAAATAATGGCTCGCTTCTGCTAATACCGTTAATAATATTTAAAGCAATATAGCCAGCACCTGCTACTTGCAAAACAACTCCATTACTTACAATATTGCTGCCTTTATCTTGTTTTGGTAATGCATAAATTTCGTTTACGTGTACCTTAAATAAACCTAGTCTAAGGGTATCTACTGTTGGCAAACCAAAATAGTTAGCAACTTGCCTAATTGCCATTTGATCAATAAATAAACTATCTTCTTTTATTTTTTTAATACGTCCTTCTATCCATTGTTTATTGCTTAGTTGAAATACAATATAACTAGCTGCAAAGTAAGTTTTTATGGTTTGGTTGTGCTTGCGTAATATTACAAAACTTGGCTGTGCAAGTGCATTAATTGACGTGCTTATAAGCACAAGCAATATCAGTTTTTTCATTAAAAATAAAGATAGATTGAGCAGCTTACTTTTAAGGCTATTTATTTGTTAAAAATAATTGTTTAACAATTAAAAATACTCCAAAGCCAAGCATTAATACACCAACAAATTGGTTAATGCGATGTAGGTTTTTAGAAGTAAGTTTTGGCTTTAAAATGCCCGCTAATTTCACTTTTAAAATATCGCTTATTACAACAAACAATAAACAAGTACCAAACACAATAATGCGATATTGAATTGGGTGTAGCTCTGTTGCGGCATCCGCTATTATAGTGGCACTCCAAGCAAACCAAAAAATAAAAATGCCTGGGTTTAAAATATTTATTAAAAAGCCAGAAAGAAAAATGGCAGCTAATTGTCTTTTGCCTAATACCTTGGCTTCAAGTTTAGCATCCTCATGTGGATCTTTTTTAAAAAAGAAGGTATAAATACCTAATGCAATTAAAAAGATACCACCAACAAAGGCAATTGCTTTTTGATGGCTTAACGCTATTTGGAAGATACTACTAAAAAAATTACAAATAAGTACTACAGAAATGTCACTAAGTGAAATGCCAGCTACAAAAGCATAGCCCGCTTTATGACCATTATTAATGCTCTGTTTAATGATGGCAAATATGATTGGCCCAACCGAAATTGCCAATAAAAAACCGAGTACAATCCCTTTTATAAATCCTGCCAGCATACGTTTATTTTATGATGAATAAAGATAGGTGAATGCGCAATTATAAAAGGCTTATACCACAATCTTTAAAAGTTAATTCTTATTTTTGCACTTTGTTTTAACCCCCTTACACGATGAAAAGTTTTGAAAGTTTACCAAACGAACAGTGGGTAGACCTAGTGTTGGATGATTATTTGAGCAGTAAAAAGTACGCAGTGTCTAGCCATGGTAGAGTTGTTTGTTACAACTCGTTACTAAATAACGGCAGGTTGATTGCTGCTTCAAAAGACGGCAAGGTTGCCGACTTTAAAATTACCGATGGCAAAGTAAAATTTCGTTTTAGAGTTCATAAATTGGTAGCACAATATTTTTTACCAAAGCCTCCCGAAGATTTTACGTATGTGCTTCATTTAGATGGCAATGGTGCCAACAACCATTATTCAAATCTGATTTTTGCCAATTATTATATGTACCGTAAGCGTCTTGCTGGCAATTCTGTGAATAACCATAACCAACTCCAGTTTTTTTATGATGAACAATGGAAAACTATAGAAACAGGTTTAGAAGGCAGAAAATATGCCATAAGTAATTTTGGTCGGTTTATCTCATACATCAATGCTATTAAAGATGGTATTTTAGTAAAAGGATCTACTCACCAACAGGGCTATAAAATTTGGAGGTATAAACTTAAAAGTGGGCAAGCCAAACACATGCTTTTTCATAGAATTGTTGCTGACTATTTTTTAGAAAAACCATCCTCTAAACATTTGTTTGTAATTCATTTAGATGGTAATAGAGCCAACAATGTAACAACGAATTTAAAATGGGTTACATTAGCTGAACAGCAAGCACATGCAAACCTTAGTGAGGCTGTAATAAAACGAAAAGATAATTTTGCCAAGCGATCTCAAATTAATGGCAGAGGTAGTAAGCTTACAGTTGGTAAAGTAAAGCTGCTTAAAAAAATTTTGAGAGAACCAAATAATCCAACCAGAAAAAAAATATTAGCTAAGCAATTTGGCATTTCAACTATGCAGCTATTACGCATAAAAAACGGTGAAAATTGGGGCTGGATAAAGGATGAAACATAGTTTTTTCATTTTTCGATTAACGAAATTAAAATCAGCCATTATCAATTAGCGCTAGCATTTCACCTATTTCGTAAATAGCAATTGTTATTTTTGCAGGAGTTTAAATTTACGTTATGATAAAAACAGGTAATCCTATTATCAGCATTTATACCGAAATGACCCCCAACCCAGAAACCATGAAGTTTGTGGCTAACAAATTATTGTACCCTGGTAAAAGCATCGATTTTGGTGATGAAAGCTTGGCTGATCCATCACCTTTAGCTAAAGAATTGTTCAGTTTTCCATTTATAAAGAGTGTGTTTATTGCTAGTAATTTTATTACATTAACCAAAACAATTGATACCGATGATTGGCAAGATGTGATACCAACTATTAAGCAATTTTTAAAAGATTATTTGGAAAACGGTGGGATGGTTGTTAACGAAGAAGAGGTTGCAAAAACAAAGCAAGAAGCTAGTAATACTGTATGTGCAGATGATGATGATATTGTAAAAAGAGTGAAAGAATTATTGGAAAATTATGTAAAACCTGCTGTTGAAATGGATGGTGGGGCGATACAATTTAAAAGCTATAATGATGGTATTGTAAACCTAATGTTACAAGGTAGTTGCAGTGGCTGCCCTTCCTCTATGATTACCCTGAAAGCAGGTATAGAAGGCATGATGAAACGTATGATACCTGAAGTGAAAGAAGTGGTGGCAGAAGCAGAATAAATTAGTTTGTTGTGATGGTTGAATATTGAAAGCATCTCTGTAACAAGAGGTGCTTTTTTAATTGTTCGTACCTACGTTGGTTTTAATACTAATGAATTGTTTTACCATGTCAATTTTAAGATCAACCACATTTTTAATAGCGATACTTGATGGTAAAATTTGAATATTTGGCATAATACCACGCCCATCTTTAACCCTATTACTATCAATTACCAAACGGTATAAAGGCAATATCACACGCAACTTGCTATTAGGTAACGTGATAGTTGGTAAAAACATAGCAGAATTACCATAATTACCACCGCCTGTTTCTTCGCCTATAACTGTCACATTTTTTTGACCTTTTAAACTGCTTATAAATAAAGTAGCAGCAGAAAAGCTTAAGCCGCCCTGTACCAAATAAAGATTTCCATCAAAATGATTTTTTGTTTTTGGATGATAGATATGTACTTCCTCGCTACGTTTATGAAATCTTCCATCACTCATTTTTCGGCTAAAAAGCTGCATGGCAAACTGATAGAAAAAGGCATTACGTATATATTTTTTAAATCTTATATTTTTTGTAATTGCAGCAAGCGTATCGCCAGTTTTAAACGGTTTTGTAATAAAATATTTAGTAAGCAGGGTACTATTATCAACCCTACCACCAGTATTTTCTCTTAGGTCTATAACCACATTGGCAATATTTTTTTTGGTAATAGTTTGTACACTTTGCCTAAAAAAAGGTTGTAGTTTACCACTAAAAGTGCCAACACGCAAAAAAGCGGTATTAGTAACCTTATCAATGGATAACGATCGTTTGGCTAGTAATTGTAATTTCTTTAACTGATGTTTGGATGGCTTTTTGGTAATAACTGATGGTATTACAGGACTACCGATCGTACCGTTCTTTTTACGTTTTGTAGTATCTTTTGTGGGTGCAAAGTTTTGAATTGTATTGGTTATATTATTGCCAATTGCATCAATATAACCAATACGATAGCTTCTATCTACACCAAAAGCCAACTTGTACCATAGTGAAAAATTATTACTAATAACCTGACTTTTAAAATTATCAGCATACCCATCGGTACTAATTAGTTGAAACATTGAATCTAATAATTGCTTATTCGCTATCCCATTAATAGATGTGATAATAGTACCACGTTTAAAAATAGTGTCTTTTGTAAAAAGATTACCATAAACCACCATACTATCACCCCATGTTTTTATAAATAATGGAAACAATGGGTAGCGGTTGCTTTCTGCTGCATCGGCATAGTTTTTTGAAAACCTTACCGCAGTGTGACCACAACGAATTTTACTAATAATGGTAGCCACTTTGTTTCTAAAACCTATTTCTGTAAGCGAGTCTTTTATTGAACTTATTGCATTATAAAAATAAGCATCTATACTATCTTTTGGTGTGTACCAATATAGGCTTGGATGATTGGCTTCAAGTACTTTTTTTAGTAAAATAATATCTTGTTGTAAAGGTATTGCTGCCGTTTTTTGATTGAATTTATAATTCGAAATTTTAGAAGATGTACAGGCTGATAACAGACATGAAACGATAGCTAAAATTAAAAATATTACCTTCATACCTCTACTACTATAAAAAAAATCCCAATTATTAATGGGCTATATTAAATAAATGTTTTTACAACAATTTAAAGTTAGTGATATGCTCGTTCCTGATAAATTACTTTATTGTTTTTACCTACGTTTACTACAAAATTTATGATGAGGCATATTGAAATAACTTATAAAAAGTGTACCTGCTTATATTGACTTATGGTGGATGAGACTAATCGTATTATTTTGCAGATTATTATTTGATTGAGCAATTTGCATTAGGAAGCAAAAAATAGTATACATGGCTAAAAAAATCAACACAAATAACAATGGTCTTGTTTTTAGTACAGACCCTAATTTTAAGTTAGATAATGATGAACCTATACAAGAAACTCTACCTGTAGCTCAGCAAAAACTTCGAATTAAATTAGAAACTAAACATAGAGCCGGTAAAGCTGTTACTTTAATTGTAGGTTTTATTGGCAGCGATAATGATTTGCAAGAATTGGGTAAAAAATTGAAAAATTTTTGCGGTACGGGCGGCTCTGCAAAAGATGCAGAGATCATTATTCAAGGCGATAACCGAGATAAGATTTTTCAATGGCTGTTTAAGAATGATTACAAATTGACTAAAAAAATATAATGGTTTTACTAAACGCAAATGGAGCTACTTACACTTTTTATGTATTGCTTTTTACAGGCTTTGTAATAGCCTTATTGTTAGGATTTAAAATGTTGTACAATGCCTATCAAAGTAAAGATGAAGCTGATTTGCGACGAGCAAAGTTTGTGTTGATGTTTGCCACAATTGCTATTGTTTGTATCGCCATTGTATCGCTTGCCATTACAGGTAAGTTGCCTGTTAACTAATCTACCAACTTACTTTTTATAATAGCCATAAATGCTGATTTATAACTTTCGCCGAGAAGAATTTCTGCCATTACATTTTTTAATACAATCAAGTTGCCCTCTATACCAGTAATTTTTGGGATACAAATAATAAATGATTTATGTACCCGCATAAATTGCTTTTGCGGCAAGCGTTCTTCCATGTCTTTCATATTGGTATAAACCAAGATTTTTTGTCCGTTTCGATAAATTGCCACATAGTTTTTCATGCCTTCTATATAGTCAATATCAACAAGGTTTATCTTCAACATTTTACCTTTAGATTCAGTTTTTACAAACATATAATCATCCTGAATATCTGGTAAGTCTTGCTCGTAATTTTGTGGATTCAGAATTTTTAAAGCTTTTTGCGTAGCTACTAAAAATCGTGGCATACTTATCGGCTTTAGTAAATAATCTATTACCTCTAAATTAAAGCCTTCAATAGCAAATTCTGTATAGGCAGTTGTTAGTATCACTTTGCATTTTCCGTTGATGGCTTTAATAAAATCTATACCAGAAATTTCGGGCATTTGTATGTCTAGAAATACTAAATCAATTTGCTTAGAAGCCACTATTTGTAGACCTTCTATCGGATTTAAGGTAGTAGCTATCAACTCTAAAAAAGGCGTTTGTTTTATATAATGCATCAATATATCTATAGCATGTTGTTCATCATCAATAACTAAACATTTTATCATAACTTACTAATGATTAATTCAGTGGTATAAAAGGTTGCTTCATCTAAAATATTGATGGTGAAACGGTTGTGATAAACCATATCTAAACGTTTTTTTGTATTGTCTAAACCAATACCTGTTGATAATTCTTTGGGTCCAGTTTTCTTTTTGTTTTTACAGTAAAATGTCATGGTATCATCTATTACAGTTAACTGTATATCTATGGGAAATTCTGGGTTCTTTAAGTCCCCATGTTTAAACGCATTTTCTACAATTGTTATCAATACAAAGGGTATCATCATTACTTCGCCAATAACACCATGCACTTCAAAATTAACATTCAGCTTATTGCTAAAACGCAATTGGTTAATTTTAATTACGTTACGTAAATGCTCAATTTCATCTGTCAATAATATCTTGCCATCAATGGCATTTTCTTTACTTAAAGCATACCGCATAATCTCTGATAAGGTTAAAATACCATCGGATAATTCCTCAGAATAGGGCAGCGATTTAGCATAAAAAAAATTGAGCGTGTTATGTAAAAAATGTGGATTTATTTGTGCCTTTAAAAAATTATAATTGGCTTGTAGATTTTGTATTTCTAAAATTTTTTGATGTTTTTTATCATCTCGTAAACTATTTAAATAGGCAATAAGCAAACTGGAACCGAGTAAAAAGGTACCAAGCATTACAGTAGAAAAAATAATTATACCAATGCCAATACTAACTTTAGGGGACTTGATGGGTGGTAATAATTCATGTGAAATAATAAAATATGCTTCACAGCAACACAACACAAGCAAACAGTAGGTAATATAATGAAACAGATTTTTTTTGAGTAGAATAAGCCGATGGAAATAGTTAAGGGTATAATAAAAAAACAGGGTATCAAATATAATACCTAACCCAAAATGTACTAAACTTTTAATAGTAGTAAAGTCATGAAACGTATATGTTTGTTCAGGCACTTTTACAAATGCAATCATAAAAAGACCAAAAAATTCTAACACAAAGTTTACTCCAACCGACCAAATTATTACTTTCCAAATAGTGTATCGTTTCCTTTTTAAAAGCATGTCTTTTTTTTAAGTGTAAATACCTATACTTTAAAGTAAGATTCTAGTTCGTTTAGTGTGTCTTCACTAGTTTGTAAGTCTTTAATAATACGGCCTTTTTCCATCAATAAAATACGCTGACAAACATCTGTAATATGGTTTAAGTCGTGGCTGCTTATTAATATAGTCATACGCTTTTTATCGTGCAGTTCTTTCAGCATTTGTATTAGCCTGCTTTGGGATGATGGATCTAAGTTAGCAAAGGGTTCATCTAGCATTAATAACTCGGGGTTTTGCAGTATACAAGCTGCAATACCCACCTTAAATTGGTTGCCTTTTGATAGGTCTCTAATATATTTACCACTCTTTAAAATAGCACCATCAAAAAAGCTAACAAAGCCCTGTAAATACTCATCTATATCTGCCTTTGAGCGGTTGTGCAATTTGCCTACAAAATAAAAATATTCTTCTGGTGTGAGGTAGCTAATTAAAAAGCCTTCGTCTAAATAGGCAGCCGTGTATTGCTTCCAATCCTCACTAGTTGTAATACTTTTATCTTTAGATAAAATCTCACCACGGTCGGCTCTAATTAAATCTAAAATTAAGCGAAAGAAGGTGGTTTTGCCAGCACCGTTATTACCTACTAGACCAATGATTTCGCCAGTTGCAATGTGCAATTCATTGATATCTACCGCTATTTTACCATTATAAACTTTACCAATATTATTTACTGTAAGCATAATTATTAATTTATAATTTCTGATCTGAGATTTTTGTGTGTTGTATCTTGATTTCTTGTTCTTGTATTCTTTACTATTTTTCTCTAAAGCCTTCTAATATTTTGTATTTGCGCAGCATAAATTCTTTGGTTAAAATAGCCAGCCACCAGTCTTGTAATAGAAAGCTAATTAAGCCCAAAATACCTACTGCTGCAATACCAGCCCAGGGGCTAACAAAAAAGCCTAGAGGCAAGTACAATAAGCCCCCTACTAAGAAAATAGCAAGGCTGTACAACCATTGTGCTGAACCAGTACCCTGATAGTTAAATGTGGCTGCTTTGCCAAGGTCTAAACCTTTGTAACTGCGGGTGGCAAAATAGATACACAGTAGAGAATGGATACCTACATTAAAAAAGTAAGCCGCTATTTGTATGGGAATAATACGCCAGTTGATAAAGCCATACGGAAGCGATAGTAGCATGGCAATAGTACTAAACGCTGTAAGTAAATAAAACTTACTTTTAATGAAGGTTTTAATGTTGGCATTACTAGCCATAATTCCATCGAAATGTACACTTTGCCATGCAAATAAAAACTGCCCAAAGCTTGCCATGAACATACCTGTAATAAATATGCCGCCCATGAGTACCATACCTAGCATGTTTGTCTCAAAATAAGTTTGCTTATAGAATATAAAACCGTAAGCCAAGAAAATAAATGACAACATCAAAAGCGATCGTGGCCTTTTATTACGTAGAATTAGCTTAATATCTACAGCTATCATATCGCCAATATGGCCAAATCGTTGCAGCCATACATACTCACTAGCAGTTTTTTCTTTGGATGATTTACTCATCTCTTCTACATACAAATTATTGAAAAGAAAGCGACTGTTATTGATAAACGATGCGACTGAAAATACAATGGCAACAAGGCAGAGCCACGCATTTTTAATAAGCCCTGTAAACAAATAGGCCGATACATTTTGCAAAGAAAAAATATGAAAATAATCACCAAACATAAAAAGTATTACCACTATAAAAAAGCCAACCATCCACCAACTGCTGATAACAGTTTTTCGCTTTATAAACAATATTAAAAAGTGGTTGACCACACAAAAACTTATAATGCTAACAACAAAACCTATGGCTACACCAGCACCGTATTGTTTACCAATACCTGTAATAGAAAATGGAATAAATAAAATAAGCGGCAGCAAGTTTAAGAAAGTAAATAAGGAACGCCAATTTAAAAAATTCACTAGTTGGCTTCTTTTTATGTTTTGTGCTAAGTAAGGTTGTACTGCTACTGTGGGTAATTCTTGCAGCAGAAAACGCATCAAAATATCAAAAGAAAAATAGTATAAAATGAAGCCACAAAAAGTGGTAACAACATTTTGACCAGGCGCTACAGCAATAATAAAACTTTTTAAACCAAAGCCTACAAACAGGGCTACAGCTAGCAAATACAAACCTAATAACCCAATAAAAATTTGAATGGCGATGCTTTTACCAGCATTTCTACTTCGCCAAAAAGCTTTCAATTGGTGCGATAATAAGAGTGAAATCATATATTTATTTTATAGTGCAAAATTATTGTAGTAAGTAGTACACTAAAAAATATTACACAAACCTACTTTTTAACAATACAAAATACAGCAGTACAATTATGTCTTTACAGTTTTTCTAATAACGCCACAACACCTTCCTTTTTTAAAATTAAATATCCCAACCTGTCATTACTAATTCCTTTTTTTAATTGATAACTAAATACCAATTCATTATCGACTATGCTGGTTTCAAAAAACCTGAAATCTATATTGGGATATTGTTGCAACTGCTCACCAATTTCGTACAAATGTGTTGATAGAATAAATACCGCATTGGTCATTTTATGTAAGCCCTCAATAACGGTGGTGCTACATTTCATGGCATCTTGTACGTTGGTGCCTTTAAATAATTCATCTATTAAAATCAACCAATTATTTCCGTCGCTAATTTTTTCTATGGTATTTTTAATACGCTGTACCTCATTAAAAAAATAGCTCTCCCCTTTAATAATATTGTCTGCCACATTAATATTACTAAGCAACCCATTAAATAAACTTAGCTGCATATTTGTTGCAGGTACACCCATGCCAATGTGTGCTAAATAAACACAAATGCCAACTGCTTTTATAAAAGTACTTTTGCCAGCCATATTAGCACCAGTTAAAAATAGAAAGTTGTTGTCTTTATTAAGGTTTACATCATAACTAACTGGTACGTTTAATAAAATATGCCACAAACCTTCTGCCTTAATATAAGGTTGGTTGGTTAAGGAAATATCAGGAAATATAAATTGGTATTTTTTACTGGCAATTGCAAGGCTTAAATACGCATCTAGCCTTGCATAAATATCCATTAAACTGGTTATTTTTTCTTTAAAATGGTTGCGTAAAAAACTACCAAAAGCGATTACTTCTTGTGGCGGAATGCTATCATTTATTTGATATTGTAGCATTGCCTTAACGTATTGGTTAGATTGTAAATGCACAATTCTATCGCACCAAGTTTGTAGTTGTTTACTTGTATTTTGTTGTTGTAACAAGGCTACTATTTGCTGTAGTCCTTTAAAAAATGTAATGAAATGTTCTACTGAATATTTTGTAATTGAAAAATCGGATTTAGAAATTACAGCATACAATAAGCTATTGAATCGGTTTGGTTTTGCAGGAAAAGTATCTAACTGCGTTTCGTAAAATTTATCAATTACCAGCATAGTGCCATTGGTAATGGTTGTAGGAAAACTATCTATAACGCTACTTAATAATTGTATGGTTTTTTGAACATCTTGTATCTCTTTAATAGTATCTAATGGCCTACCTAAAATCCATCGCAAATAGTCTCTACCATCGTTGGTTTGTGTAAAGTTGAGGTGATGAAATACCGATTGATCTTCATCGCTATGAAAAATAGAAAGGTCTTGTAAGGTGGTTTTATCTATTTGCATATATTGGTTGGATGTTTTAAGTGGTAGGTTCTAAATTAAAAGATATATTAAGATTTTATAACTCATAATTTATAACTCACAACTATCTCTCAAATTGCAAGCGCATCCCTTTTATAGACTCATTAAATACGCCGTTTCCATAAACTAAATTACCATTTACAAATGTGTTGATAATGGTTGCTGGCATAGTAAAATTTTCCAAAGGACTCCAGCCACATTTGTACAAAATATTTTGTTTAGTAATAGTTTGTGGTTGGTTCATATTTACCAAAACCAAGTCTGCAAAATAACCTTCCCTAATAAAGCCACGGTCTTTTATTTGAAAGCATTTTGCCACATTATGACTCATTTTTTCCGTCACTTTTTCTATGGTTATTTTTCCTTCTGTTACATAATGCAACATTAATTGTAATCCATGTTGTACTAATGGTAAGCCAGCATGAGCTTTTTCGTATCGCTCACATTTCTCAGCCCAAGTATGTGGTGCATGGTCGGTAGCAATAACATCCAATCTATCATCTAATAAGGCTTGCCATAAAGCCGTTTTATTATCGGGGCTTTTAATCGCAGGGTTGCATTTTATTTGATTGCCAAATTTGGCATAATCATCGCTGGTAAAATGTAAATGGTGCACACACACTTCTGCGGTAATGCGTTTATCTTCTAGTGATAGCATATTGCCAAACAGTTGCAATTCTCTAGCAGTGGTAATATGTAAAATATGCAAGCGACTATTGTATTTTTTTGCAAATTGAATGGCTTTAAAGGATGATTCAAAACAAGCCTCATCATTACGAATAATAGGATGGTCACTTGGTTCAAGTATGGCCTTGTTGTTTTTTAGCTGCTGTAAATTTGCCTTAATAATACTTTCTTCCTCGCAATGCGTAGCAATTAATAACTCGCTTCCTTCAAATACACTTTCAAGCACCAACGGGCTATCTACCAATAAATTACCAGTAGAGCTCCCCATAAATACTTTTACACCGCACACCTCATTTTTTTTGGCATTAATTTTTAAAATTTCTTCTAAATTATCGTTAGATGTACCCATGTAAAACGAGTAATTGGCCAAGGAAGTTTGCTTACCTATCTCGTATTTCTGTTCTAGTAATGCTTGTGTAAATACAGGTGGACTGGTATTTGGCATCTCCATAAAACTAGTCACGCCACCAGCAACAGCCGCTTTAGATTCTGTGTAAATAGTGGCCTTGTGTGTTAAGCCGGGTTCACGAAAATGCACCTGATCATCAATACAACCTGGCAGTAAATACTGGTTGCTGCCATCTATTTCGATTGAAGCTTCTTTAGTAGTAATGTTCGGTGCAATTTTTTCAATACGTTCATTTTTAATTAATACATCGCCATGAAATTGACTGCCGTCATTTACAATGATGGTATTTTTTATAAGGTAAGTGGGCATAGTATTAACTAGTTTAAATATCGAAACAAGATTAAGGAATAAACCATTAATTGTATAATTTAGAACAGCTAATTTTTTTAGAAATTATCATTATTAAAAAAAAGTAACCATTGAGGAACTAAAACGAGATGTTGTCTTATAAAAAAAGGATACTCAATTGAGCATCCTTTTTGTTTTTATCGTTGAATATTACAACTGTCTAATTCCTGTTCAGTAATATTGGGTATTTGGTTTTGTTTCATTTTTAAGACCATTAGTTCGCCTATTTTTTTAGCGTCCATTTCTGTTTTAAAAGCTTTGTTACCAGCAATTGATGGTATCATATCTTGCGTTATAAATAACTTATTTTTAACATAAATATCATACCCCCATCCAGTTTTAGTTAGCTTTGTTTTTACTTCAATATTGCCTTTACTATGCTTATAATATTGTGTACTAGCAAAAATAATGACTGAAAGTATGAACAAGATATAAATCCAATATTTCTTAATCATTTGCATTATAAGCTGCATCTGGTTGAAATTCTTCAATATCATCAAAAGGTAAACCTGTACTTCTACCAGTGGTTACAAAACCGCGACCTTTGATTGTAAACCCAACAGCACCAGTGCGTGATGCACGTTCAAAATCGTGTTTACGACCCCATCTGTCTGTTGCAAAATCGTATTCCCAAGTTTTTGCTGTTAATCCACCATTTTCTCCAACAGATAGATAACCTTTGTCGCCAATTACAAATGCCACTGCATTGGTACGAATAATATCGGTATAATCATCGTCAAAACTATCTGTGCTAATATTAGTTAATTTGTTCAAAGCTGTCCAAGCGCCACTATTGGGTTCGTATTTGTAAAAGTCGTTGATGTTAGAGTTACTGCTTGAACCCGTTAAAAGGTATGCCACATTATTATAAACAAAAGCAACCGCACCAGAACGTTTAGCACCAGGGGTAGCGATTTCTTCTTTCCAACTGTCAGTTAATGGATTATAAGAATACATGTCTTTTTGAGAACCACCATTGTACCCACAAGTTACAAAGCCTTTAACTACACCATTGGCAGTTAATGTAAATGCCGTTGCATCGTATCTACCATCGCTATTACCAGTGCCTGCATTAATTGGTTCAGGAAAAGATGCTTTAGAGGTCCAAGCATTTGTTGCAGGATTGTATTCCCAAGTATCTTTTAAGCGAATAGTACCATCATAACCTGTAGTAATATAACCTTTACCACTAACAGCAAAACCTACTGCAGAGTTACGAGCAACGCCCGCAAAAGTAGCTTTCAAAGTCCAAGTATTATTGTCTGCACGATAAGCCCACATATCTTTATAGCGATCTGTGCCATTATAACCGGTAGTTAAATAAGCAGTATCGCCTATTACAAAAGAAGCTGCTTTATATCGACCATCACCATTTAATTGAGAACGGGTAACCCAATTACCAACAAGGTCGGTAGAACCAGTATTTTTAGCACAAGAAATAGCCAATAGAATAACACTGGCAGGTAAAAAGAAAAAGTACTTTAATTGCTTCATGATCAGTTAAAATTTTGCTGAAATTATTAGTAGGGTTGTCAGCGAAATAGTTAAAATGGATTTTTAAATAGTTTTTGTAGATGAATAGTTTCATTTTGTCTACCAACTAATAAAAATCATAACACCTATATTTGCAAACGGGCTGCAAAATAAGGGATTTATTTATTTCAGTGTGATGTTGCTACTAATAGACAAAATTTGGCAGCCCATCGGTTAAAATTATTTATTTATCCATACTAACAATTTTGTAACAGGCACACAGGTTAACATTGTACATTGTATTATTAATAAGTATTGATACTTTTAAAAGAACAAAAGCTAATATGCAGCACAAATTTTCCACTTTTCTTTTTTTATCGTTAATTATTGGTGCTTTTGCTTGTAAAAAAGTAGATGTTCAATTTGGTAACGATTTTGTAGATGGCAGCAACACACAAATAATAAAGATTGATACTTTTGGTGTTCAATTATCTACAATATATAGAGATTCTTTTGCTACTTCTGGCTTAGGCACTACCTTAATTGGTAGTTATAAAGACCCAATTTTTGGCACTATTGCTACGCAAACTTATTTTCAAGTGGCACCACCAGCTTTTGAAGATATTTATGATAATGTGTTATTTGATTCCATTACATTGATTTTAAAATTAAACAAAACCTTTTATGGTGATAGTACTAAGCCTATACATATTGATGTATCTCGAGTAACCCAAAAAATCGAACCATTTGATAATGGGTTTAGCTTGTTTAATATTGATAAATTTGATGTCGATCCGATTGTATTGGGTTCTAAAGATGTGTTTATTAAACCTAACCAAACAGATACAATTTTTATAAAATTAGATCCAAATTTAGGGCAATCACTTTTAGATAAGTTTATATCTAAAAGTGATACTATAAAAAATACAGCAACATTTTTAAACTTTTTTAAAGGCTTGCGAATAAGTAGCAATAGTGCTAGCCAAATGGTATTTGGTTGTAGCGATAGTGCCAAATTGCGTGTTCATTATAAAAAGAAAGATTTATATCTTGTTAACAGGAATATTGATTTTACCTTAAGCAATAGAAACTTGCATTTTAATACTATTTCGGTGGATAGAAGTACTGGTTCAGCCAAACTTCAAAATTTGCCAACTGTAAAGGAAATTGATACAAAACTTACTGATAATATTGCTTATGGGCAATCTGCAGGCAGTTCATTAATAAAACTAAGATTTAACACAATAAGAGAGCTTTTAAAAACCCCCAATTTTGCAAAAATTTTAAGTGCAAGGCTAATTATAAGACCAGTTGATGGCTCTTATAATCGAACATTTTATTTGCCACCACAATTACGCTTATCAACCACTACATCACTTAACCAAATTGGTACAGATTTAAGTAGCGCCGGGGCAAATGGTAGACCCGTTGTACAATATGGTAATTTATTTACCGATTATGCTTTTGGGGTAAATACTGCTTACAGTTTTGATATCACTAGCTTTATAAGATTTGCTGTTACAGACTTAGATGTAGAGAGTAAAAATGGATTGTTGTTGACGCCACCTAGTGGTGCTTACGAAACAAGCTTTAGTAGATTAGCAATAGGAAGTAGACAAAATAATGTACCTAATAGTAAAATAGAATTGCAAGTGTTTTATGTTGCTATAAAATAAATATATATATTTATTTTATTATTTATTTGTCATGCTTAATTTAATTGCAAACAATTTGGAAGACCATCCAAATAAATATACACACATGAAAAGTAAGATACTAACTGGTTTATTTTGTTCTGTTTTAGTTGTTAATTTGGTTACGGCTCAAAATAATACATCACCTTACTCAATAATTGGTATTGGAGATATTGAAAAAAGTTATTTTGACAAAACCAGTAGTATGGCCCATACAGGTATTGCTTTGTCATCTGACGCAACAAATCGTTTTTTATACCATGCTAATCCTGCTTCTTATAGTGGCCTGCAAGACAAAGCGTTTAATTTTGAAGCCACGGCTCGTTATAAAGGTGTAAGTTATGCAGGTACACCAATTAACAATGCATCAGCCAGTCAATCGTCCGATTTACAATTTAAAAAGTTAGTTGTTGCTATTAAAATAAAGCCAAGATGGGGTGCTGCTATTGGTTTACTACCATTTAGTACGTCTAATTATTCTTATTTCGGTACAAAAATTATTCAAGGATCTACATTTACAGCACAAACTTATAATGAAGGTACTGGTAGTACTAATCAATTTTTTATTGCCAATAGTTATAAAATTAACAAGCATTTATCAATTGGGATACATACAGCCTATATTTTTGGTCAATTAGAACAAAAAGAGACCATTATTTCTAGCGTTAGTGATAGTGCTTTGGTTACAGATAGAAATCTATTATTAGGTAATTTTTATTTTAAAGGTGGGATACAGTTTAAAACAAAAATAAATGACAAGTTGCAATTATCTGCTGGTGCAACTGGCTCTTTAAAAACGCCTTTAAAAGCCAATTATCAATTAAAAGTAACCGATGGTTCAACAGCTTTAATTAATAATCAACAATTTAGAAACACTTTTTTTAACTTACCAGTTATGTATGCAGGTGGTGTAGCATTAAAACTGAAAGATAAATACACGTTTGCAGCAGACTATAATTTTCAAAGCTGGACGGGCTCTAACACCAACACGTCTAATTACCAGTTGGTAAATAGTAGTAGATATTCGGCAGGGTTTGAATATTCTAAAAAAATAAGTTATAGAGACTATCAAGGTAATCTTTTAAGTGCCGAAAAATATTTTTTGCAAACAGGATTTTCTTATTGTAATTCTTATTTAAAAATTAATGGTATTCAATTAACTGATTATAGCGTTACTATAGGTGGCGGTTTTAATGCGCTAACTAAAAGTAATTTAGGTTTACTAATGGGAATAGAAATTGGTCAACGCGGCACAAAAGATGCTGGCTTAATTAAAGAAACCTATACCCAAGCTCATGTAACTTTTGTATACAGAGATTTTTGGCGTGTGAAAGTAAAAAGATATAATTAAAATATTTTTTTAATTATTTGTTAAACAACTATTCTGTTTCTAGTTCAGCTAATAAGCCTTTCACTTTCCCTTCGATAAAATCACGCACCTGGTTAAATTCTTCTGGTAACATATGTTTTGGATCAGGAATAACCCAATCAACAAATTTTTTGGCAGGCATCCACGGGCAGGCATCACCACAACCCATGGTTACCACAGCATCAAAAGGGGCATACGTTTTTACTTCGTCTAAGCTTTTACTATCGTGGCTAGATAAGTTGTAGCCTAATTCTTTCATGGCCGCTATGGCTTTTGGGTTTACAACACCACTTGGTTTGCTACCTGCACTAAATGCTTCAAATTTATTACTCCCATTAATGATAGCAAATGCTTGGCTCATTTGCGAGCGATTACTGTTTTCGATGCAAACAAAAAGGATTTTCTTTTTCATGTTAAATTTTTTTTACATAAGCACACTAAGCGCTTAGCAGGTTGTGTTGATTAATGATAGTTGAGATAATTATAGAATAATATGTAACGTTTTTATTGTTGAATTGGCATTGTTGCGTACGGATTTGCGTGAGGGATAGTAGCGAAAAGCCCACAGCGAAACGTAGTGTAGCGAGGACTTGTAGCGGATAGCCTGACCCGTAGGGACACGCTAAATTTTTTATTTGCTATAAGTAATAACACTAATTTTTATTGTAATAATTTATTAAAAGCCACTGCTAGTAACATGCCAATTGGCGGGCCTACTATATAAATGTACACTTGAGATAAATGCCCTGATACCAAAGCTGGTGTTAATGACCGAACAGGGTTCATACTAGCACCACAAATTGGCCCGGCAAACATCGCTTCTAACAATACCACAGAACCAATAGCAATGCCTGCAAACAGACCTTGCTCTTTTGAGCCTTTAGCTACTTTTAAAATAACCAGCATGAGCAAAAAGCTAAGTACAATTTCTAGAATAAAAGATTGCATATGGCTACCGCTTGGCACTGATGCACCTAAAAAAATTGATGTGGGAAATAAATATTTAAGTAACAAACTACCACTAATTGCCCCTAAAAACTGGCTACTTAAGTAAGGTACTACTTCTTTGATGGGAAAGTTTTTATTTACTGTAAATGCTATAGTTACAGCGGGGTTAAAATGTGCCCCTGAGGTTTCGCCCAAAGTATAAATAAGTGACATGATAATTAATCCCCAAGTAATGGCAACACCAACGTGGGTAACGCTTCCATTGGTTGTTTCATCAATAACCATCGCACCTGTGCCACAAAACATCATTATAAAAGTGCCAATAAATTCTGAGTAATATTTTTTCATATTAAATTATTGGCAGCATGTATTGTTACTATTTTCTATACCAGAAAAAACTGTGTTGAACTGTGTTTTAAAATTATTAAAAGTTACCCAATTAATACAGTAGCAACTTTTGGGGCCATCGATGGCGCCTTGGATTAAACCTACTTCTTTAAGTGCTTTTAAATGTTGGCTTACGGTGGCTTGTGCCAATGGCAAAACATTTACAATTTCGCCACAAATACACGCATTTTTTGTAGCTAATATTTTTAAAATGGCAATACGTGCAGGATGGCCAATGGCTTTGGCAAAAGCTGCCAGGTCTTGCTCGGCTTGTGTAAATTCTGATGATTTATCAATAGACATTTGCATTTCATCGTTTTTATACGATAAAGCAAATATAAGGGGAATAATTTTTTAATCGTATTTTTACGATAAAATATTATTTTTTACTTAGTCGTTATAAATTTTCTCAACCGCCGTTACACATTTTTCCATAACAACCTTTCTTTTTAGGCTCAATTTAGGCGTCATTTCACCGGTTTCAACACTCCATTCTTGTGGCAGTAATTCAAATTTTTTCACTTGCTCTACATGATTAAAAAACTCGTTCAATTCATTAATAATCGATTTAAATTTTTCTAAAACCTCTGGTTTTTTAATTGCTTCGGCATTGGTTGTAAACGCTAATTCTTTATGCAACATCCAAGCTTTTAAATGTGTAAATGATGGCACAATTAAGGCTGCAACAAACTTACGTTCGCTACCTATAATCATTATTTGCTCAATAAAAGGGCTTTCTTTAAACTTATTTTCTATGGGTTGTGGGGCAACATATTTACCACCACTAGTTTTAAATAATTCTTTTTTGCGGTCGGTAATTTTTAAGAACTTATTATCAACCCAAACACCAATATCGCCTGTATGTAACCAGCCATCAATTACAGTTTCTGCGGTTAAATCTGGACGTTTAAAATAACCTTCCATTACGCTTGGGCCTGTTACTAATATTTCACCATCTTCTGCCAATTTTACTTGCATCGTATTAAGTGGTGGGCCAACCGTACCAAACTTTGTACCACCTTTTTCTTTTCGGTTTACACAAATAACGGGGCTATTTTCAGTAGGGCCATAGCCTTCGTAAACAGGAATTTGCCCAGCATTAAATATACGTAGTAGTTTTACCTGACAAGCAGCACCACCAGTAACAATAAAGCGAATATTGCCACCCAACGCTTCCCGCCATTTACTAAATATAAGTTTGTTAGCCACTGCTAATTGCATGTTGTACCAAACACCACCATCCTCTAAATTATCATATTTTTCTGCTACCGAAACTGCCCAATAAAATAATACTTTTTTAATACCTTTTAAGTTGCTACCAGTTATCATTATTTTTTCAAATACCTTTTCTAATAAACGAGGTACCGTAGTAAAACCATCTGGCTTTATTTCCTTTAAGTTATCACCTATTGTCTCTAAGCTTTCAGCGTAGTAAATGCCAATACCACTGAACAAATAAATATAGCTTACCATTTTCTCAAAAATATGATTAAGCGGTAAAAAGCTTAATACCTTACTTTCTGGTGCGTCTTCAAAAGGAAAACTCTCTTTGCTTAACTTAACATTGCTAACAATATTGTTGTGGCTAAGCATAACGCCTTTTGGTACGCCGGTAGTACCTGACGTATAAATAATAGTAGCTATTTGTGATGTTGGAATACCAATTTTAATAGTATTTACTTGTTGTAACAAACTATTATTAGCAGCATTTGTAAGTTCGCTAAAATGCTTATAGCCCCTAATAATATCGAAACTATACACATCCTTTATAGATGGCACTTTTATGGCAACAGCTTGTACTTTAGCAAGCATGCTTTCGCTGCTGACAAATACATATTTTACAGATGCATCATTAAAAATAAATTCTATTTCGTTAAGATTTGTAGTTGGATAGACTGGTACGAGAATCACTCCAATTTGCTGAGCTGCCAAGTCAATAAAAAGCCATTCTGGCCTATTGTTACTAATAATAGCAATTTTATCGCTGCCTTCTGCCGTCATATCATTCCCACTTAAACCTAAACTAAGCAAGCCAGCACTTAAATTGTTAACAATATTTTTAACTGTTTCTGTGCTATAGGATTTCCATTGGCCATCTTCTTTTGCAGCAAACATATCTGGCTTGGGAAATTTTTCTAATTGCAAGTCAATACAGTCAAACAAGCGCATTTTTTCAGTCATGGTACAATCGTTTTAAATGAAGGTATAAGAATCAAGCAGCAAGAAAATTCAAGAAAAAAACAAGCTTTAAAGTTAGACGAATAAATGAAAAAGTAAACTCAAGAAAAAAAATAAGAGATAAGATTGAAGGCTTGTACCTTGAACCTTATCTCTTGTTATTTACTTTTTTCTATAAATATTTATCGCCTTTGCTGCGCTTAACTTCGGCTACATACTCTTTAATTGCTTGTTCTTTTTCTTTTTTGCAAATTAATAATGCGTCTTTAGTATCAATTACAACAAAATCATCTAAGCCCTGTAATACCAACAATTTACCAGTAGGTGCACTAATCATACACTTTGTAGAATCGATAATAATGGTGCTATCGCTGGCAACAGCATTGCCCAAATAATCTTTTTCCAAATTATCGTAAGCACTGGTCCAAGTACCTAAATCTGTCCAGCCAAAAGAGGAAGGAATTACATATACATTTTCTGCTTTTTCCATCAAAGCCACATCAACGGCTACATTTTTACAAAGCGGATAAATTCGATCAATTGCTTCTTTTTCGTTCGGTGTATTTAAGTACTCTTTCTCTGCATCAAACAATTCAAAAGTATCAGGGTCATATTTTTCAAATGCATCAATCACATCTTTTGCTTTCCAAATAAATATACCACCGTTCCATAAAAAATCACCACTTTCTAAAAAGCTTTTAGCTATTTCTAAGCTAGGTTTTTCGGTAAATGTTTTTACTTTAAAAATGCCCCCACCAGCATCGCTATCTTGATCAAACTGAATATAACCGTAACCTGTGTTTGGGTAGGTAGGTTGAATACCAAGTGTAACAAATACCCCATTAGCATCAACGAAGTCTAATGCTTTTAACGATATATTTCTAAAAGTTTCTGGGTCTGCAATCATATGATCGCTTGGTGCAACAATTAAAGCCGCATTGGGGTTTTGTTGAAATAATTTGAATGCAATATAAGCAACACAAGGAGCAGTATTTTTTCTGCTTGGCTCGGCAATAATATTTTCTTTTGGTATGTCAGGCAATTGTTCTTCGCAAATATGGCTATACTCTGCAGCAGTAACCACAAAAATATTTTCTTTAGGTACAAAAGCAGCATACCGGTCAAACGTCCACTGAATTAGGGTTTTGCCTGTATTTAAAATATCTAAAAATTGTTTAGGATAGCCAACACGACTTTGCGGCCAAAAACGACTTCCAATACCGCCAGCCATAATGGCAACGTAATGATTTGGATTATTCATAATTTTTTTTATTTAATTCTCAAATATAAATGGATAAATGATTAGCAATTGTTTTATTGGCTATTTAATATAGGAAAAACGTAAATTGCTAAGCGGTAGGCATTAGTTATAAACTAGCGATTGACCATTCACGATCCTAACAATCTCCAGCTTACACAATCCCTTCTTTAATTAAATCGTGCAGGTGTAATGCCCCTACATAATTACCATTTTCTGCGACTAATAATTGGCTAATATTATATTGTTTAAATACCTCTAACGCATCTACGGCCATGGTAAATGGTGGGATGGTTTTAGGATTTTTTGTAAGAATATCTGCCGCAGTAATATGCTCAATATGGTTACTTCGCTCTAGCATTCTGCGTAAATCTCCATCGGTAATAATACCTGTAATATTATTTGTATCATCTACTACGGCAGTAACACCCAAACGTTTTTGGGTAATTTCAATAATCACTTGTTTTAAAGTAGCAGTTGGTAGCACTTTTGGTGATGGGTTATTAACTAGTAAATCTGCAACCCGTAAATACAAACGCTTACCCAAATTGCCACCAGGATGAAATTTAGCAAAGTCAGCATCAGTAAAGCCTTTTAAAGACATTAAGCAAATAGCCATCGCATCCCCCATTACCATTTGTGCCGTGGTACTAGTTGTTGGGGCTAAATTATTAGGGCAAGCCTCTTTAGTAATGGTGGTGTTAATAATGATATTTGATTGCTGGGCAAGGTAACTATTGGTGCTACCAACCATGCCTATCAATGTGTTATTAAAATTTTTAATTAATGGTACAATGGCTTTTATTTCTGGACTTTCACCGCTTTTACTTATTAGTAAAACAATATCTTCTGGTTGCACCATACCTAAATCGCCATGAATAGCATCGCCTGCATGCATAAACAAGGCAGGTGTACCTGTTGAGTTAAAGGTAGCTACCATTTTTTGTGCAACAATGGCACTTTTGCCAATACCACTTACTACAAGCCGCCCCTTACAATTTGCAATTACTGTAATAGATTTTTTAAAATCAAGGTTAATAAATTGGCTTAAGCTAGCAATAGCATTTGCTTCAATAGCAATAGTTTGCTGGGCATTTTGTATAATATCCATTTGCATACGTGGTAAAGGTAAGTGGTGAAATGTAATGTGCTGATATGCTGGTATGTAATTTGAGAATGACTGCTTTGAATTATAAAAATCCTAATAACCATCCCTAATCACAGTTCAGATTATCACATGCAGCAAACCAACTACTTTTGTACAAATTATAATTAGTTGATAGAGAAACAAAAAATTAAAGACGAAGAACGTTGCGTGTTAATTGGTTTGGTACAAAAAGACCAAACACAAGAACAAGTGGATGAGTATTTGGATGAACTGGCTTTTTTGGCAGAAACAGCAGGTGCCATTACTGTAAAACGCTTTACCCAAAAACTAGCCAATAGAGATAGTAAAACATTTGTAGGTAAAGGCAAGCTTCAAGAAATTAAAGAATATGTTCAAGGGCGCAATATCGGCTTGGTGATTTTTGATGATGAACTTACTGGCTCTCAGATTATTAACATTGAAACTGAGCTTAAAACCAAAACACTTGATAGAAGCGATTTGATACTGGATATTTTTGCCCGCCGTGCAAGAACAGCCCAAGCAAAAGTGCAGGTTGAATTAGCTCAATACCAATATATTTTACCACGTCTTAAAGGCATGTGGAAGCACTTAGAAAGGCAAGGTGGTGGTATTGGCTCTCGTGGACCTGGCGAAACAGAAATTGAAACAGATAGACGTATTGTAAAAGATAAGATATCTTTACTACGTAAGCGTTTGAGCGAAATAGATAGGCAGTCTTTCACGCAACGTAAAGAGCGTGGCGAGTTTATTCGTGTGGCGTTGGTAGGCTACACGAATGTTGGTAAAAGCACTTTAATGACCGTATTGAGCAAAAGCGAAGTATTTGCTGAAAACAAACTATTTGCAACCTTAGATACCACTACTAGAAAAGTGGTTTTTGATAATACACCATTTTTATTAAGCGATACAGTTGGTTTTATTAGAAAATTGCCACACCACTTGGTAGAAAGTTTTAAAAGCACTTTAGATGAAGTAAGAGAAGCAGATATTTTGTTGCATGTGGTAGATACCTCTCACCCAAAATATGAAGAACAAATTGGTGTGGTAAACAAGACTTTGCAAGATTTAAAGGCATTTGACAAGCCAATTCTAACCATTTTTAATAAAATGGACTTGTACGAAGAAAAATATTTTGACGAATGGCTGGATGATAGCGTTAAAGAAGATTTACGCCGAGAACTGAAGGAACGTTGGGAAGGCGAAACTGATAATAACTGTGTGTTCATCTCTGCTCTTGAACGCCAAAACATCGATTTATTACGAGAAGTTGTTATGGAAAAGGTACGAGAAGTTTACGGCATTCGTTACCCATACAGAACCATTCATTTTTAGGCTAATATAGCATGAGCAATAAAAAAATTAATTGGTATAAAATAGCAGAAGGCATTAGTAGCATTAACTTTCAGCCAAATAATATGTGTGTTGTTGATGTTGATAGCAAGAAAGTAACGCTTGGTAAATTTAACAATACGCTTTTCGCATTTGCCTACAAATGTCCACATGCAAGCGGCATTATGGCCGACGGTTTTATAGATGCATTAGGCAATGCAGTTTGCCCAATACACCGTTATAAATTTAGTTTACATACTGGTAGAAATACAACTGGTGATGGTTATTATATAAAAACTTTCGCCACAAAACAAACAGAGGAAGGCGTATTTATAGGCATTGAAGAAACAGGAATATTTAGTTTTTTATAAAATATTTTGTCAAAATAATTTATCCCCTATTTTTGCATCCCAATAAAGGGAAAAACAATCCCGAATAGCTCAGTTGGTTAGAGCATCTGACTGTTAATCAGAGGGTCTCTGGTTCAAGTCCAGATTCGGGAGCAATTGATTATCAAAGGGTTACAGTAATGTAGCCCTTTTTTATTTTTATCATTCCGTCACATTTCCGTCACAACGCGTTTTTTAGCACCGAATTTATAAGCGAAGCTTTAGGAATCAGCAACACCAAAACAACCCAAAGCTATTTGGCAGGATTTGAAGATGAAAGTAAAAAGAACATCACTAAAGCACTAACTACTATTGATGTATCACAAGGACTTTTTAAATCACAACTGTATAACATAAAATAATTATAGTAATATTGATGGTAATAATAAAGCTATAAACCCCACACCGAAACAACATGCCATTAAGCTGGAACGAAATTAAAGACCGAGCCTTAGCCTTTAGTAAAGAATGGGCAGGAACATACAATGAAGAAGCCGATGCAAAGCCATTTTTAGAAGCTTTCTTTAACGTGTTTGGCATTACACGAAAAAAGATTGCCACTTTTGAACACAAGGTTAAAAAGCTAGATAATCACGATGGTTATATAGACCTTTTTTGGAAAAGTACGTTGTTGATTGAAATGAAAAGCAAGGGCAAGAACCTAGATAAAGCCTACACACAAGCAAGAGAATATTTACAGGGTATTAAAAACCATGAGTTACCGCAATACGTATTAATTTCTGACTTTGAAACTTTCAGATTGTACGATTATGAAAGCGGCGAAATGCACCAATTTTTGCTAGCAGATTTTATAAATAATGTACAGCATTTTGGCTTTATTGCTGGTTACATAAAACGCATATTTAAAGAGCAAGACCCTGTAAACATTAAGGCGGCTAACTTAATGGGTAAGCTACACGACAGGCTAAAAGAAATTGGTTACGATGGTCACCCTTTAGAACTGTATTTGGTGCGTTTGTTATTTTGCTTATTTGCTGAAGACACTACCATTTTTGAGAAAGACTTATTTAGAGATTTCATAGTAGACCGTACCGCCGATGATGGCAGCGACCTTGCAGGGCGTTTGTCAGAATTGTTTTATGTACTAAATACACCACCAGAAAAAAGACTTAAAAACTTAGATGAACAACTAAACCAATTTCCTTATGTAAATGGTAAGTTATTTGAAGAAAATTTGCCACCTGCTAGTTTTGATACTGCTATGCGTAACACCCTGCTAGAGTGTTGCGGTTTGTATTGGGCGGCTATTTCGCCTGCCATATTTGGTAGTATGTTTCAAAGTGTAATGAACCCACAGGAACGCCGCAATTTGGGCGCACATTATACTAGCGAAAAGAATATTTTAAAACTCATAAAACCTTTGTTTTTAGATGACTTGGTAAAGGAATTTGAGAGCATAAAAAACAACCGTAACAAGCTTACAGACTTTCATAAAAAAATAAGTGAATTAAAGTTCTTAGACCCTGCCTGTGGTTGTGGTAACTTTTTGGTAATTACTTACCGTGAATTGCGATTGCTAGAAATTGATGTGCTAAGGGCATTGAACAAAACAGGGCAAGGCTTTTTAAATGTGGGTGAAATTATTTGGCTAGATGTAGATATGATGTTTGGCATTGAGTACGAAGAATTTCCTGCACAAATAGCACAGGTAGCCATGTGGTTAATAGACCACCAAATGAATATGCTAATTAGTACCGAATTTGGGCAATACTTTGTAAGGTTACCATTAAAAAAATCTGCTAAAATAGTACATGCTGATGCCTTGCAAATGGATTGGCAAACATTGTTAAATCCATTAAATGTTCATACAGTTTATGCTGAGCATACAAATATTATTAATGTATTGAACGAGCCACAAGAGCCATACGGTACAGTAAAAGTTTACACCAAAACATTTACCCAAACTACAAAAGAAGCTGTGGAAAATGAAGCAAGAAGCACCGTGAAGTTTGACTACATCATGGGTAACCCGCCGTTTATTGGTAAGCATTTGCAAACGCCCAATCAGAAAAAAGAATTAGAAAGAGTATTTGCCAATGTGAAAGGTGCTGGTGTTTTGGATTATGTTGCTGCATGGTATTTGAAAGCAGCCGAATACATTAAAGGCACTAAAATAAGCGTAGCTTTTGTCTCAACTAATTCAATAGTACAAGGCGAACAAGTTGGTATTTTATGGAATTTATTGTTTAATAAATATGCTGTAAAAATCCATTTTGCACACCGTACATTTAGTTGGAATAATGAAGCGAAAGGCAATGCAGCCGTGCATTGTATAATTATTGGTTTTGGTAGTTTTGATATGAATAATAAAATTATTTATGAGTATGAAAATATTAAAGGGGAACCACATGAAATAAAGGCAAAAAATATAAATCCATATTTAATAGAAGGAAAAGATATTGTTCTTAGTAAAAGATTAGTTCAAATTTGTAATATGCCTTCCATGAATTATGGAAGTATGCCAAATGATGGGGGCTACTTATTATTTAATGAAGAAGAGAAAAATCATTTCATTTTAAAAGAGCCAACCTCTTCAAAATATATTCGTCCTTTTGTTATGGGTGAAGAGCTAATAAATTCAATACAGAGATATTGTATTTGGATAGAAAACATTAATCCAAATGAGCTTACATCATTGAAAGAATTAAAGAAAAGAATTGAAGGTGTTTTTCAAATTAGAAATGCAAGTACACGAGAGACAACAAATAAACTTGCTCAATTTCCAACTAGATTTGGCGAGGTCAGACAGCCGCAAACAAATTATATAGCATTACCTAGAGTTTCATCGGAAAATAGAAGATTTATACCGATTACAATCTTATCTCAACGCATTATTGCGGGTGATAAGGTTTATACATTGTCTACTGAATCAAAATTTCTTTTAGGGCTTTTACTTTCAACTATGCATATGTGTTGGATGAGAGTGACAAGTGGTAGATTGAAAAGTGATTATAGTTATTCAAATCAACTTACTTATAATAATTACCCTTTTCCATTAAACCCTACTGATAAGCAAAAGCAAGCCGTAGAAACAGCCGCACAAAATGTATTAGATGCAAGGGCAGCATTTCCTAATAATAGTTTGGCAGATTTGTATCACCCACTTACCATGCCACCAACTTTGGTAAAAGCACACCAATTACTAGACAAAGCAGTAGATGCTTGCTACCGCCCACAACCTTTTACCACCGATGCCAACCGCATGGAATTTTTGTTTGCCCTATACGAACAATATACCGCCGAATTGTTTACGACAGTAAAACCCAAAAAGAAAAAATAGTTTGCCATGAAAGAGATGAAATTATTTGAAGAAAAAATGGTACAAACACAATGGGATGCTGAAAAAGAACAATGGTATTTTTCTGTAATTGATGTAATAGAAATACTTACTGGTAGCACTATACCCAAACGCTATTGGAGCGATTTAAAAAAGAAACTAATCAAGGAAGGAAGTCAGTTGTACGAAAAAATCGTACAACTGAAATTTGAAGCAGCAGACGGTAAAAAGTATGCAACGGATTGTTTACATACACAAGATTTACTGCGTTTAATTCAATCCATTCCTTCGCCAGAAGCCGAGCCTTTTAAACAATGGTTAGCAAAGGTTGGTTACGAACGTATGCAGGAAATAAGCGACCCTAGCCAAAGCATTGACCGTGCAAGGGAAAATTGGCAAAAAATAGGACGTAGCGAAAAATGGATACAGCAAAGAATGACAGGGCAAGAAACCCGAAATAAACGAACCGATTATTGGCAAGAAAGTGGCGTAAACAAAGGTGATGAATTTGCATATTTAACAAATATTATTCACCAAGAATGGACGGGGTTAACAGTGAAAAAGCATAAAGATTTGAAGGGCATAAAATCGCAAAATTTGAGAGACCATATGAGCGAAGCCGAATTGATTTTTACAGCTTTAGCAGAATTAAGTACAAGGCAAATAGCAGAAACCGAGCAAGCAAAAGGGGTTATAAAAAATGCAGCGGCTGGAAAGAAAGGCGGTAAAATTGCCAAAGATGCACGTTTGCAATTAGAGGAACAAACAGGCAAAAAAGTAGTTACAGGTGAAAACTTTTTACCACCATCACAGGAAAAGAAACAACTAAAAAATAATGGATAATCAAATAAACAAATTCATTTTATATACCGCACCATCGGGCGAAGTAAGGGTAGATGTATTACTAGAAAACGATACCATTTGGTTGACACAAAAAGCAATGGGCGAATTGTTTGACGTGAATGTGCCTGCAATAAGTAAACATCTTTCCAATATTTTTTCAGAAAACGAATTAGATGAAAATTCAGTTATTTCCATTTTGGAAACAACTGCGTCGGATGGAAAAAAGTATAAAATAAAATATTACAATCTTGATGCCATAATATCGGTTGGTTATCGGGTTAGTTCTACCAAAGCTACACAGTTTAGAATTTGGGCTACCAATGCTTTGAAAGAATATATAGTAAAAGGCTTTGTGCTAGACGATAACAGGCTAAAGCAAGGGCAAACAGTATTTGGTAAAGACTACTTTAAAGAGTTGCTTCAAAGGGTGCGTTCTATACGTGCCAGCGAAAGAAGGGTGTACCAGCAAGTAACAGATATTTTTTCCGAATGCAGTATCGACTATGATAAAAATACTGACATTACCAAGAACTTTTACGCAATGGTGCAAAACAAATTTCACTTTGCTATTACTGGCAAAACAGCCGCAGAAATTATTTATAATGCAGCCGATAGCAAAAAGGAAAAAATGGGCTTAACCACATGGAAAAACACACCCGATGGCAGGATAATAAAGCAAGATACCATTGTAGCAAAAAACTATTTAGAAGAAAAAGAAATAAGGCAACTGGAAAGAACCGTAACAAGCTATTTTGACTACATAGAAGGCTTAATAGAACGTGAAAATAGTTTTACTATGCAACAACTAGCAGAAAGTGTAAACAAGTTTCTAGCTTTTAACGATTATAAAGTGTAAGAAGGGAAAGGCAAGGTTTCAAAACTGCAAGCCGACAAAAAAGTCGTGAAGCAACATGACAGCTTTAACAAAATCAAAAAAATAATTTCTGACTTTGCTAAGACGATTAAAAAGTTGAAATGAGGGTTTAAAATTGCACTGATATGAATAATAAATATAATAAATTTATGTTATGATGTTTGACCTAAAAAATTAAGTTTTACAACTAATAATGAATTTAGCCATTTTCCCATCCGCATTTTATATGGCTGGCTACTTTTAGGACTTTGCTTTGACTTTTTTGGAACTTTTAATGTCATTGTGACTAGTTTTTTAACAAGCTATTTCAGTACGAGACATTAGGGTTGTTTAATGGTACTTTCTTTGGTGGTATCTACTACTTTTTCTTTTTTATCTTTTCTAGGTTTTTGGTCAATTGATGATACTAACTCTTTTGACCTTGTATAGATTTGAATAACACTTAAAAATTGTTGGCCGTACTTATTAATTTTAGCTTCGCCAAAGCCAGTAATTTGTTTTAACTCTTTTTCATCTTGCGGTAAATATTTAGCTAATTCTTCAAGCGACGCACTGTTAGCTACATAATAAATTGGCATATTGTGCTCGGCACAAATTTCATCTCTTAAATCTTGTAACTGTTTGTACAAAATAGGATGTGGGCTATTCACTTTTTTATATACGGTACCTGCATACGCACTTACAGTTAATACTGGTATTTGTAAGGTTATTTTGTGCTGTTGATAGATAGCCATATTAAAACCTGCTTTACAAGTTGCTATCAGTTGTAATTTGGTATATACTTCTGCAAATAATGTTTTTAAATCGGCAATATACTCTTGAGCATAATTACGACTATCACTAATGGTAGGCGATTCTAGGATAGTTTGAAACAAGTAATGCAAATGCTCTAAAAAATAGGTGGTTGCTTTAACAACCCGGTCGTTTATAGCCAAAGCATCATTACCCAAAAACAGTTTATTTAATTGCGATTGAAAGTTATTAGCTATTTTTTGCAAACTCTTTAATTTCGTAGCAATATCATTTATCCATGGCAACGCATCCTCATTAAAAGTACCTCCATGTTCTTCCAATAGCTTCTGTATATCTTCAATATTACTAACTGCTTTATCAAAATTAAACAGCTCAGAAATGGTCTTTTCTTGGTACAATTGCTTGCTTAATAATAGGTTGTTTTGAAGGGCTGCAGCATTGCTTTTTGTGTTACTAAAATTAAGTATTCGCTCATCTGTAAACAAGCTATTATTGGTAATAAGACTTTGCAAAACAAGGCCTTCTAAACTAGTACACCTACTTAAAGCTACATATACCTGGCCAGGCGCAAACGCAGAGCCAGCATCAATTACAGCTTTTTCAAACGTTAACCCTTGGCTTTTGTGTATGGTAATAGCCCAAGCCAACCGTAAGGGATATTGTGTAAATGAGCCAATCACTTCTTCCTCAATTTGCTGGTTGGTTTGGTTAAGACTATATTTTATATTTTCCCACTTTTCCTTCATCACTTTTATAGGCTCTATTTCATCTTTACATTGTACATAAATTGCTTCATCATCTATTTTATCAATCACTCCAATTTTACCATTAAAATAGCGTCTTACTTTTTCCTTATCATTTTTAATAAACATTACTTGGGCACCAATTTTTAACTGCAAATTTTCTTCTGCTGGGTAGGCTTTATCGCTAAAATCTTTCTCAATACTTGCCTTAAAAGTCATTAACTTATTAGGCACATTTTGTAAGCCAATTTGGTTAATATCAGTTGCCTTTTTATTATGTGTTGTTAGGGTAATATAGCCATCATTATTAGCTGTTTTAAAGGTAGGATTGTAGCGAGTTTGCAGTATTTCCATTGCTTCTGCATCCATACGATGATTGCGCACTTTATTTAATACATCTATAAATAAGGCATCACTTTGGCGATAGATTTTTTCTAACTCAATATACACAGGTGGCTGGTACTCTGCAACACGGCTACTAAAAAAATATGGGCTATTATAAAACTGGTTAAGCATCGTCCATTCCTCGTTAGGAATAACTGGAGGCAATTGGTGCATATCGCCTATTAACAACACTTGTACACCGCCAAATGCATCAAATTGCCGGCCTCTAATATGCCTTAAAACAGTATCAATAGCATCTAAAGTATCACAACGCACCATACTAATTTCATCAATAATTAACAATTCTAACTGACGAATAATATCCCGCTTTTCGCGGTTAATTTTTATACGAGCAAGTAAGTGATGTTTATCAATAACAGTTTCTCGTTGTTGCTGTGGTTTTGCATCAAAATTTAAATCGAAATTGCCCCTTAATGGGCCTGGTACAAAAGGTGTAAATGGTAGTTGAAAGAATGAGTGAATAGTAGTGCCGCCAGCGTTAATAGCAGCCACACCTGTTGGTGCAACAACAGCACATTGCTTGCCACTATTTTCTTTTATATATTTTAAAAAAGTAGTTTTACCCGTACCTGCCTTGCCTGTTAAAAAAATTGACTCATTAGTAAACTGTACATAGTCTGCCGCTAGTTGAAATAATTGGTTGATTTCGGTCGTCATAACACAGTAAAATTAAAGTACTTTTCACCATATAGGCACAAATAGTCATATTTTTTGAAAATAGGA
This sequence comes from Chitinophagales bacterium, assembly GCA_038327865.1. Lineage (GTDB taxonomy): Bacteria > Bacteroidota > Bacteroidia > Chitinophagales > Chitinophagaceae > Parasediminibacterium. The sequence continues at coordinate 146,336 of JBBQLL010000001.1, read as the reverse complement.
TTGTTATAATCCTTTAATCACTAACTCAAAAATTTTACTCAATTTGTCATCCGCTTTTCCTGCAACGGCAATTATTTCAGCAATATCAACTGGTTGTAAATCATCTGGGTTACATTCATCGGTAATAACACTTATTGCAGCACAAGCTAAACCAATATGATTTGCAACAATTACTTCGGGTACAGTACTCATGCCTACCATATCTGCACCACTCTTACGTAGATATCTGTACTCACTTCTAGTTTCTAAATTTGGCCCCATTACACTTACATAAACACCTTGCTGTAACCCAATCTTTAAAGTAGTTGCAGCATTTTTTAATGCCTTGTTTAGCTTACTATTATATGGTTGACTCATATCAACAAACCTATTACCAAATAAGGGGTTATTTAAGCCACGCAATGGGTTTTCGGGTAACAAGTTTATATGGTCATCCAACAACACTAAATCGCCCTTTTTATAGTTAACATTCATGCCGCCTGCCGCGTTGCTTAATAATAAATAGTCAATTCCTAATGCTTTCATAACGCGAATAGGAAACGTAATTTGTTGCATACTATAGCCTTCATAATAATGGAAGCGACCCTGCATGGCAATGACTTTTATATTGCCAACATAACCAATTATCAATTGACCTTTGTGAAACTCAACGGTGGCAATAGGAAAATTTGGTATCTCGTTGTAAGCAATTGATTGTTCAATTTTCATCAAGTTTATAAACGAACCTAAGCCTGTACCCAATACAATACCAGCTTTTGCACCAGTAAAACCTTTTACTTGTAAATAAGTAGTTGTTTCTTCAATTTTATCTAATAAATTCTCCATATAATCAATGTTTTTAGTTGCGAAAGGTAAATCTATCAAGGTATAAAAAACGTAATTAGCACATTAGAAGATATTTACCATTTTAATTTAAAAATGAGTAGCCAACTTAATAGAAGTATCGCAACAATTATCACATAACACAAAATTTGATTTGTAATGCTAGATTTTGGTAGTACTAAGCAAGCAATGCAACTATTGCATAATATTGATGTTGTATCAATTCACAAACAATCAACAATAGTTTATAAACCGTGTAATTGTCAGTTACAACTAAACAATTATAAAAACTTTTAACCCAATGGCTAATCATTACTACAACGCAGAAGATTTAGGAAAATTTGGAAATATTGCCGAGTATCAAAAACCAATGGCCGATAAGTTTTTTAGTTGGTACGGCGAAGTTTTTAAGGATGGTGCTCTAACTGCCAAAGAAAAATCCTTGATAGCATTGGCAGTTGCCCATGCAGTGCAATGCCCGTATTGCATTGATGCCTACAGTAGCGATGCTTTTGAAAAAGGTTATAGCGAGGCACAAATGATGGAAGCAATCCATGTGGCAAGTGCTATAAAAGGTGGTGCCGTTTTAGTGCATGGTGTGCAAATGATGAACAAGGTAAAAGAAATTGCCATGTAGTTTTTTATGTAATCAGCAGTAAAATGTCTATTAAACATCTGTTGCGTCGCACACTTGTACGTTCAAATTTTTATTCAACAAACCCATACAATGGCAATAAAAAGTTTAAAAGCTCAAGGAAATATTCTCGCCAATTCTCAGGAACAATTAGACATATTGGAACATGGTACCCATCATGATGATGCTTTCCGTTTAATACCTTTTCAGCAAAAGTTAGAAGCCATTGGTTTATATCCTTTACCAGCTACACATTTGGAAATTTTTCAAGTAAACGTTGGTAAAATGTGTAACCAAGTTTGCAAACATTGCCATGTAGATGCAGGCCCTGACAGAAAAGAAATCATGACCCGAGCTACTATGCAGCTGTGCCTCGATATTTTAGCTAGCCACCCTTCTTTTAAAACAGTTGATTTAACTGGTGGTGCACCAGAAATGAACCCTGATTTTAGGTGGTTTGTAGATGAAATTAAAAAGCTAGGCAAGCATATAATTGTACGTTGCAATCTCACCATTATTTTGGCCAATAAAAAGTATAACAATTTGCCAGAATACTTTAAGTATCACAATATAGAAGTGGTATCGTCTCTACCATCTTACACGCAAGATAGAACCGATAGACAAAGAGGCGATGGTGTATTTCAAGATAGCATTAAAGCCTTACAAATGTTGAATGCTGTGGGTTATGGCATTGAAGGCACAGGTTTGATTTTAAACTTGGTATACAATCCTGCTGGGGCATTTTTGCCACCATCGCAAGAAGCTTTGCAAAAAGAATTCAAAGCCGAATTGATGAAACATTTTGGTATCCATTTCAATCAATTGTTTGCCATTACCAATATGCCCATTAGCCGGTATTTAGACTACTTATTACAAAGCGGCAATTACGAAAAATATATGGAGAAATTGGTAACAGCTTATAACCCTACAGCTGTTATTAATGTAATGTGTAGAAATACATTGTCTATTGGTTGGGATGGATTTATTTACGACTGCGATTTTAACCAGATGCTCGATTTAAAAGTTGATTGCAATAGTAAACACATAGCTCAATTTGATAGTCGTATTTTGGCAAATCGTTCTATTGTTGTAAACCAACATTGCTACGGCTGCACAGCGGGAAATGGCAGTAGTTGCGGCGGTGCTGTTGCATAATTGCTGAATAAATAACATAACCGATGCAGTGTGCGACGCAACCAAAGTTTAATAGAATTACAGTAGCTGATTACAAAAAATAAATACTTAAAAATACCCAGTATGTCATATTTAGAAACTACAAAAAATGTTTACAAAGAGGCGGCAGAAAATCCACAAATTGGCTTGTGCTGTACCACAACACCTATTTGGCAATTGCCTGGGTTAGATATGCCAGTGCGCATGCAACAAATGAATTACGGTTGTGGTAGCACGGTGCATCCAAGAGATTTAATTAATAATCCAAAAGTGTTATATGTTGGCGTTGGTGGCGGTATGGAGCTTTTGCAATTTGCTTATTTCAGTAGGCAAAAAAATGGGGTAATTGGCGTGGATGTGGTTGACGAAATGCTAGAAGCCAGTAAACAAAATTTTGTTGAAGCCGAACAATTAAATCCATGGTTTAAAAGCGAGTTTGTTGATTTAAGAAAAGGTGATGCATTGCACTTACCAATAGACGATAATAGTATTGATGTGGCTGCCCAAAACTGTCTGTTCAACATATTTAAACACGATGAATTAAAGTTAGCTTTACAAGAGATGTACCGAGTATTAAAACCGCATGGCCGTTTGGTAATGAGTGACCCTACTTGCGAGCAGCCAATTAACGAAACTTTAAGAGAAGACGAACGTTTGAGAGCCTTATGTTTAAGTGGCTCAATACCATTGTGGGATTATATAAAAATGATTACTGATGTTGGTTTTGGTACGGTAGAAATAAGAGCAAGAAGACCTTACAGGATTTTAGATTCGAAACATTATGCTACAAATGAATTGCTGTTTATAGAAAGTGTAGAAGTTTGTGCTATTAAAGACCCGATGCCTGCTGATGGTCCTTGTGTATTTACTGGTAAAACGGCTATTTACTTCGGTGATGAAGCATGCTTTGATGATAATAATGGCCATGTATTAATGCCTAATCAACCATTAGCAATATGCGATAAAACTGGTGGCAATTTGGCTGCTTTAGGTAGAGATGATATTTTTATTTCACAATCATCTTTCTTTTACGATGGGGGTGGCTGTTGCTAAGTATTATGACAAAAAACGCACTTATTATATTTATAAAAAATCCTATTGAAGGGCAAGTAAAAACAAGGCTAGCTAAAAGTATTGGAAATACTGCTGCAGTTGCTGTTTATAAACAATTATTACAGCACACTTTTACCATTACCCAACACTTGATGGTTGATAAATTTGTGTTTTATGGGGACTTTATAAATGGTGAAGATTTATGGCCTTGTAATATTTACCAAAAGCAGTTGCAGCATGGCACTGACTTAGGCGAGCGTATGAAAAATGCGTTTGAATTAGTGTTTAATTTAGGATACGATAAAGCTATTATAATTGGTAGCGATTGCTATGAACTAACAACACAAATTTTAGAAGAAGCCTTTGATGAATTACTAATTAATGATGCTGTAATAGGACCCTGCAATGATGGCGGTTATTACTTGTTTGGTATGAAACAATTACTACCTGAATTTTTTGAGAATATAAATTGGAGTACCGAAGAAGTGTTACCCAAAACAGTTAAGATGTTGAAAGATTTACAGCTACAATTTGAGATGCTACCAATGTTAAATGATGTTGATGATGAGGCAACTTTACCAGAAGCATTAAAATCAATTATTAACTAATAATTCTAATGAGTTGATTGGTTGACTTGATTTATTTTGTTTTCATTTAAAATACATGGTAAGTACTTTAAACATTTAGCCTATTTTTAATAAAACATTTTCTGATTGTTCTATACCATACTACAATTTTTTATACGACTTGCACTACAGCTTTTTTGCAAAAAAATAACGTTTTCTGAAATAGCTATTTTAAATAGTAAAGGACCACTGTTATTGGCTTGTAATCATCCTAACTCATTTTTAGATGCTATCATAATAGGTAGCCAATTTAACCAGCCAGTTCACTATTTGGCAAGGGGTGATGCTTTTAAAAATCCTTTAACCAAAAGGTTTTTGTCAGCTATTAAGATGATGCCGATTTATAGACTGAGTGAAGGCAGAGAATACTTGGCATTAAATGATGCAACGTTTGATGTGTGTAAAAACATTTTGTTACAGGAGGGTATTGTACTCATTTTTTCAGAGGGTTTGTGTGAACATAAATGGCAATTACAACCTTTAAAAAAAGGGACAGCACGTATTGCTTTTAATGCTTGGAACGAGCCATCAATTTGCAATATTTTTAGGGTGCAACCAGTAAGTTTAAACTACCAGTCGTTTACAAAATTTGGCAAGCAACTAATTATTCATTTTGGCGAAATAATTACAAATCAAGATGTATTGATGTTAGCTAATGAAGGTGAGAAAATACAACAATTTAATACCTTGCTAGCTACTAGATTGGTAGATGGTATGTTAGTTGCCAATGAGGATGAAAAATTGGTTGAAAAACTTATTGCCAATCATCAATACTTAACCAAATCTGCTGCAACTACTATTACTGATTTAAGAGAACTACAAACAAATCCAGAAAAGTATTACAAACAAATTCTTGTAGTAAAGTCTCAACAAATGCTTCGTAATGTTTTGGTAAAGCTACTATTGCTATTGCCCGCCAGCATTGGCTTTTTACTACATGCACCTTTATATTTTTCTCTAAAAAAGCGGATACAACAGAAAACAAAAGGAACCGTATTTTATGATTCTGTTTTGTTTGGTTTATTACTTATTGCATATCCAATTTTTTGGTTGCTTGTAAATATATTTTCATTTGTGTTTATTTCCAATTGCTATGTGCAGATTCTGGTGTTGTCAATGCCCTTATTGGCTTGGTGTACTATTGTTTTTAAAAGCAAACTAACTTAAATATTTACCTACAATTGGCACACGCCTACCAACGCCAAACGCCTTTGGCGATATGCGAATGATGGGACAAAATTGGTTGCGTTTATATTCGTTTGTGTTCACCATTTTTACCGTTCTGTCTACCACGCCTGCATTAAAACCTTGGGCTTTTATTTCTGCTGGGCCAAGGCGCTTTTCGATGTATTGAAATAGTATTTTATCCAACACTTCATAATCGGGCAAACTATCGCTGTCTTTTTGGTTGGGTCGCAGTTCAGCACTTGGGGCTTTGGTAATAATGTGGTTGGGGATAATTTCTTTATCACGGTTAATATACTTTACCAACGCATATACTTGTAGTTTGTAGCAATCGCCCAATACGCCCAAACCGCCAGCCATATCACCATATAACGTGCCATAACCTGTTGCCAGTTCGCTTTTATTAGACGTGTTCAACAAAATATAACCAAATTTATTAGCTATTGCCATCAACAAATTCCCCCTACTGCGGCTTTGTATATTTTCTTCAGCTAAGCTAAAAGGCAAGTCATTAAAAATTGGTTTTAGTGTTGCTAAAAATGCTTCATAAACATCACTAATTTTAATGACGTCGTAAGGGTTATTAAGGTTGGTACTTAACGCCACCGCATCGTTTACAGAATGCTCGGTTGAGTAGGGTGATGGCATCAATATCGCTCTAACATTCTCACTACCCAATGCGTCACAAGCCAAAGCCAACACCACCGCAGAGTCAATACCACCGCTGCTTCCAAGGATAGCTTTTGTAAAACCCATCTTTGTAAAGTAATCTTTTATACCCAAAATCAAAGCATCGTACACTTGTGCAATATTCAAGTTTTCCTCAAGCGTTACAGGGTTTAATTCTTTATTTGGTAGGCGTTTAGCTGGTTCAATAATGGCAGCATCCATAGTGCCATCATCGTTTACAATAACACCTTCAACGGCTTCTGTAAACATGGGTAAAGCCTTGCACAAATTGGCATTTTTATCAAAAATTAAACTAGCCCCATCAAATACAATTTCGGTTTGGCTGCCTACTGCATTGCAATAAAACATAGGTAGTTGATATTTGAGCACATTGGCTTTTATAACCGACTTCCTATCTTCATCGTGGGTATAATCAAATGGACTGGCGCTCAAGTTTATCATAATGTCTGGCTGTTGTTCCATCAGTTTGTCCATTGGGCAAATACGGTACAATGGGTTATCTCCAAGGTTCCAAATATCTTCGCAAATGGTTACTGCCAATCGCTTGCCTTTAAACGGCACTACTTTCCATTCATAAGCTGGTTCAAAGTAGCGATATTCGTCAAACACATCGTAAGTAGGTAATAGCGTTTTATGTATTTCTGCAATTATTTTTTGCCCATACAAAAAGAAGGCAGCATTAAACAAGTCTTTGCCTTTTATATGAGGGTTTCTAGCTGGCGAACCAACAATAACACCAATCGTATCGGCATGTTGTTTTATCTCATCTATAGCGGCATAACATTTATCGATAAAGTCTGTAAACTCAACAAAATCTCTGGCAGGATAGCCACATACACTCATTTCGCTAAATACAATTAAATCTGCTTGTTGTGCTTTTGCTTGATTGATAGCTGAGATAATTTTTGCGGTATTACTTTCAAAGTTGCCAATATGATAATTCTGCTGAGCAAGGAAGATTTTCATGGAGCAAATTTAGGTAGAGTGATTTGATTACACGAATTGGGGCGAATGAGGCGATTTTATGAACTATCGTTTTGAGTGTAGCGATTAATAGTGTTTGTCTAGTAAAATACTTAGTGTTATACATTTAGACAAGTGCATCGCTCTGCTACTTTTGTTTTACTTTTTATTCCAGGCAATTTTAAAATTTTCCCACGAATCTGTTTCTTTCAAAAGGTTATTTAACTTGCTGTAATATCTATTATAGTATACAATAGATTCAATAAAATTAAACATTGAGATTAAGAAGCCAAGTATTATAAAACAAAGACCTATAAATATAATTATAATGATTTTACTACCACCACCCGATACATTTGAGATAAATAAAATTATACTAAGAATAACTCCAGTTCTAAAAAAATCATATTTAAATTCATTGAAAGAACTTTTTAGGTATTCTTTTTTTGAAAAAATTTAATATAATTATCTTCCTTATGTGCCTGCCTAAATTTTATAAACAAACTTTCATCGAGCTTAAAATATTCATTTTTATAAACCTTATATGGAATTGCTGATTTACCACCAGCCATATTTTGATATTTTACGTTGTTAATCAATTCAAAGAATTCGTCAACAATTATAAAGTAAAACCATTACGACAAAACAGTCAACTAATTTCAGGACGAGGCACATATAACGAATTTAATATTCAAGCCTGACAATAACTATGAAAAATTTCTTTGGATTTTTGGTGTATTTGTTATTGGTGCAACTTGCCTATTTATTATTAATTATTTTAATTATGCTGCATTCTCTAGCGCTAAATAATTCACTAGTTGTCCCTTTTTATTAAATATGGGGTAGCATTCAATATGACATGTGTACAGGTTTCCATCTTTACGATAATTAATAATATTGCAATCAAAAGGTAACTGTTTATCAATGGCAACTTTTATTATTTTTCTTGACGTTATACTGGTCTCTTCGCCTTGAAACATTTTAGGATGCTTACCAATCACCTCATCGGGTTTATAGCCATTCATCTGATAAATATTTTTTGTAGCCAAAATAATTTGTAAATCAGGGTTTGTTACAAGAATTGTTTTATTCTCCCAAACAATACAATCATCAATTGTTCTTTCCATTATTAATTGCCAATTTTGCACTTTCATAAGATTTTGCAAAACGGTAATATCTTGGTTAAACTCTGCTCGTCTTCCAATTCCTTCCATTATTATATCCCAACATAAAAGTGGATGTGCCATAATTTTATTTATTTTAAATAAGCTAAACGTAATACAGGAAATTATTTTTGTGCTAGTGCAAAACCACCAAAAAAAACTCACTTACATACTAAATATCCGCCAAAAAGTACTTTTTACAAATGGTGTACCTGCTGCAAAGCATTGCATTAGTTTTTCAAAATTTTAAGGATAATTACTTCCTGAGAAGCATTTAAAATTACTAACCAGAAAAGATAATAATGTAGATGCTAAAGCACCTGCTAGTTCAGTTTTGGTAGTTACTTTTCTTAAAATAAAAATTCCTGCTACAACAATTAATAGCTAACAGCCATATTGTTAATAAAATCCTTGGTAAAACCAAGTACATTTAAAATAACATTGAGTTTACATTGCATTATTAATAAACATATCACACTCAAAAGATTGCTATAGCTATTACAAATGCATACCATTTTTTATAAATATTATACACCAAATAACTCAATAGCATCCAAAGCAAAAAGTTATACATGTGTATAATGATGCGACGGTAAGCGACCATCAATATCATTAATGCTAATACAATTAAGCGAATGTTGTTGCTATGTTTTGTTTTTTAAGAACCACAACTTACGCAACCATCCTCCATACTGCAAGTTGGGCCATCTATTAGTGTTGGCTCTATGTCATTTTTCTTATCTGTTTTTTGTGTGTTGATGGTTGGTATTACTGGTTCTACTTCTTTACTTCCTTGTTTTTCTACAGTAAATTGTACTGCTTGTGTTGCTGCTTGCGTACGCAAATAATACATACCAGTTTTCAAACCCTTCTTCCAACCATAAAAGTGCATGGATGTAAGTTTAGAAGCCGTTGGATTATCTACAAATAAATTTAATGATTGAGATTGACAGATAAAAGCACCTCGGTCGGCTGCCATATCAATAATATTACGTTGCTTTATTTCCCAAACTGTTTTGTATAGTTCTTTTATGTCTACAGGTATTTCTTCTATGTTTTGAATAGAGCCATTAGCTGCAATAATTTTATTTTTCATGGTATTATCCCACAAGCCAAGCTGTACAAGATCCTTAAGCAAATGCTTATTTACAATAATAAATTCACCGCTTAATACCCTTCTCGAATAAATATTGCTAGTATAAGGTTCAAAACATTCGTTATTGCCAAATATTTGCGAGGTTGATGCAGTTGGCATTGGTGCAACAAGCAAAGAGTTTCTAACACCAAACTGTTTTACTTCTTCTTTTAAAGTTGCCCAATCCCAACGGTCTGTAGGTGTAACGCCCCACATATCAAATTGAAAAATTCCTTTTGATACTGGTGATCCTTTAAATGTTTCGTAAGCACCAAATTCTTTTGCCAAATCTTTACTGGCTGTCATGGCAGCGAAGTAGATAGTTTCAAAAATATTTTTGTTTAGCACTTTAGCCAACTCGCTTTCAAACGGTAAACGCAATAATATAAAAGCATCGGCTAAACCTTGTACACCCAAACCAATTGGTCGGTGTTTCATATTGGACGTTTTGGCTTCTTCTATTGGATAATAATTATTATCAATAACCCTATTTAGATTTTTAGCTGCCTGATATGTTACTTCATATAATTTTTCGTGGTTAAATTTTCCATCAATTATAAAGCGTGGTAATGCTAGTGATGCAAGGTTGCAAACTGCTACTTCTTCTGGTGATGTGTATTCTAAAATTTCTGTACAAAGATTACTGCTTTTTATAGTGCCTAAATTTTGCTGATTGCTTTTGCTATTAGCCGCATCTTTATACAACAAATACGGTGTACCAGTTTCAATTTGTGATTCTAATATTTTAAACCAAAGTTCTTGAGCTTTAATCGTTTTTCTTGCTTTGCCTTCTGCTTCGTATTTAGTGTATAAGGTTTCAAACTCGGCACCCCAACAGTCGCTTAATCCTGTTGCCTCATTTGGGCAAAACAAACTCCAGTTTTCGTTTGCTTCTACACGTTTCATAAATAAATCTGGAACCCATAAAGCAAAAAATAAATCTCTTGCCCTCATTTCTTCCTTACCATGATTTTTTCTTAAGTCTAAAAATCCGAATACATCGGCGTGCCAAGGTTCTAAATAAATAGCAAATGCACCTTTGCGTTTGCCACCACCTTGGTCAACATATCTTGCCGTATCGTTAAATACACGAAGCATGGGAATGATGCCATTGCTTGTACCATTTGTACCGCCAATATAACTTCCTGTTGCCCTAATGTTATGAATGGCTAACCCTATGCCGCCGGCACTTTGAGAGATTTTAGCAGTTTGTTTTAAAGTATCATAAATACCGTCAATGCTATCATCTTTCATAGTTAATAAAAAGCAACTGCTCATTTGTGGCTTGGGTGTACCTGCATTAAAAAGTGTTGGTGTGGCGTGCGTAAACCACCGTTCACTCATTAAGTGATATGTTTTTATTGCTTCATCAATATTGTTTTTGTGAATACCTACTGCCACTCTCATGTACATGTGTTGTGGTCGTTCGGCAATCTTTCCATCAATTTTTAATAAATATGATTTTTCTAATGTTTTAAAGCCAAAATAATCAAAGGCATAATCTCTGTCGTAAATAATGGTACTGTCTAAAATGTCTGCATTGTCTTCTATTATTTGCATTACATCATCGGCAATTAAGGGAAGTAGTTTACCCGTTGCTTTGTCTGTGTATTGGTGCAATTTTTTCATGGTTGCAGAGAAAGATTTCACAGTGCTTTTATGCAAGTTGCTAACTGCAATTCTTGATGCTAAAATTGCATAATCGGGGTGCGATATTGTTAATGAAGCTGCTGTTTCTGCTGCAAGATTATCTAACTCTGTTGTTGGCACACCTTCATAAATACCCTCAATAGTTTTTTTTGCTACATCAATTACATTAATTATTGGACTTAGGCTGTAACTTAATTTTTCAATTCTTGCCGTTACCTTATCAAATTTTACAGTTTCTTTTTTGCCGTTTCTTTTTATTACAAACATAATGCGATATATAATTTAGAATGTGTGATTGAAGTTTTGTGATTAAATAATTATGGCATAAACAATTAAAATTATTACATCATGTATTCTAAAAATCTTCTTCTGTTGAAAATGATTGCACTTCATTATTGTTCATTACACCTGCTTTTTGGTAGTCGCCTACTCTTTTCTCAAAGAAGTTTGTTTTGCCCTGCAATGAAATCATTTCCATAAAATCAAATGGATTGGTAGCATTGTAAATTTTTGAATAGCCTAATTCATTCAACCAACGATCGGCAACAAATTCAATGTATTGCTGCATTAAAATTGCATTCATACCAATTAATCCAACAGGTAAAGCTTCCGTTATAAATTCTTTTTCAATAACTACGGCATCGCTTATTATCCCTTGTACTTGTTGTTCGGTTAATTTATTTTGCAACATGCTGTAAAGCAAACAGGCAAACTCACAATGTAAACCTTCATCGCGGCTAATAAGTTCATTACTAAATGTTAACCCTGGCATTAAACCCCTTTTCTTTAGCCAAAAAATAGAACAGAAACTGCCACTAAAAAATATGCCTTCTACTGCTGCAAATGCTACAAGACGTTCAGCAAAATTTCCGTTGTCAATCCAACGTAAAGCCCATTCAGCTTTTTTCTTTACTGCCGGTATAGTATCTATTGCGTGAAAAAGCTTGTGTTTTTCTTCCGCATTTTTTATGTATGTATCAATCAATAAAGCGTACGTTTCACTATGTATGTTTTCCATCATAATTTGAAAGCCATAAAAACATCTTGCTTCTGGCAACTGTACTTCACTCATAAAATTTACAGCAAGATTTTCATTTACAATGCCATCGCTTGCCGCAAAAAATGCTAATATATGACTGATAAAATGACGTTCGCCATCATTGAGATTTTCCCAATCTTTTTGGTCGCCGCTTAGATCAATTTCTTCGGCAGTCCAAAAACTAGCTTCATGTTTTTTGTATTGTTCCCACACTTTAGGATAGTTAATAGGAAGTATTACGAACCGGTCTTTATTTTCTTTTAATAAAATTTCATCTGTGTATTGCATAGTAAAATATTTTTCTATTTTTTACTTGTAGATGAAATGTATAGTGCTGAAAAAGTGAACCAACTATTAAGTGGCTTAAACTATCAGTACATACGCCTTTCACCCGAAAGCCTTATAACTTGTTCGATTGTTGGCAGGTCTTCTGACTTACTTCGCTGTTTAATGCCTTCCCGTTTGAAATAACAGTGGCTTAGAAATTAAACAACTTCAATTTGAAGTTTACAGCTACGGGGATAGTTCCTGAATTTAACGGGATTCCCTTTTAATGTTGTTGCTCAAAATCAAAATTGAACAACTCACAACCAAAATCAATTTAAAATTAATCCATAACAGTAAAATGGGGGTTAAGGAATTGTCCACCTTATGTTGAAAACAATTAGAAGTCTGTATTGCAAAGTACTTTTAAAAAATGCAGTTTATTTATAAATATTATTTTGTTGATGTTAGTGTTAAGGCTCAGCTGTCTTGTATCAAAATAGGATTAAACAAAAGCCAAGTAGTAAAAAAAATATTACAAACCATGCCCTCCAAAGCAGCGTTTACTACATACATTTTGAAGCCAATTTGGAGGTTGTTGTAACTATGAGAATACAGCTCTTATGGGATTTGCAAATTAATAATTATGTAAAAAGGCTTTACAATTGTAATGAAAAAACAATACAATTAATACCATCAATTGGGTACATAAATACCCATTAGCTGTAAACTAAATTAAAAATTATAAAACCAACCTTAATAGTTTATCGTTTATAAAGCCACTGAAAAGTTTGTTGTAGTACTGCACGCAAATTCATCACTTATAAAATATTTAACACAACTTAAAGACATCGTTATGCAACTAACAAAACAATTATTGGTGCTAGCATTATTAACCGCACCAGTATTATCATTTGCACAAAGCCCAATAGGTGGTTTTATGCAAGGCAAAGGCAAAGGAAATGTAGTGGTATCGTACACTACAGAAAGTTATGACAAGATATTTTTAGTACCACAAAAAATTGATGGTGTCCCAGTATTTAATAAGGTAGATATCCAAAGTATATCGGTATACGCTACTGTTGGTTTAAGTAGTAAGGTTGATTTGGTAGCTAATGTGCCATACATTAAAACTAAAGGCAATGCGTCAGAACAAGTGCTAACTAATTTAGGTTACTCAAATGAAAGAAAAGGTATCCAAGACTTAGCATTGTATATAAAATATAACCCATTTAATTTTAAAGTAGGTACTGGTAATATTAGCTTAATTGGTGCCTTAGGTATACAAACACCACTAAGCGATTATAAAGTAGAGGAAAGCCTACAATCTATAATTGCAATAGGCAATAAATCTACACAAGTTAATAGCTATATATTGGCTATGTACAAGTTAAAATGTGGCTTTTTTGTTAATGGTCAATTAGGTTACAGCTTACGCAGCACAGCAGTACCAGATGCTTTTTTAAGCGAGGTAAAAGTGGGTTATGCAGCTAAACAATTTTATGTAGATGTATTTTCTGCCACACAAATTTCAACCAGTGGTGTAGATATTTTAAAGGAAGGTTTTACTGGTTCTTTTCCTGCTACAAAAGTAAATTCTACTAGAATTGGAGTTAACGTATATATACCAATCGTTAAAGGTTTTGGTATATCTAGCGGTGCAAGTTCTTATGTTTATGGTCGTAATTTAGGCCAGTCAACTGGTTATTATGGTGCCTTAATTTATTCTTTCTAATCAATCAATATTATTTTAAATTAATTATAAAAAACAGAATTGTTATGAAATTTACTACACTAATAATAGCAGCCATAGCAGTCGTTGTGTTAACGGCTACTGGTTGCCAAAAATACGATGATCAAAAACCTACTATTGCGGGTATAGCTGTTGCTGGTGCTGACTTTAGCATACTAGAAGCGGCAGCTATTAAAGGCGGTGTTGCGGTGGTATTGTCAAACCTAAATCCAGGTGATCCATCTGGACATTACACCGTATTTGCACCAAACAATGCTGCATTTGCACGCTTAGGTTTGGTAGATGAAGGGTCTTTGGCCGCTCTAAATACTACTTTTTTAACCAATACTTTATTATACCATGTTTCTAATGGCGATCTACTAAATAATGCCTTAATTACTAATAGCACAAGCAGCTCTGCATTAGGTGGCTTGACGAGAAGAATTGTAATGCGTGGTAGCGATAAATATATTAATGGTTCTAAAATATTAGCTACAGATATTGGCGCTAGCAATGGTACTGTGCATGTAATAGATAAGGTTATGATAGCCTCTAGTGCCAACATTGTAAACACGGCTATTGCAGCAAGCACCTCTAAGGTATTTGCCAGTCCTGAATTAACATTTTTAGTTGCAGCTGTTGTAAAATCTGGCTTAGCTGCTGCACTATCAGATCCTACTGCCAACTTTACTATTTATGCACCTACAGATGCTGCTTTTAAAGCCGCTGGGTTTCCTGATGTTGCGTCTGTATCTGCTGCACCAGCCTCAACCTTGCAAGCAGTATTGCTAAACCATGCTGTTGGTGGTGGTAAATTTACATCTGAGTTAAGTGGTACAACTGCTACAACAGCAGGTGGTGGCACACTAACTTATGGTGCCTTTAACAATGGCACGTATACCATTAAAAGTAATGGTATTGCTACACCAGCAAATATGGTGGTTCCAGATATACAATGTACCAATGGTATTGTACATATTATAGACAAAGTATTATTACCATAATCATATTTATATCCTATCAAAGCCACTATTTACTAAAAATGCCCCATATATGGGGCATTTTTAGTAAATAGTGGCTTTGATAGTAACTAGATTTAATTATAAAACTTTAGCGATAAATCTCTATTATTGGTGTTACAATTGAGTAAATGCTAGCTATTTAAATACTGGTTGAAAGTTTAAGTTGGGCATACCGTCTAACCATCAAATTAAAGATAACGTGCACTACAATGTATCAAAATAAAATAATTAAAGTAGTAATACCAGCTTATAACGAAGCAGAAAGTATTGGGCTGGTACTGCGAGATATTCCTAGGTTTGTAGATGAAGTAATAGTAGTAAATAATAATAGTAACGATGATACTTTTAATGCAGCAAAACTAGGCGGGGCAACGGTTTTAAACGAAACAAGAAAAGGTTATGGCAGTGCTTGTTTAAAAGGGCTGCAATATATTAAGGATACAAATGGTTGCGATATTGTCGTGTTTATTGATGCAGATTATAGCGATCATCCAGAAGAAATGCCCATGCTTTTGGTGCCTATTTTACAAGACAATATGGCTATGGTAATTGGCTCTAGAGCAAGGGGTAATAAAGAACCAGGCAGTATGACTCCGCAACAAGTCTTTGGCAATAAATTAGCTGTGTTTCTTATTAAAATCTTCTTTAAATATCAGTTTACAGATTTGGGGCCATTTAGGGCAATTACATGGCAAGCTTTACAGCAAATAAATATGATAGATGCCAATTATGGTTGGACGGTTGAGATGCAAGTAAAGGCCTTAAAATTACAGTTAGCTTGCTCAGAAGTGCCAGTTAGTTATCGTAAAAGAAAATTGGGTATAAGTAAAGTAAGTGGTACTATAAAAGGTAGCTTAATGGCTGGTTATAAAATTATTAAAACTATTTTTAAATATGCCTAATACAATACAAAACCACAAACAACAACTGCTATTACACGTAATGGTAGGCTTGTTTATGGTAGTACTAGTAGCTGGGCAAGTTTTTTTGCAACGATACCAATTTAATTACCTACTTATTTGGCAAATAGTATTATATATTTTACTATACTTTTTGTTTAAACGAAGAGAAGCTTTTTCACTAAAACAAATAATTATTATTGGTGCTATTGCAAGAATAGTAACTGCTTTTTTAATGCCAACATTAAGCGATGATATATATCGGTTTGTATGGGATGGTCAACTAATACATACTGGCAATAACCCACTACTGTCTACACCAGACATTTATTTACAACAATTACCAAAAACCAATAGCCATTACAGCTATTTTCAACAATTACATGGGCTAATAAACCACCCACAATACTACACTTGCTACCCACCTTTTATGCAACTGTTTTTTTTGATAAGTGCTTTTGTAGGAGGCTTTCATATAACAGCTAATGTTATAATTATAAAATTACTAATTGCGTTGGTTGATATTGGCTGCATGGCAGTACTAGCAAAACTTTTAATATATTTTAAACAGCCAATTGGCATGTTATTATTATATGCATTAAACCCATCTATAATTATAGAAGGTACTGGCAATGCACATTTTGAAGTGGTACAAGTAACTTTTATTTGCTTATCAATATATTTTATCATCAATCAAAAAATGATAGCTGGTAGCATCTTTTTTGGGTTGGCTATTATTATCAAATTAATACCTGTTTTATTGTTACCCTTGTTTGTAAGATATTTTGGTTTTAAAAAAGGTATACTTTTTTCCTGCATTGCTTTATTGGTAGTTATCGTTAGTTTTTTACCTTTTGTTACAACTACTTTTTTACAAGGCTTTTCTTCAAGTATTGGCTTGTATTTTCAATCGTTCGAGTTTAATGCATCCCTCTATTATATAGCAAGAAAAATTGGGTTTATAGAAAAAGGTTTTAACTATATATCCGTCTTAGGCCCTTTATTGATGGTACGTTTTTTAAGTATTTATGCCATTGTATTTTTTGTTTGGTATAAAATAAGTAGTAAGCAATTAGTTGTACTTGGCATGATTGTTTTAACACTGTTTTACGCATTGAGTACAACTGTGCACCCTTGGTATATTATAAACCTATTACCATTTGCATTGTTGGCAAATAAGTTATATGTTGTGGTATGGGTGGGCGTTGCTTTTTTATCTTACCATGCCTATCAAACGGTATTATTTAGCGAAAACGTCACGTGGTTATTAATTGAATATGTAACCGTAATGTTGTTTATTTTATCAAATAAATCTATTATCAAGCCTCTAGAAATAAAACTCTAACCATTGTAAAATCGTAACTACTAATATTAAAACATAATCATGAAAAAAATACTCTATTTATTTGTAATAACTATTTTTTCGCTTACTTCTTGTAAGGCATTGCCTATTGGTAATGGGAAACCCGTTACGCATGAAGCTTGGGATAAGTTATTGAAAAAGCATGTTGATAACAAAGGTTTTGTAGATTACAAAGGCTTTATAAAAGATAGTAATGCACTTAACAGTTACCTAAATATGTTAAGTGATAATGCACCTGGTGCTAGTTGGACCAAAGAAGAAAAATTGGCTTTCTGGATTAATGCCTACAATGCATTTACTGTTAAATTAATCACGGATTATTATCCTATTAAAAGTATTAAAGATATTGGCTCTAAAATTCAAATACCTTTTGTAAATACGCCTTGGCAAAAAAAGTTTATACCCATGGGCGATAAAAAAATTAAATTAGATGATATAGAGAACAAAATTTTGCGTAAAGATTTTGAAGAGCCACGTATCCATTTTTCAATTGTATGTGCGTCTATATCTTGCCCTAAATTAAGGAACGAAGCTTACGAAGCCTCAAAAATTGAGGCACAACTTACTGATCAAGCAAAAGCTTTTTTAAGTGACCCAACACGTAACAAACCAGCAGAAAATAAATTATCACCAATTTTTAAATGGTTTGGTGGCGATTTTGAAAAAAATGGTAATAAAAAAATCGACTTCATCAACAAATATTCACCAACTAAAGTTGATGAAAGCAAGATTGAGTATTTGAGTTATGATTGGGGATTGAATGAGAAAAAGTAAAAACTAATCTTTTTTATATGTAGGATAATAACGTAAAAACTATTATCCTACTTTTTACGTTATTAGATGCATGATTGAACAAACTACTGCTATATTGCTTTTCAGCAGAACAGCTTCTGCTGAAAGTTGCTGTAAGCCTATTATTAGCAATGGTATTGCCAATACTGAAATGTGGGATTATCTCTATAAAAAAACCTTACGCACCATACATACAACTGGCTTACCTGTAATTGTATGCAACGAGCATCATCAAGCTGGTAACTCTTTTGGCGAAAGAATGGCGAATGCTTTAAATACTGGCTTTGCAATTGGTTATGATAATTTGATAGTTGTTGGTAGCGACTGTGTAGACCTAACAAAAACCGCTTTACTTACTGCTTATCATAAAATTAATAGTACCCAACAAGTTGTTATAGGTCCCGATTGTCGTGGAGGTGTTTATGTTTTTGCTATTAAAAAAACAGTTTTTGATAACATAGCATTTACTGATTTTGCTTGGCAAACAAAGCAATTGTTTAGGCAGTTTAAAAAATATGCAGCTCAATTTTCAGTAAGTTTTTTATCTCGTTTATCCGATATTAATACAGAAGAAGATGTGCGTTCATCTTTTAATAAATTTTCGATAGATACTAGTTGGCGCACTTTACTTTCTAAAATATTTGCTAGTTATAATACCCTTTACAACTCCTTAATAAGAATATATCAATCGCTATACCTCAATAGCAATAAGCCTTTACGGGCACCACCTTTATTTTAAGCTAGTACTTCTCACTTTTTATTAATGCACCTCACTATATTTTTATGAGATGCCTTCAATATTTATTTATTACCAATCAACAACTAATAATGAAAAAAATTATAACATTAGTTATCATGTTAATCATGATACAAACCCTTTCTTATACACAGACGGTTTTAAAAATTAAAATTGCTGAAGCGAATACTAAAAAACCTGTAGTAGCGACTACATTTAACATTAAACAAAGTGGCAAAGTAGTTAAAACAGTTAGTACCGATGAAAGTGGTACTGCTACTATCAATGATTTACAACCTGGTAAATACTCTATTCAAATTACAGAGACAGCAACTCTTTACGATTACAGCAAAAGCTTTGAAATCGTCGCCAATGATAATAAAGATATTAATATATCACTGCAACAGAAGGAATCAGTTTTAGATGAAGTGACCGTATCAGATAAAAAGCGTCGGATAAACAGAAAAGATGCAACTGTTGCGGGGTTCATTACAAAAGGCGAAATTGAATCTTTACCAATCGAAGGAAGGGATGTTACTAAAAGTCTTATCCGTCTACCAAACGTTACTATTTCTACGTTAAGTTATAATGAGGCCCCAGGTATTTCTATTAATGGGTTAAGTGGTATTTACACTAATTATTTAATTGATGGGATGGACAACAACGAACGTTTTTTGGGTAACTCAAAATTCAACACACCATTCGGTTTTACTGAAAATGTTACCGTTTATACCAACAACTATTCGGCAGAATATGGCAACACAAGCAATGGTATTGTAAACCTTACAACACGCAGCGGTACCAATAAATTTGGTGGCGAAGTATTTTATGTAACAAGACCAGGTTCTATTATAGATAGCAAGTCGGCTTTTGCTGGTGTAGATTTATATGGCAACCCAGTAAAAGATGGTTTTCAAAGGCAACAATTAGGTGTTGGTTTTGGTGGTGCCATTAAAAAAAATAAAACCTTTTATTACCTAAACTTTGAGCAAACATTTGATATAAAAGACAACCTATTAAGCTCTCCTCAATTAGGTATCAGTGCAGCAGTTAGGGGCAACAATAGCTTTAGTTATTTGTCTGGCAAACTAGACCAAAATTGGAATACCAATTTTCATAGTAGTCTAAGGGTAAACTATGGCTCGTTTGATATTGGTCAGCAAGGTGGAGGCACTTCTGGTGGTGGTGTTAATTTTCCTTCTTCAGCATCTGCAGAAAAAAATCGTACTTATTTAATTGCTCTAAAAAATGATTATAAAATAAAAGGCGGCCTACGGGGCGAAACTAATATTCAATCATCTTATTTTAGATGGAACTACCGTGATAACCCAAATTTTGGCAAACCTGGTGTTAGCGTGCAAGGTCCTAATGGTACAAGCATTGCCACACTTGGTCCTAACGATTATATTTTTATTGATGATGAATACACCAATCAGATACAACAAAAATTTACCTACAACACTGGCAAACACGCTTTTAAGGCAGGGGTAGAATTTACAACCTCTAACTTCTCATTGCTAGGCGCAGGTAATGCTTATGGCTATTATACTGTGCGTTTAACACAGCCACAAATTGATGATATTAAGGCCAAAAATATTGGTGCTGGTTTAGATATAAATGATATACCAGCAGATGCCCAAGTAAGAGAGTATAGAGTAGATTTGGACAAGTCAATTTTTGGCACACGCCAAAATGTTTTTGATGCGTATGTAGAAGATAATATTGCCGTGAACGATAAGCTAAACCTTAGTTTGGGCTTACGTTTCGATTACGATAATTTATCAAAAGGCGGTGGTGATAAAGGTGATTGGAACAATATTGCCCCACGTACAAGTTTTAATTATAAAATTGATGATAACAATATTTTCCGTGGTGGTTATGGTATTTTTTACGATAAAATAAAATATTCTGTTACCAGCGATAACCTTCAGTTCAGTAACAATTCTCCCAACTTTAAATTGCAATTGGCCGAGTTACAAAGACTTGGTATTTTAAGTAAAAATGCCAATTTAGATAAAATAACAAATCCAGGAAACCTTAGAGCTATTTATCCATTTGGTTTTGCACCTGCTTACTTACAAGGTCAATCATCTGAGCAGTTACAAGGTAATCGTGCTAACCAATCAAGCACTAATTTTCGTATTAAAAACCCAGATGGATATCAGAATCCTTACTCGCATCAATTTACATTGGGCTACCAACGTAAAGTAAGCGATGATATAACTTTTTCAATTGAT
This sequence comes from Chitinophagales bacterium, assembly GCA_038327865.1. GTDB lineage: Bacteria > Bacteroidota > Bacteroidia > Chitinophagales > Chitinophagaceae > Parasediminibacterium. Next base: position 125,158 of record JBBQLL010000001.1, on the reverse strand, counting down.
GTGGTACATACACGTACAGAAAATTTATTTAGAATCACCAATTTAAATACAGCATCTTCTTACGAATTAAATGATCCTGCAACGGCTGTAGTTCGCACAACCACAGCGGCAAATCTTACGCGTCCTGTGCCTATTAAACAAACAGCAAGCGGACAATTTGTAGCAACTATCAATGGTACCGATTATCAAGGAATTGCACGCGATGTATTTATGACTGAAACAAAAGGTAAGGCAAGATATACGGCAGCGAATTTTTTACTACAAAAAACCAAGGGGGTGAACGATAAAATCGCTTACCGTGTTTTGTACACCTTATCAACTTTTAAAACCGATAATGAGGGGATTAATGTTAGAGCAACTAATGCCAATAATTGGGATCAAGAATACAACTACGGAGATAACGATCGCCGCCACGTTGTTAATGCTTTAATAACTTGGTATGCTGCTAAAAATTTATCACTTACCCCGACCTTATTATACCAAAGTGGTCAGCCAATTACCCGCTATGCAGATCCAACAAAATTTGGTGGTATATCCGATTTAAATGGTAATGGCGAAAACGCTTATGGTAATGCTGGACCATCAGACTATCAACCTGGCGAAATAAGAAATGGTGGTGGCCGTTTGCCTGGTGCAACCACGTTTGATTTTTCTGCAAAATATAAAATTGCTATTAATGGTAAGCCTACGTTAGAGTTATCAGCTGATGTTTTTAACCTACTTGATGCCGTTAATTTAACGGGTTACAGTACTGGTAGAGGTGGTAACAACACAGTACAAATTGGTGCGGCAGCTTTAAATAATTTAACCATTAGAGGTTCTGCACCACCACGTCAATTTCAATTTGGTGCACGCTATTTATTTTAATAAAATTACCTTTCCAAAAAATGCAAGCACCGTGTTAATAGCATGGTGCTTGTGTTTTAATTTTACGATAAAAAGGTTTGGTATTTTACAAATTATAATTGCTTATGTACAAAAAAATACAGATTTTATTATTAATGGTCATAGTTAGTTGTGTTGGTTGCAATACTAATACTGCCAACAAACAAGTAGATATTACTAAACTAACTTGGCAACAAATAGTTGATAATGCAAAAGGCAAAACTGTTGTAATGAATATGTATGGTGGCTTTAAAAAAGGCAACAGTTACATGGCCAATTATGCAGTGCCACAATTGCTAAAACAATATAATATAACATTAAAAATAGTACCAGCACAAGGCAATGAAATAGTTAACAACATAATGGCTCAAAAAGAGAGCAGCACCCAAAATGGGCAGATAGATTTGTGCTGGATAAATGGTGAAACATTTTACCAATTACGTCAAATAAATGGGTTGTACGGGCCATTTATAAACCAGTTGCCAAATACTAAATATATCAATCTTAACGACCCTATTATTAAGTACGATTTTCAAGAAGAAGTTAAAGGGTTTGAAGTACCTTGGGGCAAAGCAAATTATATAGTAATTACTGATACTGCTAGGGTAAAAAAAATACCAATCTCAATGCAAGATTTTGAGGCTTATTGGCAACAGCACCCTGGCAAGTTTACTTTAGCACAAGATTTTATGGGGCTAACGCTTTTAAAAAGTTGGTTGGTAGAGTTGGCAGGTGGTATGCAAGTATTAGATGGCCCATTTGACGAAAAAAAATACCAAACTTATTCTACTCAGCTTTGGCAATTCATTAATAAAAACAAAAAATATTTTTGGAAAAATGGTGAGACTTTTCCTGCAAGTAACGTTGTTATTTCACAAATGTTTGGTAGTGGGGAACTTGATTTTTCTTTTGCATTTGGCAATACAGATATTGATACCAAAGTGTCTGAGGGCTTATATCCTACAACTTCTAAAGGTTATATAATTAAACCAGGTAGTGTACACAATACTAGCTATTTGGGTATCCCTTACAACTCAGTCAATGTAGAGGCTGCCTTGGTAGTTTGTAACTTTTTAATTTCGCCAGATGCACAGATAAAAAAAGCTGATATAAACGATTGGGGCGGAACGATGATATTGGATTATAATAAGCTAGATAAGCAATGGCAAACGGCATACAATGCAGTGCCAAAACTAAAATATGGTATAGATGAAGCAGAAATAAATGCAAAATCCATTAAGGAAACTGGCCCTATGTACATGATAAAAGTAGCCGAAGATTTTAGAAAATTTGTCATCAACACTAAGTGATAACTAAGCTTAAAAATATCGTTCCCTTAACACTCATTATAGTATTTGCGGTGCTGCCGTTGGTAGCTGGTGTAGGTTATGCATTACTGTATAGTTTTGGTGTAATAGGTGTTTTAAATAATGGGTTTACAACCCAACATTGGCAAGCAATATTTGCCACCAACGAAATTATATCGAGATTTTTGTATACCATTTTTTTAAGTATTGCCTCTATCATTTTATGTGTTGGTTGTGGACTTTTTTTAGCCTTGTGTATTGGTAAAAAATTGAGTAAAGGTTTTGTGGCTTATGCTATTTATTTGCCAATGGCTTTTCCTTCAGTTGTAGCCGCTTTTTTCTTTTTCCAATTGTTGGGTAATGCTGGCTTTTTATCTAGATTATTTTATCATATTGGTATAACTAATAGCATCAATGCTTTTCCAGATTTAGTAAACGACAAATTTGGTATTGGTATCATCTTAGCACAACTATTTTTAAGTTTACCAATTTTTGTACTGCTTTATTTATCATTAATTGTTAATGAAAACATTGATAATCTAAAACTTTTGGCAGCTTCATTAGGGGCTACAAAAAAGCAAGTTTTATGGCAAATAACTATACCCATTTTATTTAAAAAAAGTTTCCCAACAATCATTTTGTTTTTTATTTTTAAATTAGGCAGTTACGAAATTCCTTTGCTATTGGGCAGGTCTAACCCAGAGACGATTTCAGTGTTTATTGCACGTAAAATGCAACGCTTTAATTTAATGGATATTCCTCAAGGTTATGCCGTTGCAGTCCTTTATGCTATGATGGTTTTGATACTATTATCCATTAGCTTAAAAGCATCTAAACCTACGGTAAATGTTTAAAGTAAAGTTAATTACATCCGGTATTGTAATTGTGTGGTGCTGCTTACCATTGCTGCTATTATTATTTTTATCATTCTCAATAAATTATACATTTCCTCAGTTATTACCAACCAATTTTACAATACAACATTGGGCAGATTTCTTACTAAGTAAAAATGGTTTACAACAGAGTTTCTTCAACTCATTTAGCATCGCTTTATTGGTGGCATCAACTGCAACTGTATTAGGGTTTATTAGTAGTAAGTGGATAGCCTATAATACCCGAAAAAATTTCTGGTTAATACTAACTTATTTCCCGTTTGCATTATCGCCTGTAATATTTGCAGTGTGTTTAAAATTCTATTTTTTAAAAGCTGGGTTAGCTGGTAATATTGGTGGTGTTATTCTTGCACAGCTTATAATTACTTTTCCATACGCAACTATTTTTTTTACTAACTTTTGGAATAATAATATTAAAAGTTTTAAAAATATTGCCACTACATTGGGTAGTAATAGTTTGCATACTTATAGGAAAGTTATTTTGCCGTTGGCAAAACCGTTTTTAATGGTTGGTTTTTTCCAATGCTTTTTAATGTCTTGGTTTGAATATGGGTTAAGTAGCGTTATTGGTTATGGCAAGGTTGAAACACTTACCATTAAAGTGTTTCAGTTTATTGGCGAAGCCAATATTTTTTATGCAGCGTTATGTAGTTGCTTATTAATTATACCGCCCATTATTTTGTTATGGCTAAATAAAAAATTCGTTGTTCAACAAAGCAGATAAATGTATTTACGTGTAGAAAATATTTCGAAAAATTATGGTAGCCGCAATGTGTTGCAACAAATTTCGGTGCAAGTAAAAGCCAATACTACCATTAGTATTTTGGGTAAAAGTGGCTGTGGCAAATCAACGTTATTAAAAATAATTGCGGGTATTGAAAAAGAAAACAATGGGCAAATTTTTTTAAACGAAACAAATATTACTTTACAGAAACCCAACGAACGAAATATCGTATATCTTTTTCAAGAAGCCTTATTGTTTCCACACTTGACCGTGTTTGAGAACATTGCTTTTGGGTTAAAGATAAGAAAGGAAAGTACCACCAATATTAACCAAAAAGTAAATGGGCTTTTACAGCAATTAAGTATAGAAAAAGAGGCTACTAAAATGCCACATGAAATATCTGGTGGTCAAAAACAAAGAGTTGCGTTTGGTAGGGCGTTAATTATTAACCCACCATTGCTGTTGCTGGATGAACCTTTTAGTAGTTTGGATGTGGAAACTAGGGCTAACATGCAGCAGTTATACAAGTCAATTGCAGCGTCGTACAACATCACTGCATTGTTTGTAACCCACGATTTAAAAGAAGCATTAATTATGGGTGATAGCATTGGTTATATGGAAAATGGTAGCTTACAGATGTATGAAAATCGACAAGATTTTATGACTGATTTAAAAACTGGAGTCGCTAACGAAATAAATTTCTGGAATAATTTAAAATATGTTTAATGGAAACAAACTACAATCATTACGAGACTTTGTACTGGGTATTTACACAATTGTGCAACGATAAATGTGGGCACTGCTATAATAACTCTGGGCCACATGGGCAAAGAATTTCAGACGATGATTGCCTAAATATTATTGCCAATTTACCCGATAAAATTGATAAGATTATACTTAGCGGTGGCGAACCCTTGGCCGAAAGAAAGCAACTGTATTTGATATTGGATACATTGGTTGCAAAGTATGGTAAAACACAAAAAATTATAGTGCAAACCAATGGCGATTTAATGACTAGCGACATCATGGATACTCTTTTAGAGAAAGGGGTGAAAAGTATTAGTATTGCCAGTTTAGATCGTTATCATAAACATGCTGGTAGTAAATTGGATGGGTTGAAAGAACTATTTAATTCAAAGGGTATGGTAGACGTGATGCCATATTTTACAGTTGGGGTAAAAAAGGATGTAGTTATTGATCCTACTTGGATTACCTACTCGTATTTTGGTGCAAATGAAGAAATGTGGTTGGGTGGTAATTGGGCACGAGGTAGGGCTTTTGAAGCAGGTATTTGGATGCAAGATCCTAATCATAATTTTTGTAAAATACAGTCTGGTGCTAGGAATTTTCTAGGTGGTCACACTGATGTAATTCAAGAGGTTAGCATACAGCTTTGGGCTATAAACCCATGTTGTCCAGGTACAAAATACCCAATGGGCGATGCCAGAAAAGAAAAGGTTGTTGATGTGTTGAATAAAATGAAAACATCACCAATTTTTAAAAAATTAAATGATGGCGAACCCTATAAAATGGGTGAAAGCATTGGTGTTACTGAAGAATTTGCAAAAGAACGCGGTAAGGATTTAAAGAATATTTGTTTATGGTGCGATGAATTTTTTGAATATCATTTTAATATGGCAACACTAACACCAAAAACTATAGTACCTGTAATTGTGTAAAATTTATTGCTATGTTTTTTTTAGATTCGAATAATTTAAAAGATTTAAATGCATACTTGCAAAAGCAGCAATGGCTAGCCGTTGGCGAAGAAATAATTAGTGCTACAAAGCCCGGTGAAGGTAATATGAACTACGTGTTGCGTATAACAACTACTAAGCAAAGTTTCATAATAAAACAAGCAAGACCCTACGTTGAAAAATACCCGCAAGTAGCAGCACCAGTAGAACGTGCGTTGGTTGAAGCTGCTTTTTATAAGACCATTCAAGATGATGGGTTACTTAGTAATTATATGCCAAAATTAATAGGTGTTGATGCCCTGAGCAGCATTATAATTTTAGAAGATTTAGGACAATCGAATGATTATAGTTATTTGTACAAAACACAAGAAAAATTACAGCTAAATGAAACTGAGCAGTTAGTAGCTTTTCTAAATCAATTACACCAGCAACCTACAAACAGCAACCCATTGTTGCAAAACAATGCTATGCGGCAATTGAACCACCAGCATATTTTTTTATTGCCTTTTATAGAAGCTAATGGATTTGATTTAGATACTGTTCAGCTTGGTTTACAAGCATTATCTATGCCTTATAAAACAGACATTGCGTTAAAGGATATAATAAAAAATATTGGTAAAAAATATTTGGACAATGGAACGACCTTACTGCATGGAGATTATTATCCAGGTAGTTGGTTAAATACCAATAACGGTATTAAAATTATTGACCCCGAATTTTGTTTTTATGGTGCTGCTGAGTTTGATGTAGCAGTGATGATTGCCCATTGCATCATGACTTTTCAAAGTGATGATATTTTGAAAATTATCAATATAGCTTATCAAAAATCAAATAGTTTTAACAATGGATTATTGAACCAATTTACAGGTATAGAAATTATGCGACGTGTGATTGGGTTGGCACAATTGCCATTGCAATTATCATTACAACAAAAAGAAGATTTATTACAAAAAGCATACAATCTCATTACAAATAACTAAATCATGACAATTACAAAAGCTTTACTGGTATTTAGTTTCGTGGCTATTGGCGGCTTGCATTCTAAACTATTGGCACAAAAGAAAATTTGGTTTGATACTGATATTATGATTGGCTTGCCAGAACGTGCACCTCGTGAGGTAGATGATGGCGTTACCCTTATTATGGCCTTGAAAGAACCTAGTATAAAAATTGTTGGCATAAGTACCGTAACCAATATTGCGTATGCTTACGATGTAACACAAAAATTATTAAAATGGCATAATAAAGGTGATGTTATTCCTGTTTACAATGGCTCCCCAAAAGCAAATGATTTGGGTACTGAAAATGAGGCAGTAAAAGCTATGTATAAGGCCTTAAAAATTGAGCATCTTACTATTTTAGCATTAGGTCCAGTAACTAATGTAGGCACGTTAATTAAAAATCATCCAGATATTATTCCACAAATAGACTCTATTGTTATGTGTGCCGCACGTGTACCCGGCTTAAAATTTAATCCAGGTTTAGGTAAAGTAAATGTGTACGATTATAACTACGAAAAGGATACTGCATCTATGAATGTGCTATTAAAAAGTACAGTTAATCTTGTGTTTGCTGGTTTTGAAAGTAGTTCAGCTTTACTAATTGGTAAAATAGACATTGCACCACTTAACAATAATAACGAAGCTGATAAGTGGTTGTATAATGTGTTTGTACCTTGGCAAAAAAGAGCCAAAACCATCTTTGGTGTTGAGGGTTTTATACCTTACGATTGCACACCTTTGGGAGTAATTACACACCCTGAATTTTTCTTAATGAAAAGAGATATTCCTATACTTGTAAACTACAAAGAAAATGATGCACCCTTAGTGCCAAACCTACCTAAAATTCGCCCATATTTAGAGGTAGACTATAACTTTAAAAGTATCCGTAAAGTGCAGTATTGTTACAAAACATTGCCAGGTTTTGAAGAGATGATTTTAGAAAGTTTACCCCAAGCCAAACCATGAGTTTTAAATCTTTATTTTGACAGGTCATTTTATTTTTTTTATCTTTTAAGCTATTAGCAATTATGCCGTCAGTTAATAAACATTTACTAAAAATAAGTAGGCGATTTTTATTTTTTTTGCTTACTTTTTTGCCCGGTGTTATACATGTGCAAAAAACAATGGCACAAACTGTTGGCAATAAAGATTATGGTATTCTGTTAGATAATTTATTAAAGCATACAGTACCAGAGGTTACAGCACAACAAGTTGTAAAAATGGATCATATTATTTTATTAGACACAAGAAAAAAAACCGAATTTGAAGTCAGCCATTTAAAAAGTGCTATTTGGGTTGGGTATTCTGATTTTGATTTAAGTAAAATGATAGGCATTGATAAACAGCAACCAATAATTGTGTACTGTTCTGTTGGATTTAGAAGCGAAAAGATTGCCGAAAAATTATTGGCTGATGGCTATAAAAATGTAAGTAATTTGTATGGGGGTATTTTTGAATGGGTTAATAATGGTTTTGAAGTAGTTGATACATCTGGTATAACCTCAAATGTGCATACATTTAATAAAAATTGGAGTAAATGGGTACAAATAGGCAATAAAGTGTACCGCTAATTGAACCCATTTTAAAATTATATTTAATTGTAAAAAATAGAATTCACCAACTAAAATCAATCCACCATGCCAAAGCATGTAGTCATTATTGGCAACGGTATTAGCGGTATTACTTGTGCAAGATACGTTCGTAAAATGAGTGATTATAACATTACTGTTATATCATCAGAGAGTAAATATTTCTACAGCCGTACTGCGTTGATGTATATCTACATGGGTCACATGAAACAAGAGCATACAGAACCATATGAACCTTATTTCTGGGAGAAAAACCGTATTGATTTATTGCAGGAGCATGTGGCTTCTATCGACCCAAATAATAATAGTATTTCATTAGCTAATAATCAAACTATTAACTACGATTATTTAGTAATAGCCACTGGTAGTAAAAGCAACAAATTTGGTTGGCCAGGGCAAGATTTTAAAGGTGTACAAGGCTTATATAATTTGCAAGATTTGCAGGATATGGAAACTTATACAGCAGCTATTAAACGTGCTGTTGTGGTTGGTGGGGGCTTAATTGGTATTGAAACCGTTGAGATGTTATTAAGCAGAAATATTGCCATTACATATTTAGTGCGAGAACAAAGTTTTTGGCGTGGTATTTTACCGGCCGAAGAAAGTGAGATGATAAATAAACTTTTCAAACTGCATCATGTAGATATACAATTTAGAACTGAATTAAAAGAGATTAGAGACGATGGAAATGGACGTGTGTCATCTATACTAACTAGCAAAGGCGAAATAATAGATTGTGGTTTTGTAGCGTTAACAGTTGGCGTTAGTCCCAATATAGACATTATAAAAAATAGTGGTATACAAACGGATAGAGGTGTGTTGATTGATGATCATTTTCTTACCAATTATCCCAACGTTTTTTCTGCCGGAGATTGTGCTCAATTTCGACAAGCGCTACCTGGGAGAAAAGCAGTTGAACAAGTTTGGTATACAGGCAAAATGCAGGGTGCAACAGTTGCTGCAAATATCTGTGGCAAAGCACAAACTTATCAGCCAGGGCATTGGTTTAACAGCGCTAAATTTTTTGATTTAGAGTACCAAACGTATGGGTTGGTAATGGCTGAAAAACCAGTAGATACCAATTGGTTTTGGTGGCAAGATGATGCAGGGCAAAGAGGGATAAGATTGCAATGGAACAAAGCTACAAATGCTTTTACCGGGTTAAATTGTTTTGGCATACGTATCCGTCACGAGGTTTGTAATGATTGGTTAAATAATAAAACATCTATAAAACAAGTGGTAAAAGAGTTACGTAAAGCCAACTTTGATCCTGAGTTTTTTAAAAGCTACGAACAAGCTTTTGAAGCCACATTCGAGAAGCTTTTAAGCATATAAATTTTGCAATAACTTATAATTCATAACTCATAATTCCAAACTCATGGACATTGATATTTCACTTTCAATTGCTAATCACGCTGCCTCATCACATTTAAATAATAAAATGAAAACTGGCTCTGCATTGGTTGCAATAGCCGCTTTTATTTTGGTAATTGGCCTGTTCAATCAACTCTATCATCCAGCTTTATTAATTGCGTTTTTTGCAACGGCAATTACTGGCAGTTTGTTATACACCAATGGCTTGTATGCCAATACCACAGCTGGTATAAAAAACAATGGTATCATGTTTAAAAGCATTAGTAGCAAAGGTGTCTCGGCTTGGATGTTGGGTATTTTTTTAACCTTATTTTATGTGGTGTTATATTGGTATCCTCAGTATCTGGGTTTAAACGAAAAAGGTAACACTGGTCTTGTTCGTTTCTTCGATCCATTAAGCTATTTATTAAATGGTCATAAAGCAAGCCAGTGGTTTGTGTACGGCACGTTTTATACCTTGGCTATTTTGTTAATGGGTGTAAAATTTATAGTAAAAAATAGGCATAGTAAATACCAAATTTTTCGTACCTGTTCTATTATGTTTTTTCAAACTGCATTCGCATATTTACTTCCAGAGATTTTGAGTTATTTAAAAGGAACCCCATATAATGATTTTAAACAAATGTGGCCTCTAAACTATTATTTTACTGATAATGGAACTATTGACAGTTATATAAGTAGTGGTTCATTAGGTCTGTTTATGTTGTTGTTTGGTATTGCAATGATTTTTATAATTTCTCCCATACTCACTTATTTCTATGGCAAACGTTGGTACTGCAGTTGGGTGTGTGGTTGTGGGGGCTTGGCAGAAACTGCGGGTGATCCTTTTAGGCAACAAAGCGATAAAAGTTTAAAAGCCTGGAAAATAGAAAGATGGTTAATTCACTCAGTACTTGCTTTAGTAACTATTGTATCTGTAGCGGTTTTATTTACAATGTTTTACGATAACCCAGCAAAATATTGGTTAAATAAAACATCTTTCAGTTTTATGGTCATTATTTTTTTTACAATTTTTGTCATTATACTTTTAATAAAGCGCAAAAGCATTTTTAAAAATTTCGATAAAAAAGCTTACATCATTTCATTATCAATAATTGCCTTTACTATTTTTTGTTTAGCCACCGTTTTATTAAGTAACGGTCGCAATGTTTTATTTATGGATGCTAGCACTTTAAGGCAATGGTATGGCTTTTTTATAGGCTCAGTTTTTAGTGGTGTAATTGGTGTTGGTTTTTACCCAATTATGGGTAGCCGAGTTTGGTGCCGCTTTGGATGCCCAATGGCAGCTATTTTAGGGTTGCAGCAAAAATTATTCAGCCGTTTTCGCATCACTACCAATGGTAGTCAGTGTATTAGTTGTGGTAATTGTAGCACCTACTGCGAAATGGGTATTGATGTACGTTGGTACGCTCAACGTGGGCAAGATATTGTTCGTAGCAGTTGTGTAGGTTGCGGAGTTTGCAGTGCCGTTTGTCCACGTGGTGTTTTAAAACTAGAAAATGGTCCTAACAACACTAAAAAACTACAAGGCCCAGTTAGTTATATCAATGGGCAATTTGTAGTAGAAGATTAGTTAGTCAGCGGCAGTAACCCTATTCCGCTGCATAGGCGTCGCACACTGCATCTTTATAAACTTTTTCTGCTTTTACTCAAGCTTAAATGAAAACCTAGTATGCGTTATTTATTAAAATTATAGTTCTGCCAAATCATTTACACTTCATCTAATTTAAAAACATCTTTAACCCTAATACCTTTCTCGGTCATTTGAAGCGTACAACATTCAACAACAGGATCATGTTCAAAAAAAAGTATATAATTGTTGGTAACGGCTTCTTGCAAAAAGCTCTTTTTTTCTTGTAACGTGGTTAGAGGAAACATATCGTAACCCATAATATAGGGTAAAGGAATATGTGCTGTAGATGGCAACAAATCTGCCATAAAAACAATGGTTCTATCCTTATACTGAATTTGAGGCAGCATCATGGCATCTGTGTGGCCACTTACCAAACGGTAACTTAGGTTTTTACAAATGCTAGATGGAATATTTAGTAGCATTAATTCCTCACCCTCAACTATCCAATTTTTATTTTTTGCTACAGGTATAAACTTCAATTGTAAACTTTCTTTTATTGGTAAAGTATTTTCTTTTAAAAAGGAAGCTTTTTCTCTATCATTTGGTTTTGTGGCCCAATTAAAATGTCGCTCGTTGCTCCAATAAGTCGCATTTTTAAAGGCTGTTACCAATTTATTATTGTTACGCTCAATAGCACCACCACAATGGTCAAAGTGAAGATGTGTAAGCACTACATCTGTTATATCATCTTTTGTAAAACCATGTTTTGCAAGCGAACTTTCTAGTGTATCATTACCAAACATATAATAGTGCGAAAAAAATTTAGCATCCTGTTTATCGCCCATACCAGTATCTATCAAAATCAATTTACCCTCATCTTGTATTAGTAGGCAACGCAAAGCCCAGCTACACATATTATTCTCGTCTGCAGGGTTTAGTTTGTTCCAAATGCTTTTGGGCACTACACCAAACATGGCACCACCATCTAATTTAAAATAACCTGCATTTATTGTGTAGAGTTTCATAATAAAATTAATGTGTTGAAAAAGCTGCTTTGGTTTAAATCTTAGATAGCAATTGCCTTAGTTTTTTCTGCCTTAATAGTGTACAGCAGCAATAGTAAACCTACAATAAAAAATACCATTAGAGCCAATATAGAATTGCGTTGCGAGCCACCTGCTAGCTCAGTAATATAGCCATAACTAAACATGCCTATTACTATTGCAATTTTTTCTGTTACATCGTAAAAGCTAAAGAACGATGTGGTGTCTTTTGTAACCGGCATCAATTTAGCGTAAGTAGAGCGACTGAGCGACTGAATACCACCCATTACAAAACCTACTATAACGGCTAGACCATAAAACTGGTAAATACCATCACGCGGAATTAAATAACCTAAAACGCAGCAGAAAATCCAGATAATAACTACACCTGCCAATACTTGTAAGTTGCCATATTTGCCAGATAATTTAGATATTAATAACGCACCAGGAATAGCTACTAATTGTATTACAAGAATTGCAATAATTAGATTAGTTATCGGGATATTTAATTCACTTTTACCATACAAAGTAGCAGCTAGCATAATGGTTTGCACGCCCATATTGTAACAAAAAAATGCACCCAAAAATCTTTTTAAAACTGGTAACTCTTTTACTTGTGTAAATACTTTTTTTAGCTCAATAAAACCATTGGTAAAAATATTATTTTGAGGTCTTATTGCGGCAGCAACTCCATTTGGCAATACTTTTAAAGGAATTTGAGAAAACCCAAACCACCAAATACCAACTAATAAAAAAGATATTTGTAATGATTGAGAAGCACTTGTTAATCCAAACCACTCTTTCTTAAACAAAAGCACAAAACAAATTATTTGCAATAACACACTACCAATATATCCCATTGTAAATCCCTTTGCACTCACCCTATCTTGATCTTCTTCTGAGGCTATTTCTGGTAAATAAGAATTATAAAAAACCAAGCTGCTCCAAAAACCAATGCAGGCTATTATCACTAAAAAAATACCTAAGGTTATGGTATGTTCGTTAAAAAAATACAAGCAACTGCAAGCCAAACTACCAAGTGTAGAGAAGAAACGCAAGAACGATTTTTTGTTGCCTTTATAATCTGCAATAGATGATAAAATGGGACTCAATATTGCTACAACTAAAAAAGCAAAACCTAACGCATAATTATACAATGCGGTATTCACAAAGCTTCTACCTAAAAATACCACTTCGTTATTGGTTGCTGGATTTTTTGTTACCTCTTCAAAATAAGCAGGAAACATGGTAGATGTAATTACCAAATTATAAACACTATTGGCCCAATCGTACATGGCCCAACCATTAATGATTTTTTTAGAAGCAGTTTGCATAAAAAAGGTTTAAATAACGCCTTTGTACAATAAAATTAATACCACAATACCCAAAGCAATTCTATAATACCCAAATATTTTAAAGCCATTTTTTTGTAAATAACCAATAAGAAATTTAATAGACATTAAAGCTATGATATAGGAAATAATACAGCCTACAATAAAAATTATCAAGTTGTGGTTATTGAACAAGCTGGCAAGATTTTCTTTTCCAAAAATCTCACTCATATGAACTTTTACTGTTGCAGATTGCGCTTCAGAAATGTTGTGTGTAGTTAGAAAATTAGTTTTACAAGTATCTAAAAAACTTTTTGCTGAGGCAGCAAACATTGTTGGTACTGCTAAAAAGAAAGAAAATTCTGCAGCAACTTTGCGACTCAGCTTTTGACTCATACCACCAATAATGGTTGTAGCACTGCGACTTAAACCTGGTAATAAAATAGACAATACTTGAAAGCAGCCAATAACAAATGCTTTTGTGTTGGTGATTTTAGCTTCGTCTTCAATATTATTTTTGGTAAATAATTTATCTATAAATAATAACACAATGCCACCACCAATCATTACACAAGCAATAAACCACAAATTACTTAATGCAGCGTCAATGTATTTTTTTAGTAAAAAGCCAAACACCAAAGCTGGTATTATAGCTATGATTAGTTTTATATAAAATACCCATGTTTTAAAGTCAAAGAATTTTTTCCAGTAAATAGTTACAACGCTTAAAATAGCTGCTAGTTGAATTATTACTTCAAACATATCTGTAAAAGCGTTGTTAGTAATCCCAATTAATGGGTTGGCAATTTTCATGTGAGCTGTTGAAGAAATAGGTATAAACTCAGTGATACCTTCTATAATGGCAATAATAATAGCTTGTAGTGTGTCCATAATTGTGGGTAGTTAATTTTTGTAAAGTAAAGAAACAAAAAAAGCGATGATAAACACCGCTTTGCTGTTAAAAAATTATAAAATTACGCCTCAGATTTTGGTTTTTTAAAAATGGCAAAAATCTCAACCAATAAACCAAGTATTATTAAAATTGGTGCTATTGTAATACGTGTAAAACTATATACCAAGTTGGTATCAAATACTTTAGGATCTACATTTTTGCCACCACTCATTAAAAACATACCAAGTGCTATAATAATACCGCCAATGCCCATCCATAAGTAGTTATCTTTTGTAAAAAGTGGTGCCAATATCACTGTTGATTTTTTTATCTCTGCCATAATTTATTTTTAAGAAACTGCAATATAAGAAAGATATTGGTGAATGGTGAATGGCTAGTTTAGTCAATCGTTTCCCACTCGCCATTCTCCATCATCTCTTTAGTATAGGTCATCCAACTTCATTTTTAAGTATTTTAAAACGCTTCTGTGGGTGCTTAACAACGAAATACCTATACCTATTAAAGCCATACCGCCAAATAAAATAATTGTTAGTTCGGTGTTCCTAATGGCTTTTAATTGTGGAAACTGGCTTTCTGCCCACTCTATCATTATAAATAATAAAAATATAGCAATGCAAGAGCTAATTAGGCCATTAATAACTGCTTTAATATCCATTGGCTTTGCAATAAAATGTCTAGTAGCACCAACCATTTGCATGGTTTTAATTAAAAAACGGTTACTAAACATGGCAAGCCTAATAGTATTATCAATGCTAAATATAACAATAACGCAAAGTACAATGGCTACTACCAAAAATATTAAACCAATTTTACTAGCTTTCTCGTTTAAGCTTGTAACAAGTGTTGGGGGATATTGTAATTCTGTTATTTGATTGCCATAAGCAGCCATTAACATAGTAGACACTTTTTTTAAACTATCTGCATTTACATAATCTGATTTGGCATAAAAATCTATACTTTCTGGTAGTGGATTTACATCTAAAATTTTAGCCCAATCCTCTTTATTCTCTTTGTTCCAAATTTCTTTAGCAATCTCTTTATTTACGTAAGTTACATTTTTTGCAAATGGCTGTGATGCAATGTATTGTTGAATTTGCGCAATGGTATCTTTATTTTGTGTACGTAAATAGGCACTTAACCTAATGTCTTCTTTAAAGTTACTGGCTACTTGTTTAAAATTTAAAAAAAACCAACCCATTATACCCATTATCAAAAGCACTAAGCTTACGCCTACAATACTATAAATATAATTGGGTTTACTGCGTTTTAAGCCGCCTTTGCCTGCTGTTGCCATATCATTACTTTTTTAGTCGTTCCCATTTTGGGGAAGGTTTAGATGGAGATTACAAATGTAGCTCAAACACGTACGTGTGCAACCACTATAACGTGTTAGTTGAGTGCTAAAGTATGCATGGTGCCAATTTGTAGGCTATAAAGTTTTGTTAGAATTGTAG
Organism: Chitinophagales bacterium; assembly: GCA_038327865.1. GTDB lineage: Bacteria > Bacteroidota > Bacteroidia > Chitinophagales > Chitinophagaceae > Parasediminibacterium. The sequence continues at coordinate 109,374 of JBBQLL010000001.1, read as the reverse complement.
GAGTAATAAATAGTTTGGGGTCTGTATGTTGTAAGTATTTAATTTATTATTACCTAACATTATTTTCAATTGCCATTACTTCTTTTTCTTTTTTCCACCATCTAAAGCCAATAAAAGCCATAATGGCTAAGGGTGCAAACATTAGGTATAAAATACCAGTGTTTAACGATTTTGCTGGTCCCTCGCCTAGTTGCTGTGCTGTTTTTGTACATATTGAGCATTGTGCAGTAACTGTAACAGCCGTAATACATATTAATAAAATGAATAGTAAAAATAATTGGAAGTGCTTTTTCATTGCATCTGATTTCTGTGTAAAGATATAAACGTACCAGCAGTAGTATTGGTTGAAAATTTAACGCATTTAGAAATTAAAAAAATATTTTTTCGTCTCTTTCCAACCTTTTGTACAACTTGTACTCTTATAAATAGCAACATTTATTTGGAAACGCCAAACCACATACTTACTAACCTTGTAGCAAAGGCTCGCAAAGGCAATGCTGATGCCCTAAGTAGTTTGTATCAACAGTTTTGTAAGGCCATGTTTAATATTTGTTTTCGTATGACTGGTAATCGTAGTGATGCTGAAGATGTGTTGCAAGATGCTTTTATAGCGGCTTTTAAAAACTTGCACCAATTAAAGGAAGATATACAGTTTGGTGGCTGGTTGAGACGAATAGTGGTTAATGAATGTATAAGGTATAGCAAAAAAAGTTTTTATTGGAACGATTGGGAAGAAGTGCATCATGAACACCGAACGGAAGACGTTGCCGAATGGTGGCAGCAAATAGATATGGCAATGGTGCACCAACAAATAAAAACCTTGCCAGATGGCTGTAGACAAGTATTTAATTTATATGTAGTTGAAGACTTTAGCCATAAGCAAATTGCAGATAACTTAGGGATTAGCGAAAGCACTAGCAAAAGCCAATATTTTAGAGCTAAGCAGTTATTAAAAGAGCGTATTACAAAACATATTCACTTACATGGATGATTTAAAAAAATATATAAACCAACGGGCAGAAGAACTTGATATTGATATGCCAAGAGAAAAGGTTTGGGAATCAATTAAACAAGACTTGCAACCCGCAAAACGCAATGCCACATTGGTTTACATGAAATGGGCTGTTGCAGCTTGTGTGATTGCATTGGTTGGTTTTGGATTATATAAAATACAAGATATAAGTCTCAAGCCTCAAGTTGCAAGTGCCACCCAACCTATGCAAACAATTGAATTGCCAACAGCCGAATTGCCAAAAAGTATTGCAAAAGTCGATTTGCAAAAGGATAAAAATCAAGTGCAACATTCCAAGTTCCAAGTTTTAAATAACTCCCAAACCCCAAACCCTAAATCTCAAGTTCAAAGTAATAAACAGCTACCAACAAACAGCCTTACGGCTTTAAATCAAATTGAAAACACATTTACACAGATTATTAATTTACAAAAAGCAAAAGTAAATACAACCCCTTTAAACGCTGAAAGCCCTGGGTATTTTAATGACTTTACCATTGAAATGAAACATATGGAACGCGATGAGCAGACTATAAAAAAAGATATTTCTAAAACAGGTTTAACTGATGAATTATTAGACCAATTGATAAATGTGTATCAGCAAAAATTGAACATGCTAAAACAATTACAAATTGAAATTAATAAAACAAATAACCGCTTTAAACAAAACCGAAGCCCCGAAGAATCAACTAAAACTTACTTTCTAAACATTTAAAAAATGAAAAAAATGAATATTAATACAATCCTTTTTATGGCAGCTTTTACAATAGTTGCTACAACAAATGCACAAGATATTGCAGTAACAGGTTTTGGACGAGTAACAAGTAGACCTTCATTGCTGTCGGCAAATGGCATGTCTATAAACAATGAAAATAGTGGACAACAACGTAATTTTAAAGACCTTAAAAGTAAAGGAGTTAGTGTTGAAGTTCCTGCTTCTAAAGCATCAGATATTTACATTGAAAATACCCAACGTAGTATTCAAATTAAAACTTGGGATCAACCAAAAGTTAAAGTAGTAACCACAGTTTTTTACGAGGGCGAGGGTACTAAAGTATCTGATGAGGAATGGTTTGAAAAACTAAACATTAGCGTTAAAACCTTAGGTTCAGGTATTCGTATTAAATCCGGAACTGTAAGTGGCAGTGGTAGTTATACCATTAATGGCAACAGTTACGGTTGGAGCAGTGGATCTGGAGGGGTTGCTATTTTTAACGGTAGTGGACAAAATATTGGCACTAAAAGCGATGTTAAAAGATATGTAACTATTTACATGCCTGCTGCTAATAAATTAGACATTGAAAGTAAATATGCCGATGTAACCATTGAAAATAATGTTAGCAAATTAAATGCTGATATTACTAATGGCAACCTTGAATTACAGGATGCAACCACGCTAACGCTTAGGTCAAAATACGCCAATGTAAGTGCAGGTAATATTAAAATTGCCGAAATAGAATTTATTAATGGTCGCTTAATTTTAAAAAATGTAGAAGATTTGGATATTGATACAAAATATTCTACTGTAGAAATGGCATCAGTACAAAAAGTAAACTTAATAAGTACCAACGATGAGTATGAATTTGAGGAAGTTGCAAGCTTGCAAGGCCGAAAAAATTATGGAAATTTGCGTATTAATCGTTTAACAAAAAGCATAGAGCTGGATGGTACAAATGCTGATGTAAAAGTACGCAACATAGCTACTGGTGTTGATGTAATTAAGTTTAATGATAAATATGCCGACATCCGTTTACCGCTTCGTAACCTAAAAAACTATACTGTTAATTATAATGGACCTTATAGTAATATATATGCTGATTTTGAAAAGAAACCTTGGGCTGGTAAAGATGATAAAGGCGACAAAAACGATAAAGAAGATGTTTATACAAAAGAAATAGATAAAGCTGTAAAAAGTGCGATGAGAATTGCAGAAAGATATGGCGACCAAAGCCAAGCCGACTCGAAATTTACTGCCACAGTTGGTGATGGCAAAGGCACTAAAATTGATATGAAATGCCAAAATTGTACGGTAGATTTTAAATAGCACCACCGTGTAACATTTCCAATTCCAATACGTATATCTTTCATTGGGTGGCGTTTTTAGAGCCACCCATTTTAACCCAAAAAATCTAATAAAGCTTTCTTACTGCGGGTAGAATTTATATTTAAAATACAGTACAACCAGTAGCGGTAGCAATTTTACCAGTTATCAAAACATATACAATTCAAAGTGTGTGTTTGGCTTATCTATGCAGTAGAATTTTGGAAAAAATGATAGCTAATGTGATTAAAAATAGTGGTGTAAGTACAGATGATTTTTAAAATAATTATCTAAAATAATTTGAGCTTTTAGTTAAAGTACCGGTAAATGGTTTTCTCATGTTGCTTATCGGATTTACGTGCTGGGTTTTTAATCAGCACTTCTTATTTATAAAAGTAAATTCAACGCTCCTTTTATCCTTAAACCCAATGTAAACACTCTACGAATTTTTCTACTAATACGAAAAGAAAATCATAAAACTATAAATACTAAAATTAGCACTACTGGTATTTTTAAGTGGGTTGTGCAAAAAGTATTTATAAAAATTTCTGTACATTCGTACCAATATGACAGACACATATTTCGTAATTATTGGTATCGCTGTAACGCTTTTATTCATTGCCTTTTTTGCTGGTTATGAAATTGCTTTTGTTAGTGCCAACCGCTTAAGTATTGAGCTAAAGAAAAAACAAGGTAAAAGAAGCGGCATTATTGTATCCAATTTTATGGAGCACCCTGCAAGGTTTATTGGTACGTGCTTGGTAGGATTAAATGTATTTTTGGTAATATATGGCTTACTCTTCGATGAGTTGTTAAAGCAAATTATTTGGAATCCTTTGCCAAATTGGGGTTGGTTAAAAAACGATTATGTCCAATTGTTGTTTGGTACCTTACTTTCATCTTTTGTCGTGATAGTTGTTGGCGAGTTTATACCCAAAGCCATTTTTCGTGCAAAAAGCGATACATTGGTTAACACGTTTGCACGATTAGCAAATTTTTTTCATGGGTTATTGTTACCATTTGCTACATTTTTTGTAGGCCTAGCCCAATGGATATTAAAATATTTATTTAATGTTAAAGTAGGCGATAAAGACAACGCGTTTAGCAAGGTAGATTTGGAACATTTTTTTCAACAAACAAAAGAGCAAGATGAAGATAATCAAGAGCTGAATACTGAATTATTTGAAAATGCGTTAAGCTTGCCATCTATAAAAATTAGACAATGTTTAGTGCCCCGTACGGAAATAGAAGCCATTGAAATTACTGCTACGGTTGAAGAAGCACGGCAATATTTTATTACCACACAGCTAAGTAAATTGTTAGTGTACGATGAAAATATCGATAATATTCTTGGGTACATTCATCAGCTAGATTTATTTAAAAAACCAGCCACTTTAAAAGCTATTTTATTACCAATTCCTGCTGTGCCAGAAAGTATGAGTGCAACAGATTTGATTAATAAATTTACAAAAGAAAGAAAAAGTATTGCTTGGGTGGTTGATGAATTTGGTGGTACTGCCGGCATCATTACCATGGAAGATGTGTTAGAAGAAATTTTTGGTGAAATAAAAGATGAATACGATACCGAAGATTTTGTAGAAAAGCAATTGGCAGAAGATGAGTTTATTTTTAGCGGCCGGTTAGAGTTAGATTATTTAAACGAAGAGTTTAATCTGCAATTTCCAACGGGTACCTCAGAAACCTTAAGTGGTTACATTATTAATCATATTGAAACCATTCCAAAACTTAAAGACAGCACCATTATTAACGATTATCAATTTGAGATTTTAAACGTGAGCGATACCAGAATTGAAATGGTAAAAATGAAAATACTGCGATAGTTGCCGCATAAACCTTTTGATAATTTACTGTAATTCTACAAGCATCAATTTCATACGTTTTTTTAATACAATTTCATATAATTTAAATAATTTTTTACTTAAAATTAATAATTTTATTATATGTTAATGATCGGTAGCAAAGTAAAGTTTCTATAATCTCGTTTCTTTGCTACACATGCTTTTCTTTGCGGAATATTTACAAATAAATAACATTTAAAATATCCTTCTGGGTTAGGTTATATGGACTATAAATTTAGAGAAATAGAGAAAAAATGGCAAGACCATTGGGCTGAAATAAAGGCTTATAAAGTGAGTAACATTAGCGAAAAGCCAAAGTGTTATGTGTTAGATATGTTTCCTTACCCAAGTGGTGCAGGCTTGCATGTGGGGCATCCATTAGGTTATATTTCTAGTGATATTTATAGCCGTTACAAACGCTTAAAAGGCTTTAACGTGCTGCATCCTATGGGTTACGATGCGTTTGGTTTGCCAGCCGAACAATATGCAATTGAACATGGTATTCATCCAGAAATTTCTACAGAAAATAATATCAATAACTTTCGTGCACAGCTAGATAAAATTGGCTTTAGCTACGATTGGGATAGAGAAGTAAATACCTCAAAACCTGAATATTACAAATGGACGCAGTGGATTTTTCTACAATTATTTAATAGTTGGTTCAATCGTTCTGCCAAAAAAGCTGAACCAATTGCTACGCTTGTAAAAATATTTGAAACAGAAGGTTCTACAACTATCAACATTTTTACCGCACAACAATGGATAGCCTTTTCTGAAAAGGAACAACAAACTATATTAATGAACTTTCGCCTAGCTTATTGTGGCATTGGTGAAGTAAATTGGTGCGAAGCGTTAGGTACCGTTTTGGCCAATGATGAAGTGGTAAATGGGGTGAGTGAACGTGGTGGTCACCCTGTAGTAAAAAAGAAACTACGCCAATGGTATTTACGCATTACAGAATATGCTGACCGATTGCTAGAAGGTCTACAAACAGTAGATTTTAGCGACGCGATGAAGGAAATGCAAACCAACTGGATTGGTAAAAGCATTGGGGCGGAAATTCAATTTGAAATTTCAAACTCTAAATTTCGAATGACCGTTTATACCACAAGACCAGATACTATTTTTGGTGTTGATTTTATGGTAATTGCGCCAGAACTAGATTGGATACATGAAGTGGTAAGTACTGAACAAAAACAAGCTGTTGAAGAGTATTTAATTTATGTAAAAAGTCGCAGCGACCGTGAGCGTCAAGCGGAAAAAAAGATAAGCGGGGTTTTTACAGGTGCGTATGCCGTAAATCCTTTTGATGGCCGTGAAATTCCTATTTGGATAAGTGAATATGTGCTAGCTGGTTATGGAACTGGAGCTATTATGGCCGTGCCCTGTGGTGATGAACGTGACTTTAAATTTGCCAATCATTTTGGTATTCCTATTACTAATATTTTAGGCGATGCGTTTAATGGTACAGAACCCAATGCTACCAAAGATGCTATTTTAACCAATAGCGATTTTTTAAATGGTATGGTACTGCGTGATGCGATTAAAGTGGTGGTAAACAAGCTTGAAGAGATGGGTATTGGTACACGCAAAACTAATTTTAGAATGCGTGATGCAGCTTTTAGTCGCCAGCGTTATTGGGGCGAACCTTTTCCTATTACTTGGCAAGATGGTGTGGCTTTTCCTTTAGGTGAAACTGAATTACCATTAACGTTACCAAAAGTAGAATCTTATAGCCCAGGGCCAGAAGGCGAAGGGCCGTTGGCCAATATACCAGAATGGGTAGCTAAAGAATTAGAGACGAATACGATGCCCGGTTATGCAGGTTCTTCTTGGTATTTTTTGCGTTATATGGATCCTCATAATACAGATGCTTTTGCTAGCAGACAAGCCACAGATTATTGGAACCAAGTTGACTTATACATTGGTGGTACAGAACATGCGGTAGGGCATTTATTGTATAGCCGCATGTGGACGAAAGCCATGTACGACTTAGGTTTCATAGGTTTTGATGAACCATTTAAGAAGTTATTGAATCAAGGGATGATTACGGGTGAAAGTGCGTTTGCCAATTTGATAGGTGTAACTTTTGCAAAGAATTTAAAGGTAGAATTTACAGAAGAAGATGAGAAAAATTATCTAGAAATAAAAGACAAGTATACTATCATAAGAGGTAAATACATTTCATCAGATTTAGTAGAATTTTTAAAAACTGCATATTATAAGATTGACAATGAAGTCGAAGCAGCACATATGGAAACTAGAGGTAAGATTCTTTCATATTTGCTTGAAGGTCTTGATGCTGATATAAAACTTAGTAATCTAGTCGGAAAAATTGAAATGAGTCCTTTTCCAATGACATTTGTTAATTATAAAATTAGAGTTCCTATTGAATATGTGAATTCAAAAAACGAGCTAGATTACGAAAGATTAAAACTTGAAATTAGACAGTTTATAAACTCCGACTTTTTATCTCAATCTGGAAACTTTATATGTTCTAGAGAAATAGAAAAGATGTCTAAATCTAAATTGAATGTCGTTAATCCAAATGATATTATTGAAAAATATGGTGCCGATACTTTTAGAATGTACGAGATGTTTTTAGGCCCGGTTGACCAAAGTAAACCATGGGATACAAAAGGTATTGAAGGGGTTCATCGCTTCCTAAAAAAACTATGGCGTTTGTTTTACGATGATGTAAAAGGCAAGGTTTGGAACGATGGAAAAGCCACACAAGACGAGTTGAAAATTCTACACCGTACCATTAAAAAAATAGAAGAAGATACTGAGCGTTTTAGTTTTAATACTGCCGTATCTGCCTTTATGGTTTGTGTAAATGATTTGGCAGATAGTAAGTGCAACAAAAAAGAAATTTTAGAGCAAGTGCTAATTCTGCTAACGCCTTATGCACCGCATATTTCAGAAGAATTGTGGGCAGCTTTGGGCAATATAGGGTTGGTTATTGATGCAACATTTCCAAAGTTCGAAGCTAAATATGTAACAGAAAGCAGCAAAGAATATCCAATAAGTATTAACGGTAAAGTACGTGCCAATATTACCATCTCTTTAGATGCAGAACAGGCTGCTGTAGAACAAATTGTATTAGCAAATGAAACGGTACAAAAATGGCTTGAAGGTAAAGCACCTAAGAAAATCATCTTTGTAAAAAATAGAATGATTAACATAGTGCCATAGGCAATAACGCCATCCGTTAATTAACCATTTACTTAATAAAACTGTGCTACTTTTAACACATAAATTCTATTATTATGCAAACAATACTTGTACCTACAGATTTTTCTGAATCCTCAAAAAACGTAGCAAAATATGCCATTGCATTAGCCAAACAAATTGGCGCTTCTAAAATTATTATATACAATGCTTATGAGGTTGTTATGCCTGCTTTAGCCATTGATCCAACATTTCCTTCTGCAATGCCAATTGATATTGAAGCCTATAAAAATATTAGTAATAATGGGCTTGCTGCTTTTGTAAAAAACTTAGAACCTTTGTGTAATAACCAAGTGGTATTAGAAACCTTAAGCGACTTTAATACACTTGTTATTGGTATTACTGAAGCAGTAACAACAAGCCACGTAGACTTACTAATAATGGGTGTTACAGGTGGTAATGCCCTTGAAGAAAATTTGATTGGCAGTAATGCGGTTGATGTGGCAAAAGAGGTAACCGTACCCATGATTATTGTACCGCCAAATGCAGTGTTTAAGCAAATTGAAGAAATTACCTTAGCGGTAGATTTAAAAAAAGTAGCTGTAACCACACCTATACAACCCATTAAGGCTTTGCTAGATATTGTTAAAGCAAAATTGTTTGTCTTGCACGTAAACGATGGTGAAGATGAAGATGATAAAGATGATGAAATGGCGGTTTTAAGTGGGTTATTACAAGGGTACAACCCTGAATACTTTTTTGTAAATAATGCGTCTTTTATTGATGGGATAAACGATTTTGTTGATTCTAAAAATGTAGACCTAATTGTTACCATTCCTAAAAAGCATGGTTGGTTTGATAGCTTATTTACAAAAAGCCATACTAAAATTTTAGCATTTCATAGTCATGTGCCCTTAATGGTTATACACGATTAAAATACTTTACAAACTCTGATTGTTACATCGCTAGATTTCAGAATTAAAAGCATCGAAATCTTACTTCAGAAATTTTTAAAATGGCATTACCTTTTTTTTATCAACCACAAATTATAGCTGCATCGTCTATTTTATTAAACGAAGACACCAGTAAACATTGCATACAGGTGTTACGCATGACATTGGGTGAACGCCTACAATTAACAGATGGCAAAGGCAACGCCTACCTAGCTGCCATTAGTAAAAGCGATAAGCGATACTGCGAAGTAACCATTGAAGAAACGAGTTTTCAATTGCCACCAACAAAACAAATAACCATTGGTATATCGCTTTTAAAAAATGCCACAAGGTTCGAGTGGTTTTTAGAAAAAGCAACCGAATTGGGTGTATCAGAAATTATACCGCTTTTATGTAGCAGAACAGAACGGCAACATTTTAGGTTTGATAGAATGCAGAGTATTGTAATAGCTGCTATGCTGCAAAGTCAACAAGTTTGGTTACCCATATTACACCAACCTACCAATATACAGACGGTGCTACAATCATCTATACAAAAACAAAAATTAATTGCCCATTGTGAAGTAGGCGATAAGCAAACAATTGGCAATTTGGGTGCATTGCAATCTGTTCAAATATTAATTGGACCCGAAGGCGATTTTACCACCTTAGAAATTGATGCAGCACTTCAAAAATCCTACCTGCCTATTAGTTTGGGTAATACTAGGTTGAGAACCGAAACTGCAGGTGTTGTTGCTGCGGCATTATTAGTAAATACCTAACTTCAATATTGCAATATCTTTTGTATGAAGAAAACAATATCAGTTATAGCGACGCTTTGTTTTATAGTTGTAGCTTGTAACAACAAACAAAAAAAAACGGTTGTTGTAGACGCAACTATTACCCAACAAACATCTTTTAACTCCCTATTTTTTGATAGTTTGCAGTTAGATAATTTTATTGCAAAAGACAGTTCCTTACAAAAATTTCGACAAGCTTATTTCGACTTTTACAAGCATCGTAATTATGAGTTTGCATGGTTTGATACTACTGGTATAGTTGAGCAAGCTCAAAATTTTTACAATCTGCAAAATAACTATATCACTCAAATACATGATAGTGCTATTTACAATTCAACCTTACAAGTTTTATATAATCAATTAAATAATAGACCACATTACCTACCTACAAATAAGGATAGCCTGGTGTTTAAAACAGAAATATTATTAACTGGGCAGTTTTTTAAGTACACCTCTAAAGTGTATCAGGGTAGCGATATTAACGCTAAAGAGTTGGGCTGGTTTATTCCACGAAAAAAAATAGATATAAGCGCAGCTTTAGATTCTATGGTAAAGGCAAAAGGTAAAATTTTAGATGATTATGAACCCCTTAACTCGCAATACCGCCAACTAGAAAAATATTTATTACAATATTATGCCCTAAAAAGTACCAGTAATTGGGATTCTATTGCCGCAGGCAAATCTTTAAAAAAAGGGGATTCTAGCAGATTGATTCCCCTTATAAAAAACCGCTTATTTGCCTTTGGCGATTTGGTAGCTACAGATACCTTACAACTATTTGATACTATTTTATTGACTGCTGTAAAGCAGTTTCAAAAAAGGCACGGCTTAAACAATAGTGGCCTTATTGGTTCTGCAACTTTTAAAGAGTTAAATAAGCCTATTGATAGCCTTATTAGAAAACTTATTGTAAATATGGAGCGTGCTAGATGGATGCTGCCAGATACAAGTACAATAGATTATTTAGTGGTAAATATTCCTGAGTATAAACTGCATGTATATGATGCAGGTAAATACAGTTTTAGTATGGATGTTGTAGTTGGTACGGCAGCAAACAGTACCGTTATTTTTAATGAAAATTTACGATATATTGTTTTTAGTCCTTATTGGAACGTTACAGAAGCCATTACCAAAAACGAAGTGGTACCAGCCATGGCAAAAGATCCTAATTATCTTGTAAAAAATAATATGGAAATTACAGGCTACAAAGGTAAAATACCTATTGTGCGGCAAAAACCAGGACCATCAAATTCTTTGGGTGGCGTTAAATTTTTATTTCCTAATAGTTATAATATTTATTTACATGATACTCCTTTCAGAGAAGCTTTTGCATCATCAAAACGCTCATTCAGCCATGGCTGTATCCGGCTTGGTGAACCAATTAAATTAGCACAATTTTTATTGCGTAGAGATACTGCTTACACGGAAGATTCTATTAAAACATTAATGGTACAACCAAAAGAAAAGTGGCTTAACATAAAACCTTCAGTACCTGTAACCATTAAGTATTTTACCGCATGGGTTGGTGAAGATGGCTTGTTAAATTTTAGGGATGATATCTATAAACATGATGCAAAAATGGCTGCCAAGTTATTTGTAATAAAGTAAGTGTAGTGGTATGGTTTTTTATTTAGTTTAATAAAAATTAATCACAAAAAAGCATTTATTATGAACAACGAAAACGTAATTGAAGTATTAAATGATCTTATTTTAATTAATAACGATCGAGTTGATGGCTATGCAAAAGCTATTGGGGAAGTGAGAGGTAAGGACCAAACGCTAGACGATTTGTTTGAGAAAATGGCTATGCAAAGTCGCCATTATAAGGCTGCTTTAACTGAAGAAATATCTGTTTTAGGTGGCGAACCAGTTACTGACGGCACCACAAATTCTGGTAAAGTCTATCGGGTTTGGATGGATATTAAAGCGGCTTTTTCATCAGATGATGCAACCTCATCATTAGAGCAATGCGAATATGGGGAAGATGCTGCACAAAAAGCCTATCATGAAGCTTTAGATATAAAAGGTATACCTGCATTTCTACAAGAATTAATTTTAAAGCAACAAATGGAGTTAAAAGAATCGCACGATTTGATTAAAATAAAAAGAGACACTTACCAAATGGCACATTAAGTAACAATTAATTTGCTGATAAAATGTCCGTAGCTTTTTGTCACGGGCATTTTAATTTTTTATCCATAAATTTCTAGTAAGCCATCAGGTAAAAAGAGATAGACTGCTTGTTGTTTTCTATCAATTCTATCAATTGTTTCTGCGTGCAATGGAATTAAAGCCTCGTTGCCTTTATACGTTGTTTTTAATAATACTTGGTGCGGTTGTTCAATTACTTCCTCAATTGTTCCTATCGCTTCCCCATTGTCAAATAATTTAAATCCTAATAATGATATGGGACTTATATTGCCAGCCAATCGTCTAAAGTCTGCATCTAGTAACCATACTTGTTTTTGAACCAGTTTTTGGGCTTGTTCTTTGGTTAAAATTCCCTCGACTTCTATATAAGTTTCTTCTTGTGTTTTGGCTTTTGATGCTAGTAGAAAGTAGGGTAAATAGCTGCCTTTTATTTCTTCAATAAATACGACTTCTACATTTTTTAGAACCAATTTTTTAGCCAATGCATGTTTTAAAATTAATTCGCCTTTAATACCAAATGTGGCAACGATTTTGCCTATATTTATATAATCCATAACTTTTTTTTGTTAATCGTGTACCGTAAGTCGTTAATCGGTTGTTGCTTCTTAGGAATATATATGAAATGACATATCCAACTTACGATTTCCACTTATCCTTCCGATTTTTCGATTGTGGTTATACTAAAATGTGCAACAACTAATTTAGCTTTAGATAATCCTATAACGTCTACTAACTCTTTCTCTGTTTTTAATTGGATGTTTTTAACCGATTTAAAGGCCTTTAATAAATCTGTAGCAGTTTGCTTGCCAATACCTTTTATCGTTTCTAACTCATTCTTAAAAGTGCCTTTACTACGTTGGTTGCGGTGAAAGGTAATACCAAAGCGATGGACTTCGTCTCGTATACGTCGTATCAATTTTAGGCTATCACTATCCCACGGTAATTTTTTTGCTTCGCTATCGCCCGAAAAAAAAATTTCCTCCTCATTTTTGGCAAGGCCAACCACCGTCATTTCACCTACTAAATTTAATTCTTTTATCGCTTCCATGGCACTACTTAGTTGCCCTTTACCTCCATCTATAATTACCAATTGTGGCAGCGATTGCTCCTCCATTGTTAAGCGCTTGTACCGCCTATAAACTACTTCTTTCATAGTTGCAAAATCATTAATGCCTTGTACTGTTTTTACGTTGTAATGCCTATAATCTTTGTTGCTAGCAATGCCATCTCTAAAGCAAACCATGGCACTAACTGGGTAGGCACCTTGAAAGTTAGAATTATCAAAACACTCAATATGTACAGGTGCTTCAGGTAGTTGCAAATACTCCTGCAACTCGTATAAAACGTTTTTCTTTTCCCAGTCACTTTTGCCTTCTAGATGCAATATTTTTTTCTTACGTATTTCTTCCTTAAAATAATTAACGTTCTTTAGCGATAAGTCAAGAAGTTTCTTTTTATCACCAGCTTTGGGTATTGTAACAGTAATATTGGGGTCAAATACGTCTACCGCAAACGGCACAATAATTTCAGTGCTTAAACTATTAAATGTTTCTCGCAAATTGGCAATTGCAAAGCTCAAAACTTCTGCTTCAGTTTCATCCAATTTAGCTTCTAGTTGTACTGTATGTGTTTGTATAATTGTACCACCCTGCACCATTAAGTAATTTACATAAGCTGTTTGTTCATCCTTTAAAATACCATAAACATCCAAGTTGGTAAGATGCCTACTAACGATAATGCTTTTAGCCTGATAGCTTTCCAAATGTTCTAACTTTTTACGCATCATCTCGGCTTTTTCAAACTGCATATTGGTAGCAAAATCAGCCATTTGGACTTTATATTTATTAATAACCGAGCCAAGGTTGCCCTTTAGCAAATCTCGCATTTGTTGTATACTATCGTTATAGTCTTGTAAACTTTGTAAGCCTTCGCATGGGCCTTTGCAATTACCTAAATGATACTCTAAGCACACTTTAAACTTGCCTTTACTAATATTAGCCTCGGTTAAATTTAACTTGCAAGTACGTAAAGGAATATACTGTTTTATAAAACTAATTAGTTCTCGCACTTTACCCGATGATGTAAATGGGCCAAGATATTCTGAGCCATCATTCCACTTTCGGCGGGTTAAAAATATACGTGGGTAAGGTTCTTTTTTTATAACGATAAAAGGATATGTTTTATCGTCTTTTAAATTGATATTGAAACGTGGTTGAAACTGCTTAATAAGTGAGTTTTCTAGCAAAAAAGCGTCTTGTTCACTATCTACAATGGTAAACTCTATATGATGAATGCGTTGAACAAGTTCGTGTGTTTTATAACTGGTAAAAGTTTTAGAAAAATACGAGCTTACCCGTTTACGAAGGCTTTTGGCTTTACCCACGTACAACAATTCGTTACTAGTGTCATAATATTTATAAATACCCGGTTGTAAGGGAATTGTATGTGAAATATTTTGAAATTCTTGCTGCGTCATTCTTATTTATCGTTCCAATTTACAAACTGGTGTTCCGTATATTTTGTACCATCATTTTTAACGATAGATTTTGTAACCATGCAACTTTTATTTGCTTTCCAACTGTATAAAATAGTAGTAGTAGAGTCTGTGTTTGTTACTGATTGACGGATGAAAATGCGGATAACTTTATTTGTTTCTTCATTTAGCAGCACATCAATATTCTGTACCGGTAGTGCGTTGTTTAAGGTACTATAATTTAGTGTAATACTGTTGGTAGAGTTATCTTTAAAAGCGGATTCTATGTATTGATTTTTAGTTGATGAACTATTAATATCACAAGCTATAAATTGTTGGGCAAAACTAGCAAAAGCTTCTTTTTTAAAACGTGTAGAATCTTTACTACCATTGGCTTTAGTGTGTATTTGATACATAAAATAAGGGGTAGCTTCTACATCTTTTATTTCACTTAAAAAAAAGTCTTTAATGCTAAAAAAATGAATGGTATCATTATATGTAGTAGCTATACTCTTTTTTGGGGAATCTTTACAACTAGATATTATAAAAAAACAAATAAACGGCAATAAAAAACTTGACAATTTCATGTTGCGAAATTATTCAATCAGGCACAATAAAAAGTTAAGATTAAAATGCTTTGATAATACCAACCTTAACTCCATAATCTAATCGGTATTCCTTAATAGGATAAGCATCGTTATAAGTAGGTAAATGCTGGTAACGAACTTGTGGCCCTAAATAAATTTTAGCATTTTTTAGCTTATAACTGAAGTTTAAATCGAGTGCGGTATTAAAATTCCATTTTCTAAAGAAAGACTCGCCATTGGCGTAATATTTATAATCTGTAGAAATTAAATATACATTTTTGTTAAGTGTAAACGTTGGTTGTATAGAAGCACCAACACTAATGCCTAATTTTTTTCCTTGAATGGCATCCCATTGTAACCCTAAAGGAATAGATAATTGATACAACCTATTGTCTAATATAGTTGCAGCATAACTACTACCAGCACTACCAAAACGTGTATAAATATTTAACGAGTCTAAACGATTATTTTGAACAATAGCAATTGTTGCAACACCAAATATTTGAAAAGCATCAATATAGTATTGCCTAATATTAAATTGTGCACCTGCTTTAAATTTTAAACGATTTGTAAGATTATAGCCAATATTAAACCCTAATTCTAACCCCAAAGCTGGCTTGTGTTTTACTGTATTGTTTAAAGTAGAATTTGTAGTATTGGTATTTGATGCCAACGATGAGTTAGTATATTGGTCACGCTCTTTATCATCTTCCAATTTTCTAAAGCTTTTAGAAGGTGTTACATAAATATCGTACGTCCATTTGTTATTTTTTGGAGCCTGTTTTTTAGCTAAAAGTGCTGCATAAAAATCTTTATAAATATTATCTGTTGCAATATTCTCTTTCTTTTCAACTTTGGTTATGGGTTCTAATACATTATTAGTAGCAATGGTTACTAATTCACTACTTATTTTTGCATCTACAACTGGCAATTGATTATTTGTAAGTATTGGTAACTCTGTCTTAGGTAAAATTGATTTTATAGTTTCTTGTGTAGTAACTTTTTTATCAATAGTTATATCTGCTTCTTTCTTGGTATTTTCTACAATTATTTGTACCAATAATGGTATAGAGTCAGTAATGGCAGCACTTTTTTTATTTGCTATTTTGGTAAAGGTTTTTTCTGTTATTTTTTGTGGAGATATGCGAGCTTCAAAATTATCATCTAAAGGTGTTGCAGCAATAATGGCAGCTTGTTGTTTTTGACGTTGTATTTGTACGCTATCGTTGTATTTAACCTTTGCTAAAAAATTGTCTGGGGGATAGTTTAATGCAGTTGCAAGGCTTAAACCAACTACTACCAAAAAGGCAATAACAGTTAATGCAGGCCAAGATTTTTGTTTTTGAACCTGATTGTTAATTTTTGCCCAAACAGCATCCGATGCAAACATTTCATGTTTGTTTGTTTCATCAGTTAAAAACTGTTCTAAAGCATCCTTATGGTTTTGGCTATTCATATACCCTTACTTGCATCATTTATTTCTGATAGTTGCCATCCAGTTAAATTCTGGCTTAGGATTATCAATAATTCTTTTAGTCACCAAAATGTTTTCTAACATAGCTTTTGCCCTAGTGTACTGGCTTCTACTTGTGCTTTCACCTATTTCAAGCATTTCGCCAACTTCTTTGTGGCTAAAGCCCTCAATAGCATACAAGTTTAAAACTGTCCTGTAACCCATGGGTAGCAATCTTATACATTCAACCACTTGTTTAGCCTGCATTATAGAAGGTATTGTTTCCTCTTTTACAAACAATGTATTGGCATAATCTATATCCGTATGTTCATTAAACTTCTTGTATTTCTTTAAAAAATTAATGCAAGTGTGTACTACAATTCTTCTAATCCATCCTTCAAATGCACCTTTGTTTTGAAAAGTGTGCATTTGTGTAAAAATTTTTATAAAAGCTTCTTGCAGCATATCTTCAGCATCTTCTCTATGCTGTGCAAACCGATAACAAACACTTAGCATTTTAGGACTGTAATGGTTATACAATTCTCTTTGTGCTAGTACATCACTTTGCAAACAACCTTGTATTAGATTTTGTTCCGTCATTGTGGGGTATTCATTTACACCCGTAATTTAGACATTTTTATAAACCAAATGCTGCTTTTAAAAAAATCTTCTAATATTTTTTTAAAAATTAACCACAAAAGTCACCACTTTTTTAAAATTATTCAGCCATTTACTTTTTTTATTAGCCATCTTTTGTCTTTCAATTAAACTTCGTTGTGTCACTCACTGCAACGCTTTACCGATTTATTGGACCTTTAACTAAGCGTAGATAAATTACACAAAAAAGACAATAAGGCAACAACAGCCAAATATTGCAACGAATTTGTTGTGTAGTTTGTATCCATTGTTCTTTTAAGTAGAACTTTCTTTGCGTTTCTTTGCAACAAATTTTTATATGCAAACAGATTTTTTAATTATAGGTAGTGGTATTGCAGGCCTCACCTATGCACTAAAAACAGCTAAATCTCATCCTGATAAAAACATAGTAGTTATAACAAAAACACAAGCAGATGAAACCAATACTAAATATGCACAAGGGGGTATTGCTGGTGTTTGGGACGAAGAAAAAGACAGCTACAACAAACATATAGAAGACACTTTAATTGCCGGAGACGGTTTGTGCAACGAAAAAATAGTAGAAATCGTTGTAAAAGAAGGGCCTGAGCGCATTAAAGAAATTATTGAATACGGCGCCAGATTTGATAAGGATGACAATGGTGATTATTCGCTTGGTAAAGAAGGCGGCCACAGTGAAAACCGCATCCTACACCATAAAGATGTGACCGGTAAAGAAATGGAACGAGCCTTATTGCATGAAGTGCAAGCAACAATAAATATTCAACTATTAAACCATTGTTTTGTCGTAGATATTATTACTCAACACCATCTTGGTTATTTGGTTACAAAATCTACCACAGATATTACCTGTTATGGTGTGTATGTTCTCAATTTACAGACCAATAAAATTGATACCATTTTATCTAAAATTACCTTGTTGGCAACGGGTGGCAATGGGCAAGTTTATCGAACAACTACTAATCCACAAATTGCCACAGGCGATGGTGTAGCAATGGTTTACAGGGCAAAAGGTCGCATAGAAAATATGGAGTTTATACAGTTCCATCCAACTGCTTTATACCAACCAGGTGAAAGTCCTTCTTTTTTGATTACTGAAGCCGTTCGTGGTGATGGAGGCATACTTAGAAACAAGCAAGGCGATGCCTTTATGGAGCATTACGACCCTCGCAAAGATTTAGCTCCAAGAGATATTGTTGCACGTGCCATTGACAATGAAATGAAGAAAAATGGCACAGAAAACGTATACTTAGATTGTAGACACATGGATATGGAAAAGTTCCTAAATCATTTTCCAAATATTTACGAAAAATGTTTAAATATTGGTATTGATGTTACAAAGGATATGATACCTGTTGCACCAGCGGCACATTACAGTTGCGGCGGTATAAAAACCGACGAATTCGGTAGAACATCTATTCAAAATTTATATGCTTGTGGTGAGTGTGCTAGTACTGGTTTACATGGAGCTAATCGCTTGGCTAGCAATAGTCTGCTTGAGGCAATGGTATTTGGTCATCGGTGCTTTTTAGATAGCATAAACAGGGTAAATGATATTCAATTTCAAACAGAAATACCCGACTGGAAAATTAAAGGTACTAGCGAGCCAAAAGAAATGATTTTAATTACCCAAAGCCGGAAAGAACTTGAGCAAATCATGAGCGATTATGTTGGCATTGTTCGTACAGACATACGTTTAAAACGTGCTATGAAACGCTTGGATTTATTATACGAAGAAGCCGACGATTTGTACCGCAACACTAAAGTATCACCACAATTATGTGAACTGAGAAACCTAATTACTGTTGGCTATTTAATTGTAAAAGGTGCAGAGTTTAGAAAGGAAAGCCGAGGCCTCCATTACAATACCGATCATTTAGAAAAAAGCGCATTATTGCAGAATATTATACTTTAAAAAATGGTAGATGTTGGTTGTTTGATGGTATAATCAGGCTGCACTAACAACTAACAACTAACAACCTTCAACAGATATGTATTACCTCGTTTATACTATATTTTACTTATTGTCATTACTGCCTTGGTTTGTGATTTATGTAATCAGTGATGGTTGTTATTTTCTACTTTATTATGTGATTAGATATCGCAGAAAAATTGTGTTCGACAACTTGCTAATTGCATTTCCCGAAAAAACAGAAGCTGAGAGAACACGTATTGCCAAGAACTTTTACAAAGGGTTTACAGATAATTTTATTGAACTGATAAAACTTGTTTCAATCTCCGAAAACGAGATGAAAAAACGTTTTGTGATTAACATTGAAGTGGTAAACGAATTGGTTGAAAAACACCAACGAGTACATTTAATTACTGGTCATTATTTTAACTGGGAATTTGCAAATTTGGCAGTTGGCTTAATTAGTAAATTTCCTTTTGTGGTGGCTTACAAACCAGTGTCTAATAAAGTATTTGATAGATTAATGTATCATATCAGATCTCGATTTGGAACAAAGCTTGTTTCATCAACCAATTTTGCAAAAGATTTTCAGCCCTTATCTAAAAGTAATTATGCGTTAATTTTAGTAGCCGATCAAAATGCTGCCAATACATCAAAAGCTTACTGGATAGACTTCTTCGGTAAAAAAGTACCATTGGTTAAGGGCCCCGAACGGGGTGCAAAAATGAACAATCTGCCCATTGTTTATACCGAATTTTACAAAGTAAAAAGAGGCTTTTATAAAGGCAATTTTGAGTTAATAACAACCACGCCTAACGACTATAAAGATGGTGAAATAACCAAAATTTTAATCAAAAAAATAGAGGATTCTATTAAGAAAGAACCCGCAAATTATTTATGGACCCATCGTAGATGGAAACATCAATTTAACCTTGAAAAACATGGCAAGCTAGTTGTTGATTAACTAATCAATGATGTAGCTCATTTCGCCTTCTTTTTCATCTTTTACATGCACGCCTAAAACTGCTAATTCGTTGCGTATTTTATCGCTGGTTACAAAGTCTTTTTTAGTTTTAGCCTCTTTACGCAAGCCAATTAATAAATCCATTATTCCTTTCAATTTTTCGCCACTAACTTCATCGTGCTTTAGGCCAAAAACCTCTTCAATAAAGGCTTTCATTTGTTGTTGAAATAGTTTGATGGTACTTGGTTGCAACGCTTCTATTGCAATATGCTTATCTTTTATACCATTAATAATAGGCACTAGTTCAAACATATTTGCCAACACTTTTGCTGTGTTAAAATCATCATCCATAAACTCGTCAAATTCGGTAATTAGTTTGTTTACTTTCTCGTCAAGTTCTGGGTCTGTCAACTGCCAACTGCCAACCGCCAACTTGTTTAAATTTTCATACGCTTCCCACAACCTTTTAAATGCTTTTTCAGATGCCTTTAATGCGTCATTGCCAAAATCTAATGTGCTTCTATAATGGCTTTGTAAAATGAAAAAACGAATGGTCATTGGATGATAAGCTTGATCTAGCAATGGATGATTGCCAGAGAACATTTCACTCAATTTAATCACATTATTATAACTCTTACCCATCTTTCTGCCATTGATCGTAATCATGTTATTATGAATCCAATATTTAGCCATTATTTTATGGTTCACAACGGCACTTTGGGCTATCTCACATTCGTGATGCGGAAACTGTAAATCCATACCGCCACCATGTATATCAAACTCAGCACCTAAATATTTATTGCTCATAGCACTGCACTCAATATGCCAACCAGGGAAACCATCGCCCCAAGGGCTTGGCCAACGCATAATGTGTTCTGGCGGGGCATTTTTCCACAAAGCAAAATCTGCTTTAGTGCGTTTTTCGTCTTGATTATCTAGCTCTCTCGTAGTATCTAATTGATCTTCTAATTTTCGACCACTTAACATACCATAAGGCATCCCCAATTTAGAAAAAACTGTATTATATTTCTCAACATCAAAATACACAGAACCGTTTGCTACATAGGCATAGCCGTCTTTAATAATTTTTTCAATCATTACAATTTGCTCAACAATATGACCTGTTGCTGTTGGTTCTATACTAGGTGATATTGTGTTAAACTCAGTCATTGCCCAATGAAATAAGTTAGTGTATTTCTGTACCAATTCCATAGGTTCCAACCTTTCTAACAATGCTTTTTTACTTATTTTATCTTCTGCTTCTTTACCTTCCTCTTCAAAATGACCAGCATCTGTAATATTTCTAACATAGCGTACTTTATAGCCTAAATGCAACAAATACCGGTACACAAAATCAAATGTAACGTAAGGCCTTGCATGGCCCAAATGACTTTCGCCACTTACAGTAGGACCACAAACATACATACCCACATGCCCCTCTGTGATACTTTTAAAAACTTCCTTTTTACGAGATAATGAGTTATATACTTTTAAAGACATGTTGGTCTATTAATAATTTGTAAGATGATTTAAAAATAAAACGCAATTAGTTAGGAGCGCTACAAAAATAGCGTTTGGCTGTATTAACAACAGCAACAGTAAATGAAGTACATAAATAGCATTGTAGTGCGAATATAAGTAGTTGGCTAATTTTTTTTGCAGTTTTGCTTTTAAAATGATATCTGTAACTAGCATTATATGGTCGCTTAAACCTTCATCAACCATATCAAACTGTTCAATCTCGAAGTTATTATCAGGCAAAATATAATCTATACGAAGTGTTGGTGCAATTGATATAAAACTTCTGCCAATACCAAACCCCTTTTTTAAAAATGCATCTTGTTTTTTACCTCTAATTGTAAAGTATGTGTAACTATTTGGCACATCATTAAAGTCGCCACAAACTACAGTTGGGTAAGGGCTGAGGTTGGTTGATGCTTGCACAATATCTGCTTGTACACCTCGTCTTTTAAAAGCAGGTTTCATTTTATTAAACACATTTTTAGAAGCATTTAAAGCATCTTCTTCTTGCTCTTTTATTTTATCAATATTATCATAATCATTTTTTTTAAACTTAAAAGATTGCAAATGGGTTGTGTAAATTCTAATGGTATCTTTTCCTTTTAAAATATCGGTAAAAATTAAACTTTCAGCTTTTGGAAAGTCTATTTTACCCGTATCTACAATAGGAAACTTAGAAAATATGATGCATCCAGAAAAATAACTTTTTATACCTCTTTTATAATCTTTCGAAAAATAGTAATAAGGATATAATGTTTTAAAAAGACCGATATTATTGCCAGCTTCGGTATTAGAATTATTAAATTCTTGCAAGCAAACTACATCTGCTTCTAATTTTTTTATACTTTCTATAATATCTTTTGGCACCAACTTTTTTACAGATTTATTAGTTGTAAGTCCATTAAAGCTTTGTACATTCCAATTAATAATACGTAACGTTTTGCCACTCTTTTCTTGTTTAAAATTTTCTTTAAAATTGTAAGCAAATACAACAGCTATCTGTTGATAGCCTACGCATAAAACAATTAGCGGCAATAATGCCCATTTTGGTTTTGAAAATAGCCAAAATATTAAGCAAAAATTTAAAAATAAAATTAAATATGGGGCTGCCAAACCCGCAAAACCTACCCACCAAAATTGTGTAGGACTAAGAAATGGCACTAAGCAAGTATGAAGAAACGCTATACTCACCAACACAGTAACTACCATTACAATTGTTTTAATAATGGATCGTACAATGCCTATTGCCATACATTAAAAATAACAAAAATTATTTTGGCAACATAAAATCTATTACTGAAGGATAATGATCTGATGCATGCAACTTAGGGTTAAAATGTTGCACCACTTT
The DNA here is from genome assembly GCA_038327865.1 of Chitinophagales bacterium. Lineage (GTDB taxonomy): Bacteria > Bacteroidota > Bacteroidia > Chitinophagales > Chitinophagaceae > Parasediminibacterium. The sequence goes on along the minus strand of JBBQLL010000001.1, from coordinate 86,514 downwards.
CAATTCTGGCGATAGTAAAGTAACATCAATTCTTAGGGTATTTGATAAGCCATCATAGGTTGACCCCCAACCAAAACCTTTTTGTAAAAATGCATCTTGTAAGCCACTACTAATTTTATGATAAACGAAACTGGATGGCACAGAATTTAAATCAGCACAAAATATAAATGGTTTGGGGTAACTATTTAGTTGTTGCTTTACAATTTCTGCTTGTTTAATATGTACAGAATCAAAATAATTGATAGATTTTAATTTGCCCTTGTTTAGTAATATGGCAGTATCATCTTGTATATACGTGTATTCTTTTTTTTCTAGTTTACGGTCGAAAGTAAGTAACATAGAGCGTAAATGTGTATTGTAAAAACGAACTGATTTGTTAGGTAATTGGATGTCGGTATAACATAAGTTTTCAGTAGAATCGTTATAATCATTCGGTATTCTTCCTGTATAAATTATAGGATATTTAGAAAAAATAATACAGCCATATTTATTTTGTGTGGTACCTACTTTATCTAAAATATCTACAGAAAAATAGTGATAGGGATAGTGTAAGGTATCGGCAATATATTTTACATTAGAATAATAGCCACCACCTTCTGTATAATCTCTAAAGTCTTGAAAGCAAAGCACATCGGCGTTAGATGCTTTAATAAATGCTAATATTTTTCTTCTTAAATTATTAGGTGTATCTATTATAACCTGATTATTTGCAAATTCATTGACGTTCCAAGATAGTAAACGAAACGTTTTTGGTAGCTTCGATTGAGCAAAACTGCTTTTAAAATGAAACCCAGTAGTTGAAAGTATATTTCTATACCCAACAAAGATTAGCAAAATAAATACCCACCAATATTTGCGAAAAAGAAAAAAACTTACCCCACAACAAAAAAGCATGGCAAGTAATATATATGGAAAACCCAGTGCTAAATAAGTATAAACTTTAACGTTTGTGGGGTTAATATAAGGTGTTAAACTAGCTAATAAATAGGCTATAACAATTGCTAAAATTATTATTTTACTGCTGTTTTTAAAAAAAGATAGTACGCTTTTTGCCATTTTTTATAATTCCTCTTTACTGGCACGCTTTAAAAACTCTTTTTCTTCGTTAGTTAATAAATGATAACCCTCTTGATTTATTTTATCCAAAATTTCATCTAATTTTTGTTGTGTAAGATTGGGAGTTTTAATAAAAGGTTTGCCATTATTCTTGTAAAATAAGCGGTCTTTTTCCTTATTAATAACATGTTTTTTTTCAGGGTTAAATAAATCATCCAGCCAATTCCAAAAATCATGCATCCAAATACTCCAATCTTTACCATTACCTAGTTGTTTAACAAACAAATAACCCATTGCACCACCAGCCAAATGTGCAACTGCTGTACCTGCATTGGCACTAGCAATAGTTGCATAATCTATAGCTACAAAAACTAAGGTTAATACCCAGAGTGGTATACCGCCATTTAATAACGGAAAGATGCGGTAATCTGGTGCCAGTGTAGTTGTAGCAACAGCAACAGCCATTAAACTTGCACCCGCACCTATCATATCTGGCGTTATGTTTATGTTTTTTGCAAGTAGAGGAAAAATATTATTTGTTACTAAAAAAAACACAGCACCAACAACGCCTCCGTACAAGTATATCGGAATTAGTTTTTGATTACCTGTTAAATCTTGTAAAATATAACCAAAACTCCAAAGCCATAGTAAACTACTAATTAATGCCCAAACACCAACATGTGTAAAAAAATAAGTAAAAATAACCCAAGGTCTTAAGGCTAATTTTTCTAAAGAAGCAGGTAGTGTAAACCAGTTAAGTATTTGACGATAAAAAAATTCATCAGGAATTTCTGACAAGTAATAAACAATTTTTAAAAAGTTTATTAGAATAAATACACTTGCATTAATAATAATTAACCAAGTTAACGCATTACTATCTTGACCAAGTAATGGTATTCTTGTTTTTTTATATTGGTTCACTTTTGAAAATTATTTTATAATGATTGTAACATAAATATCGCAGATTTTAAACACATCAGCAAATGGTGTATTTGCTAATCAATGTTACTCAACAACTCAATATTTGTTGTATCTGTTAAAACTTTACCTATTATACCCACTTAATAAAACGTTTTTTTATTGTTTTTGTTCCAAAAATAAACCAATAGAAACCCAACTAATGCGCCACCTAAGTGCGCCACATGGGCAATATTATCTCCAGCAGAATTTCTAACAGCACTTACTAATTCTAGTAAAATATAACCTGGAATTGCCCATTTTGCTTTCAAAGGGAAAATAAAACCAATTAAAAATATGGTGTTTGGGAATAAATAGGCGAATGCGACTGCACAACCAAAAACAGCACCAGAAGCACCCAGTGTAGCTTGATTAAGAATTGAGTTAACAGCGGCTCTATTATATTCTTGGTCTGAATATGGTAACGATTGAAACATTTTAATCAAATGCGCACTTTCAATATACAAAACTGTTAAATGGCAAAAAGCAGCACCTAAGCCACAAATAATATAAAAAGTTAAAAAGCGTTTTGGCCCCCACAATGTTTCAAGTGTAGAACCTAACATCCACAATGCCAACATATTAAAAGCCAAATGCCAAAAATCGCCGTGCATAAACATATGCGTAATTAATTGCCATGGTTGAAACAATTGACTTTGCCAAGTGTGGAGCGCAAAGGTGTCTTCTAGCGATATTGGTAATTGTTTACTAAGGGTTGTTTGTGCTAGAAAAACTAACGCATTAATAATGAGTAAATTTTTTATAACTATTGGTAAAACTTCAAATCTGTTTGGTCTAAACTGCATACCCTAAATCCCTAAAGGGAAATTTGTTTGTATTAAATCCATCATCTGGGTTTAAGATTTTTAAAATTTATTTAATCCTATCCTCACACCACTTCAATGGCTGTGGGTGTTTGGGCTTTTAATTTTAATTGCACCACATTTTCTATATGGTGTGTGTGTGGAAACATATCTACTGGTTGAATTTTTGTTACCACATACTTTTCATCTAACAATGCTAAATCTCTAGCCTGCGTTGCAGGATTACAACTCACATACACAATGGTTGGTGCTGCAATATCTAGCAATTTTTTAACTAATTTTTCGTGCATACCAGCTCTTGGTGGATCGGTTATTATCACATCTGGTCTGCCATGTGTTGCAAAAAAAGCATCATTACAAATATCAATTACATCGCCAGCTGTAAAAAAAGAGTGATTAATACCGTTTAACGCTGCATTTTCGTTTGCATCTTTTATGGCATCCTCAATTAATTCAACACCAATAATTTTTTTGGTATCGTGGCTACAAAAAATACCAATGCTACCAGTACCACAATACAAATCGTACAAAGTTTGTGTGCCATCTAATTCTGCAAAATCTCTGGTTATTTGGTATAGTTTTTCAGCTTGTTTAGTATTGGTTTGAAAAAATGATTTTGGACTTATCTTAAATTGAAAATCTTCTAGTTTTTCAATGATAAAGCCTTTGCCATACAATGTTTCAGGCTCTAAATCGTAAATGCTATCGTTAAATTTTCTATTAATAGTTACCAACAACGTGGTGATTTGTGGGAATAAACTAAGCAAATAGTCTTTTAACTGGTTTTGCATTTTCTTATCTTCAAAACCCAACACAATATTTAGCATTATTTCTCCTGTGGTGGTAATGCGAATAATCATATTGCGCAACCAACCTTCATGCTGCTTTATATCGTGAAACGAATAATTATTTTCTTTTGCAAAAGTTACAATTGCTTTACGAATTAAGTTGGTAGGCTCTTCTTGTAAATGACAAATATCAATTTCTACCACTTTATCAAACTGCCCTTTGGCATGAAAGCCAGCAGCACCTGTTTCCATGGCAGCGCCAACCCCATCAATAGCCCGTAATTGTTGAAATTCTTCTTTTGGGATAAACCGCCTTGTGGCAAACGTAAACTCTAATTTATTGCGGTAATGGCGGGTTTGTTCTGCACCAATAATAGGTAACATTTCTGGTAATACCACTTTGCCTATTCTACTTAAATTATCAACCACTTGCTGTTGCTTAAATACCAATTGTTGGTTGTAAGGCAGCATTTGCCATTGGCAACCACCACATACACCAAAGTGAGAACAAAAAGGGGGTACTCTATTTTCTGAGTATTTTTTAAATTGTAATGGGTAAGCTTCAGCCCAATCTTTTTTGTTTTTGCCCAATTGAATATCCACAATGTCGCCAGGTACTGTGTGTTCTATAAATATCACCTTACCATCTACACGAGCCAAACTCTTGCCTTCTGCGGCATAACTTTCTACCAACACATCTTCTAAAATAACAGGCTTTTTAAATTTTCTCACTGCTTACTTTTTTGATTGGAACACGGATAAAACCGATTTCGGCTTCTAAAACGGATAAATTATTTACCAAAAAATTCGTTCAAATTTACACCATCTGTATTTTATCTTCTTCTAATTAATTATTGAATTTCCGAAATAACTATGCAACACTTTTGGTAAATGGATGCCATCTGCAGTTTGATTATTTTCTAATAAACAAGCCACAATTCTTGGTAAGGCCAATGAACTACCATTTAATGTATGCACCAATTGCATTTTGCCACTGTCATCTTTAAAACGGCATTTCATACGGTTGCTTTGAAAGCTCTCAAAATTACTTACAGAACTAACTTCTAGCCAGCGATCTTGTGCAGCACTATATACTTCAAAATCGTAAGTAATGGCACTTGCAAAACCCATATCGCCACCACATAAAAGTAAAATACGATATGGCAATTCTAGCGCCACCAATAAACTTTCTACATGCTTAACCATTTCCTTCAAAACCTCGTAGCTCTTGTCTGGATGTGCTATTTGGATAATTTCTACTTTTTCAAATTGATGCACCCTATTTAACCCACGAACATCCTTACCATAGCTACCAGCTTCCCGTCTAAAACAAGGGCTGTAGGCGGTCATTTTTATTGGTAATTCGGTTTCTTTTACAATCGTATCTCGGTAAATATTAGTAACTGGTACTTCAGCAGTTGGTATTAAATACAAATTATCTTCTGTGGCATGATACATCTGGCCTTCTTTATCTGGCAATTGGCCAGTAGCGTAAGCACTAGCTTCGTTTACCATAAATGGTGGCAAATATTCTGTATAGCCAGCCTTAGTATTAAAGTCTAAAAAATACTGAATTAAACTGCGTTGCAACTTGGCACCTTGACCCATATATACAGGAAAACCACTACCAGTAATTTTATTACCTAGTTCGAGGTCAGCTAGCTTGTACTTCTTTAAAATTTCCCAATGTGGTACTGCGTCTGATGCCAATGTTGGCTTGCTACCACCTTCACGTACAACTATATTTTCTTCAGGTGTTTTACCTATTGGTACTTCTTGCGCAGGTAAGTTTGGTAGTTGCACCAAGGCGTCTTGCAATTGCTTTTCTACTTGTATTAGTTCTTTTTTTGTATCTTCTAACTCACTACTCAAAAAATTAACATTATATTTTATCGTAGAAATTTCATTTTCACTTTTTCCCTCCTTAATCATTTTACCTATTGTCAGGGAGTACTTATTAATTTTTGATTTTCTATCATCAAAAAGTATTTGAAATTGTTTTTTTTTATTATCAAGTTCGATAATTTCACCAACCAGTTCTGGCTGCTTGAAATGTTTTACTGCTAAACGCTCTTTCACCCATTCAGTATCATTGCGCAGCACACTTACTTGTAACATAGTACTATAAATTTTGCTGCAAATATAGACCACTGGTTATTGTGATTTGAATGATTGAATTGAAAAGTTTGAAAGATTGAAAGTCTGTTAGCCCGAAAGTTGAAGCGTTGGTAATCGCAATTGGATTTTTATAATTGACCTGCTGACTTTTGACCATTCACTTTTGCTTGCTACATTTGTAAGATGTTAGCAAATGATGATTTACAACAGCGTTGGTGGAATTTAGAAGCGAAATTGGTGGAACGTTTTGGTAAAAAGCCCGATATGGAAGCTATTTTATTTTTAATTGGCTTACAAGAAACTGGTTTTGAGGAGCAGAAAATAAGCAAAGAACAAAAGCAAGATTTGATGCATGTTGCGGTGTGTACCTTATTACAATCAAGCGGCTATTTTATTTTAGAAGGTAAAGATCCTGATAATTGGCCGCATTTTAAACAACTAAAAGAAATGCCAGGATATGGCTTAATTGAGCAAGAAAATATTTTAAAGGACCACGTTTTGTTATATTTTGAAAATATAGGCTTTTAAATATACAAATTATATGCATCTCATCAATTGGCTTATGAAATACTTTTTAGTTAGTATTATATGTTTTACCAGCTTGGGTATTAATGCTCAAAGCAAAGCAATACGTGCAGTGCAGAAAAAATCCATAGCCAAAAACACAGTAATTATTAAGCCAGCTCAAAACCAACTGAAAGAGCAATTGGTAGAAATAACCACTAATTATGGAGTAATGACTGCTAAATTATACAATCAAACGCCTTTACACCGCGATAATTTTATCAAATTAATTAAGCAGGGGTTTTATGATAGCCTTTTATTTCACAGGGTGATAAAAGAATTTATGATACAAGGCGGCGACCCCAATAGTAAATATGCTACCGATACAACAAAGGTTGGTGGAGGTGCTGCATTGGGCGAAAAAATACCTGCTGAAATTTTGCCAAATGTTTACCATAAAAAAGGGGCTTTGGCTGCAGCAAGAGATGGTAACCCTGCAAAAGCAAGTAGCACTTGCCAGTTTTATATTGTGCAAGGTAAAAAGTACGATTCTACACAGCTACAAACTACTTTTAATAGTAGAGTAAAGGTTGCAAACCCTGTATTTGTTTTTTCAGCAACCCAAAAAGAAGTGTATGAACGTATTGGTGGCACACCACAACTAGACCAAAGCTATACCGTATTTGGCGAGGTGATAAGCGGATTGGATGTGATAGATAAAATTGCATCTATTCCAACAAAATCAGGCGATCGGCCGTTAACTAATGCACGAATGACAATGAGATTGCTTAATTAAGTTGTGGTAATGAAAATTTATCTCAATATTTGTAATTCTAAATTTATATAGTATGAATTTTCCTGCAAACCTACGTTATACAAAAGATCATGAATGGGTAAGCCTTGAAGGCAATATAGCCACTGTAGGCATTACAGATTTTGCACAAGGCGAGCTGGGCGACATTGTTTATATAGATGTAAACACAGTTGGTCAAGAACTAAAAGCAGAAGAAGTATTTGGTACAGTTGAAGCAGTAAAAACAGTAAGCGATTTGTTTTTACCACTTTCAGGCATCATTTCAGAAATAAACCCATTGCTTTCTAAGCAGCCTGAACTTGTAAATACTGACCCTTATGGTGATGGATGGATGGTAAAAATTACTGTTGCAAACATTACAGACTTTGAAACGTTGATGGATTCGATAGCGTATCAAAACGTAGTCGCATAAATTATGAAGCATTTGGTGATTGGTAAACATGTTTCAAAAAGTATAAAACCAATACGCATCAAACCCCGTACTTTTATTAACCCATCAGAAATTGTAACTTACACAAACTACTTGGAAGTCGTAAAAAAATACAACGAATCAGAGTTAGTGCTATTGCTAAAACAGCGGCAGCAATCTGCATTTACTTATCTGTATGATAATTATAGCGGTGCTTTGTTATCTGTAATAATAGGTGTAGTTAACGACAGCGAGTTGGCAAATGATGTGTTGCAGGAAGTATATATTAAAATTTGGCGTCAAATAGAAAGTTACGATGCATCAAAAGGACGTTTATTTACTTGATTGTTAAATGTTGCCAGAAATGCATCGATAGATACAGTTAGAAGTAAGGGCTTTCAAAATAGTCAACAAAATCGCGAACTAACAGAAGCCGTATATGAAGCAGGCGGCACAACGCAAATACAAACAGATCAAATGGGTTTACGTAAAGTTGTCCATCAGTTAAAGGAAGAATATAAAGTATTGGTTGAGTTAGCCTATTTCCAAGGGTTTACACAAGATGAGATTTCAAAAATGTTAAATATTCCATTAGGAACCATAAAAACTAGATTAAGAACAGCATTAACGCAATTAAGAACAGTAATTAAACAATAAAGTGAACATTGATAACTACATATCAAGTGGTGCTATTGAAAGCTATGTTTTAGGCATAGCCGATGCACAGGAAGCCGCAGAAGTGCAGCAACTTAGCATGGAATATCCTGAAATAAAACAGGCTATTACAGACTTTGAAGCGATGCTTGAGGTTGCTGCCTTTGCCAATGCGATAACACCTGCTACTTCTGTAAAAGAGCGGGTGATGGTTGCTTTGCAAGATGAATTTACTAAACCTATTGTTACTACCGAACCTGCAAAAATTAACGGATTACCTTTTTCAGAAATTGATAATGTTAAACGCATCAACTCATTAAAATATCTTGCTGCAGCATCTGTGATATTATTAGTTGCAAGTGCAGCATTAAATATTATATTTTATTCTAAATATACAAAAGCAAACGAGCAAGTAGTTGCCCTGCTAAATGATAAAAATACACTTACTGCTGACAATAAAAATATGCAGGTTAAATATTTAGATGTAACTACAAATCTTCAATTACTGAGCGATACAAATGTCATCAAAGTCTCAATGAAAGGTATTGCAGGAAAAGAATCTAATCTTGCAACTGTTTATTGGAACAACAAAACAAAAGATGTTTATTTGTTGGCTAATAAATTGCCAGAAGCACCTTCTGATAAACAATATCAATTGTGGGCTTTGGTGGATGGAAAGCCAGTTGATGCAGGTATGTTAAGTATGGACTGTAATGGCGTTTGTAAATTAAAAAGTGTATTAAATGCTCAAGCATTTGCTATAACACTAGAAAAGAAAGGCGGTAGTCCAACACCAGATTTAACACAATTACAGGTAATAGGTAACGTTAAAGTATAAGCTCTTTTTAAATTATTACAAGCCACTAATACAGAAAACTATTGGCAATTTTATATTATATAAATAAATTTTTATTCCACCATAATCCTTTACACTAAAGTATTACAACCTTGAACGGCCGGAACTAAAAAATAAATTATAAAAAAGGATTCGGTAATATCAAAAAAAATAAAGTGAAACCCTCAATAGTACATATCAAACTACAAAACTGGTACAATTCTAGTATGGATTTTACGGGTTGCTGGGTAGGTAATATTGAACGGTAGAAATAAATAATTCTAAACGCACTATTCCAAAAGTCCTACTAAAAAGTGGGGCTTTTTTGTTGGCATGATTTCTATATTAAATTAGAATTTTAAAAAGGGAGCAAAACTAGCACCCGATATTTTTTAATAATTTAAAACAATATGAAACAAGTACAACATTATTCAATAATAACGGTTTCAGCAACTTGTATGTTGTGGTTACGCATAGCAGATAAGCCAGCCAAAAGTTGTAAGCGTTATGTACCAGTTGGGTATATTGAGCTTATAAAAGAACAAACATATTTTATTACACAACCGTGTAATTACAAGCTTCGCTGATGTTGTGTTAGCAAGAAGGTTATAACCCGGTTAAGTGTAACAGCTAACTGGGTTTTTTTATGCACTGCCCTTTGGGCAAATAAACAAAAAGGAGACAAATACTATGAACGAGAGATTTTTAGTAAAAACATTAGTAAGGTATTTTGGTGAAGTGACAACCATTAAGTTGCTAAACCAAATTCAAAAACCTGCTATTAACAAAAAAGCAAAACGTTACAAAGCGAGAATAAAATTTGAACTTTGATTTGGTCGGAAAATTTACACCTAAAATTGAAAAAAATCTGGTCCTTAAACCAACCAATGGCGTAAACCGAAAAAGGGTGAACTTTTAGTTGAATAGTATTATCTAACAAAAAACTACCGCTACAAATTATTGGAGTGGCAGTACATTTATAAAGTAAAATAATTCTTATTTCCCATCATTGGAAGCATATTTCCACCAATCTTTTAAAGCGTTACATGCTGTAAATTCCTTGTCTATAGTAATGTAATAATTTGGCAAATGGTCTTTAAACCAAACTTCTAACGTGCCTTGCTTTTTTTCTTCTAACGCTCTAGTTTGTATGCGGTTATAATCCTGTTTTAAATTTTCACGATGGGGATCTGTACGGTTTTTTAAATAAATAATTCGTACCATTTTTGTACCTCTTTCGTTGGTATAAGCTTGTGGTTTAGATATGTCACCTGGCTTTAAATCGCGTAATGCTACTACCATTTCCTTATCTGGTAGTTGATCAATACTTAAAAACGTTGAGCCCGTTCTATCGGTTAAACTACCACCACTAAACTTACTACTTTCATCTTCGCTAAATTTATTTACGGCTTCGCCAAAATCAAATCTTTTGTCAATAATCAGTTTACGAATACTATCCAATTTGACAACGCTTGCATTTACTTCATCATTTGTAACTGGTGGTATTTTTAAAATATGGCGAACTATTGCATCATCACCAGAACGACTGACCATATAAATAATATGGTAACCAAATTTAGATTTTATAGCTGGTGAAATTTGACCATCTTTTAACCTAAAGGCTGCTGCAGTAAAGTCTTTATCAAAGTCTTTGCCAGTGCGGTTTAACGATAAAGTACCGCCTTGTTGTTCTGTACCTTTATCATCAGAATTTATCTTTGCTAATTGGGCAAAAGGTTTAACCCCACTTTCTGCTTGACGCTTATAATCGTACAATTGTTTTATTACATATTCATCTACCTCTTTGGTTGCTTTTGGTTGCAGCAATACTTGGCTAATTTCAATTTCACTTTCGTAATATGGTAAGCTGTCTTTAGGTATTTTATTAAAATAAGTTTTAACTTCTGTTGGCGTTATTTTCACGGCGTCTAAAATTTTAGCCCGCATTTGGTCTGCTAGTTTTCTATCCTTAAAACTTTGTCTAAAATCTTCTTTTATTTGATAAATTGTTTTGCCAGCAATTTCTTCTAAGGCATCCTTTGAGCCATAGGCACCAATAAATTGGCGAATTTGTAAATCTAAACCTGCTTCAATTTCATCTTCAGTAATAGGTAACGAGTCTTTTTCAGCTTGCAATACCAATGCTTTTTGTATTAACTGGCCTTCTAAAAAAGCACATTCTGGGTTAGGGGGCAATTGGGCTTCTGCACCTTGACGTTTGTAATCTGCAATGGCATTTGAAATGTCAGACTTTAAAATAATTTTATCACCCACTTGACCAATTATTTTATCTGCAACCACTTTTTGGGTCTGTGCAAAGGTTGATAAACTAAAAGCTGTAAGGGAGAAAAGGAAAAAAAATTGCTTCATGATATGTTCTTGTAAAAAATCAAAAATAAGGTTTTGTAAATGGTGAAAGCTTTATGAAATATACTTTTTAACAAACTGTTGCCATGTATTGCAATTTTATACAGTATTTAATAATAGTTTACAGTATTTTTAGCCTCATATATCTAATTTTTAAACTAATTAAATAGTTATATAAATTATCAATTTTTATTTAGTTAAAGGTGATGGTAATTTTTTTAAATATACGGTGTATCCAAAGTGAAAATTAAAAACAAACGTATGAAACTACTGGGATGTGTACTTTTTTTGTGTATTGTAATGCAGGCTTGTTCGCAAGATACTACTAAACATTTTTGGTTAGGCCGCTCTACAGGAAAGTTGCCCGCATTAAGTTATGGCTTGGGCGAGGATAGGCTTGGTGGTGCAAAACTGGGGTTTATAGATACCAATATTGTCTTAAAAATAATAGACTCAACCAAAGACTTGTTTTTGGTACAGTTATCTAAAAACCACACTGCATATATAGCCAAAGAATTTGTAAAGTCAGATACATCAATACAAATAAAACCATTTTATCTTACAGAATCTTGGTATGTAAAAGGTACAGATTCTTGTTACGATATTGCCTCTATAGCCATTGGTGAATATTTGCCATATAAAAGTTGGATGGAAATTGCACCTAGCAAAATTATGATTGACCTTTATGGTGTGCAAAGCAATACCAACTGGATAACTCAATTGCAAAACCTAAAGGCAATAAAAAATATTTATTACAATCAAATAGAAGACGATGTAATAAGAATAACCATTGAATTGGTGCATCAACAACATTGGGGCTACAGTATTGGCTACAATAAAAAAGCATTGGTAATAAAAGTAAAACGCCAACCAGATTTAACCAATATAAAAAACTTAAAAATTGCCATTGATGCTGGCCACGGAGGTACAAATAGTGGTACTGGAGGCACCAAATCGAATGCCATAGAAAAAGAATTTACTCTATTATTTGCCAAAGCTTTTGAAAAAGAACTTAAAACAATTGGGTTTAAAAATATTACCCAAACAAGAACAAAAGATACAACCTACAACAATAGCGATAGAGTAGTTTTTCTACAACAAAACAACCCAGACTTACTCATTAGCTTTCATTTAAATTCATCTTCAAAACCAGAAACAAGTGGCACTAGTACTTACTACAAACATATTGGGTTTAGGCCCGTAACTACCGCTATTTTAAAGCGTATGTTGGCTATAAAAATGAATGAATATGGTAATATTGGCAACTTTAACTTTGCACTAAATGCACCAACCGATTTTGTAAACTGTTTGTTAGAAGTTGGCTTTTTAAGCAATGTGGCAGATGAGAAACGCATTATTACCAAAGCCTTTCAAACGCAAGTTGCAAAACAGGTGTATCTTGGTATAAACGATTGGTTACAACAATGTAAAAAACAATAACAAACCTTAGCTCCCACTTTAAAACAAATTAATTATAGTAATGGATGGTATTTTAAACACAATTAGACAATTATACCTATCGTTTAAAAACGAAGCCCCTAAACGTATAGAAAAATTGCCTCAAAGCGGTAGCGATAGAGTTTACTTTCGTATTTACACTAATACAACGCAAACATATATTGCTACATACAACCTGCATGTAAAAGAAAATAATACGTTTATTTATTTTAGCAAACATTTTAAGGGAAAAGAGCTACCTGTACCTACTGTTTTTTGTACAAATGATACGCAAACTATTTATATACAAGAAGATTTAGGAGCTGAAAGCTTGTTAGAAAAATTAGAGCAATATGGGCATGAGCATTATGTTTATGAGTTGTTTAAAAAAAGCCTAAAGGCGCTAGCTAATGTACAAATTAAGGGTGATGCTGGTTTAGATTATAGCCAATGCCTTACCGCAAAAGAGTTTGGTAAACAAGCCATTTTAAGCGATTTGCTATACTTTAAATATTATTTTTTAGATACACTGCAACTACCTTACGATAAGCAAGCAATGCTAGATGATTTTGATGCGTTAAGTACTTATCTAACCAAAACTGAGAATAAATATTTTATGTTCAGAGACTTTCAAAGTCGTAATATTTTGGTAGAAAAAGATGATGTGTATTTTATAGATTTTCAGGGTGGTATGAAAGGTGCATTACAGTACGATGTTGCCAGTTTATTGTGGCAAGCAAAAGCACAACTAAGCGAAGATTGGAAAGATAATTTGCTAAACTATTATATGGATGAAGTAGATGGCTTGCTTGATACAAAAATGGATAGAACCACTTTTGTAAGTCAGTACAATGGGTATGTACTAATTAGGTTGTTGCAAGTGTTGGGTGCCTACGGTTTTAGAGGATTATTTGAAAGAAAAGCACACTTTTTAGCTAGCATTCCATTGGCATTAAATAACCTTAAGTTTTTTACAGACAACAAGCTTGTTAGCATTATTACGCCAGAGTTTGATAGGATGTTAAAACTAATTGGAAGCGATGATATTATTGAACGTTTTACGCCGGTGCAAGGCAATCCTGAAACACCTTTACAAATAACCATTAATAGTTTTAGCTACAAAAAAGGTATTCCCAAAGATAATAGTGAGAATGGTGGTGGCTATGTATTTGATATGCGTGGCATTTTAAATCCCGGGCGTTTTGATGACTACAAATATCTAAGTGGTCAAGATAAACCCACACAAGATTTTTTGGAGCAGCGCACAAAAATGAATACATTTTTAAACAGTGTTTGGGATTTATTAGACATAACAGTAGAAGACTACATTAACCGAGGGTTTAGAAATTTAATGATAAACTTTGGTTGCACAGGTGGCCAACATAGAAGCGTTTATGCTGCCGATCAAACTGCCCGTCATTTACGCAATAAATTTAAAGTTGCAGTAGAATTAATACATACGAACAAAGCGAATTGGTTAACCCCTAACCCCTCAAGTGAGGATATTAAAGTAAAATAAACTAATTTTTTAAATGGATATATTTTCAAATAATAATTGCTTTTTTAGCTCCCCTTCAAGGGTTGGGGGCCTTGCAATGATTTTTGCCGCAGGGCTAGGTACTCGATTAAAACCATTTACAGATAAACATCCTAAGGCTTTGGTAGTAGTTAATGGACAATCATTATTGCAACGCAATATTGGCTACTTGCAACAGTTTGGTATTACCAACGTAATAGTAAATGTGCACCATTTTGCCGACCAGATTATTGAGGCGGTTGAACAAAATAATGGCTGGGGAAGCAATATTACGATAAGCGATGAAACTGATGAGGTTTTAGAAACTGGTGGTGGCTTAAAACGTGCAAGTTGGTATTTTAATGAATCTGAAAATTTTGTGGTAATAAACGCAGATATACTAACAGATTTAAACCTGTTTGTCATGATGCAACAACACCAGCAACATCAACCGATAGCCACCTTGGCTGTAAGTAATAGGCCATCTTCTAGATATTTTTTGTTTGATGATAGTAATAATTTATGCGGATGGCTAAACGAAAAAAGTTGCGAAACCCGAATCTCTAAACCCGCAACAACCTACTATAAAAAAGCCTTTAGTGGCCTGCAAATTATTAATACCAAGTTGTTGCCATTGATAACACAACAGGGTAAATTTTCTATAGTTGATGTGTATTTAGAATTGGCAAAAACGCACAATATACAAGGCTTTGATTGCTCAAACGCCAAGTTTATAGATGTTGGAAAACCTGAGAATATTGGATTTGCAGAGAAAATGTTTCAGTAAATGTATACTGCTGATGAAATTGATAGTTACCAGTTTTTATTACCCCAGCAATAGCATCTTTTTATTAATTTTTTACTGTTTCTTCTACGGATTTTTGCTTAGTCCTTTCTTGGCTTTTGTTGATTTTGAGAAAGAATCTGAGGAATAGTTTTTAATTGTTTTGCAGGATGCTATACAGTTATTTTTTTTTAGTAAACGACTTTTGCATCTGTTGTATAAATAGTTGCCAATCTTGCAACATTTTGCCTTTTAAAACCCTTGGAAATTTATGCTGCCCACCCATTTTACCTTTGGTTTGCATAAAAGCCATAAAATCTTGCTCAGATAAAATATCAACAAACACATCCTTCAAAGCACTTTTGCGTTCTACTGCATAATCATCGTTCAACTTTTTCAGTTTATCATCTATTAAAAAACGCAATTGCTCCGTGTTCACGGTATCGTTACACGCTATGTACCAATGGTGGGCAAAAAAATTGCCATTCGGTACACCCGTAACTGTAAATTCTGGTATCGAAATATTTAGTTCCTCACTTACCAATTGAATGGCTCGGTTCATATTATCTACACTTAAATGCTCACCAACTAGGCTTAGGTAGTGCTTAGTTCGTCCGGTAATAATAATTTCACATTTGGTTGTATTTGTAAATTTTATGGTATCGCCAATTAGATAACGCCATGTGCCTGCAGATGTACTTATCAGTAAAGCGTAATCTTTTCCTTCTTGCACTTCGTGAATCATTAATGTTTCAGGATTGTCAACCATTTCTCCCTCGCAATCAAAATTTTTATCGTCAAATGGGATGAACTCGAAAAAAATATGTTCGCTAATATTCAGTTTCATACTTGAGGCATTTTGCTCATCTTGATAAGCCAAAAAACCCTCACTTGCCAAATACGTATCAATATAAATTAATGGTTTTCCTAACACTTTTTCAAAACCATTTTTGTAAGGTTCAAAATGCACACCACCATGCACATAAAACGCCAAGTTTGGCCATATATCGTGAATGGTATTTAAGTTGTAGCGTTTAATAATCATTTCCATGCACATCAGCACCCATGCAGGCACCCCGGCTAAAAAACCAATATCCCATTGCGGGGCTTTTTCAACTATATCTTCTAATTTTTTATTCCAATCTTTTTGTTTGGCAATTTTTTTACCTGGTTTGTAAAATGCTTGAAACCAAATGGGTGATTTTTTTTGGGTAATACCACTCAAATCGCCAGCATAAAACCCAACCGAATCCCATTGTAATTCCGTGCTGCCGCCTAAGGTTAGCCAACCCTTACCAATAGATTTTACTGGTATATCATCGTAATTTCTTAGACTAAGTAATTGCTTGTACATAGTAACTTTATTACCACGCAATAAATCGTTTGTAACAGGTATGTATTTACTAGCAGCTTCAGAAGTGCCAGATGATAAGGCGTAAAATTTTATTTTGCCTGGCCAACAAACATCTGGTACACCTTCTAAGGTTTTGTGCCACCAATCTTTATAAATTTTATTATAATTAAATGTGGGTACAAGGTCTTGAAATTTTTTACCTGGGTGTTTGCTTAGTAAAATCTCATCAAACCGAAATTGTTGCCCAAACTCAGTAAACCTTGCCTTACGTAACAATTTTTTTAACACCTTAAGCTGCGTTCTTCGTGGGCTACTTTGTGGTAAACCTAGTGCACGAGAAATTCTTGCAGGAACCTTAAAATCAATTATGGCCATCGTTAGCTTAAAGGGTTTTGTAATGCTTTAAACGAAACTAAACAAATTGTTGCAAAATAGTGTGCCCCAAAGATTGAGTAACAAATGACATTTGCCTTATAAGCCTCCAAGTTGTTTGTATTTATTAAAAAGTAATACCACATCTTGCCAGCAATCATAGTTTTTTGCGTATAGATAATTAAGCTGGTAAAGCGCCTCTTTGTTTAATGGATGTGCCGCATTTACTGGCAAGCCATAGCAAGTAATAATATTGGGTTTTATATAAGGCAATGTATTGTTAATAGATGCATAACCAACCCATGAGTAGTTACCAAAAAGTACATAGCATGCATTTTTAATAGCAATACCTCCTTTTTTAACCACTAACAATGTAATAGGAAAGCTTACAATTAGTAATACCGACAACCCAATATCAACTATTCGTTTCATTCGTTTGTGATAGGCTTGATTAATTTGATAGAACCCATCAGCCGTAAAGGTTTCGCCAGTTGTTGCATTACTATCGCTACCTACAATACTGCTTGTACCGTTACCAATAAATCGATAACTAATATTGTGCGGTAAGGTTTGTATCGTTTGAATAATTTGATGGTATAATAAAGTACCCTCACAAAACACAACTTCTTTTATTTTCATTGACTTGATTAAAAGATATAGTTGGTGTAACATGCCAATAGCCTCGTCTGTATCACCAACTATAGCTACTCTGCCTACAAGTCTTTGTTCTAAACCAGCCTGCTTAAAAATAGTTGCAACTTGATGGTACTCATGCAACGAGCCTACAACCACCGTTTGTTTCACAACGTTGTAGTTATCTGTTTTTATATCTAATAATTTAAGCGTTATTAAAAGCCACCTACATATAGCTATCATTAAGCCAGCTACTAAACCGCCAATTACTACCACACCTCTTGAAAAACGCTGACTTTCGGGTAAAAGCGAATACGTGGCTAATATTAGTACAATACTAGAAATACTAGCTATTAAAGCTTTGGAAGGTTTATAATTATCGTACATGCCAGATAAAGCACCAGCCAACAAATAAATTCCTGCAAAACCAAGTATTACATAATGTGCGTATTGTTGCGGAAATGGCAAACCATCTCTTTGCAAAGCAATCCAACATATTTTAACAATAAACAACGAAAAAACAATTAAAATAGCATCAAGTATTTGCAACCCAATTTTATGAATAACGGATTTTATAAATGATGCCAATGCGCTAAAAAAAATGGCAAAACTTATTCCATTTGCAAACAACTTTCCTTTTCCTTTTCCAAAATGTTTTTGTACAAAAATGCGCATGGCACCATAAAACAATTTAATATGCCCAACACTACCTTTTTTTATGCTTTCGCCCTTGAAATGAATAATACTTACTTGAGATAAATAATAATTTTTGAACCCCATTTTTTGTATGCGATAACTTAAATCTATATCCTCGCCATACATAAAAAAAATCTCATCAAATCCTTTGCAAGCGTCAATAATATTTCTTTTACCCATTAAAAAAGCACCTGCAATCACATCAATTTCATGGTCTTTATATTCATCTAAGTGGCCTAATGCATATTCATTAAACAGCTTTGACTGAGGGAAAATTTTTGAAAGCCCCGTAAGTTTAAAAAACGAAGCCTTTGGTGATGGAAACGCTCGTTTACTTTCTGGCAAAAAGTTACCGGCACCATCAATCATTCTTACACCCAAACCACCACAATCTGGATGTGTTTCAAAAAAAAGCACACATTTTTTTATACAATCTTCACAAATAATTGTATCGGGATTTAAATATAAAATATAATCGCCATTACAGTATTGTAACGCTTTATTATTGGCTTTTGCAAAACCTACATTTTCTGTATTAGCAATAAAATGTACGGTAGAAAATTTAGATTCTAAGTAACTAATACTGCCATCGGTTGAATTATTATCTACCACAAAAACTTCACAGGATAAGTCGGCTGTGGCTTTTAAAACAGAACTAAGGCACTGCTCTAAAAAGTATTTTACATTATAATTTACAATAATTATAGAAACAAGCATGTTGCGAAGTGCGATGGTTGAAGTTTGAAGTATGAAGTAGATTATGTACGAAGTATTACCAATTGGGTTTTAAATTCGTACATATTTTAATCTAGCGAAGTACGATTTTAAAATGTCAGTTTCCAAATTTGACAAAAATGTTTTATTAATCATGCTAGTGAGCGGTTATTTTTGCAGCATGAGCTTAAAGCAAACACTACTAGATGCAACACAAGCGGGTGCTGCGGTAATGAAGGAATATTTTGATAAACAATTTACCATATCTAACAAAGAAGGTATCAATAACCTAGTTACAGAGGCCGATTTTAAAAGCGAAGCAGCCATTTTTGATGTTATTAAAAGCAGTTACCCCAATCATTTTATTTTAAGCGAAGAAGCCGGTGCTTTAGAACAAAATAGTATATACAAATGGATAATTGATCCTATTGATGGCACGGTAAACTACGCAAATGGTATTCCTATTTGTTGCGTAAGTATAGGGCTAGAAAAAGATGGTATAATGGAAATGGGTGCGGTATACAATCCTTTTATGAACGAATTCTTCTTTGCACAACGTGGCTATGGTGCAACGCTAAACGATAAAATTATTCGTGTAAGTACAAAAGAGAAATTGGCGGAAAGCTGCTTGGTTACGGGTTTTCCATATAGCTATTTAGATCAACCAAATGGTCCGTTACAAGTGTTTGAAAAGTTAATACGCAATGGCGTGCCAGTAAGGCGTTTGGGTAGTGCTGCTATTGATTTGTGTTGGGTTGCATGCGGCCGTTTTGATGGATTTTATGAGCATAAATTACAAGCTTGGGATAGTGCAGCCGGTTTTTTAATTGTAGAAGAAGCTGGCGGTAAAGTAACCGACTTAAAAGGCAATTATTATAATCATTATCAGCCTGGTATTATTGCAACCAATGGTAAAATACATGAAGATTTATTGCGTGTTGTTGGCGGTGGAAATTTGTAATTGATATTGTGTAAGTGATTTTTGATGTATGGAAAAAAAGCAGAAAACATCACACATATAAAATCATATAAAGTAATATTATGAGCGAAAGAACAGAAATAAGCAGTCTTGGCGAATTTGGCCTAATAGAACATTTAACTAAAAACTTCGAAATTCATAATGCGTCAACCATATTAAGCGTTGGGGATGATGCCGCTGTGATAGACCATTTTGGTAAGCAAACCGTTATCTCTACAGATTTATTAATTGAGGGCATTCATTTTGATTTAATGTACACACCTTTAAAACATTTGGGCTATAAAAGTGTGATGGTAAACCTAAGCGATATTTATGCCATGAACGCCATACCCACACAAATTACTGTAAGTATTGGCATTAGCAATCGCTTTGGTGTAGAAGCTTTGGATGAGTTTTACGAAGGTATTTATGCTGCATGCGAAAAGCACCAAGTAGATTTAATTGGTGGTGATACCTCAACGTCTCAAAAAGGATTTATTATTTCTATCACTGCCATTGGCGAAGTAGTTCCAGATAAATTTGTAAAAAGAAGTACAGCACAAAAAGGCGATTTAATTTGTGTGAGTGGTGATGTTGGGGGTGCATTTTTAGGGCTAACATTAATGGAACGTGAAAAGCAGATTTACCTAGAAAATCCTAAAATACAGCCCGATTTAGAAGGAGAAGATTATATAGTAAGGCGCTTACTAAAACCAGAAGCCAGAAAAGATATTATTGAATTTTTTGCCGCCAATGATATTATGCCAACCGCTATGATGGATGTAAGTGATGGTGTAAGCAGCGAAATATTACACTTATGTAGACAAAGTAATTTAGGTTGTAATATGTTTGAGGATAAGCTGCCAATACATGAAGATGCCAGAAAAGCGGCTTTTAAATTTGGGTTAGACCCAACGGCGTGTGCATTAAGTGGTGGTGAAGATTATGAACTGATATTTACCTTAAAACAAGAAGATTACGATAAAATTACACTGAACGAAGAAATTGCCGTGATTGGTTATATGACAGATATTGAAGAAGGTTGTAAAATTCAAACAAAGGGCGGTAGCACGCACACAATTACGGCACAAGGCTGGAATGCTTTTGGATAATGCGATGAAATGTATGTTTTAAGTAGTATGTAATAGTTGCATAATTATTTATAAAAAAAGTAAGAGCTAAGCGTCCATTAGTTTTTTCATTACTAACAATTACACTAAAACTTATTTTGTTACACCTTTTATTATATCCGTGTATAAAGTAATCCTATATAATCTACTGAGCAATTTTCTGTAATTGCTGCATAGCTGCAATATTGAAGCTATCATTCATCGAAGCGGCAATATCGTTTTTCTCAGAGGTAGTAAGATGAAAGCTTAAACTGGCGTGTTGTGTTTTTTTAGAAGGGATATATTGAAAAGTTACCCGCTTAAAATGGTTGCCATAGCTACGTCTTAGAGATTCAATCGCATCGTGTTGATAATAGTTTTGCATTTTAAACCAATTGTTTTGTAATAATAAAAAAGGCTTAGTAAAAAAGCTAATAATGCTATTGCCATCTGCTGGTTTTTCCCAATCATCTACCACTCTATCTCTCATTTGAATTAATACCACAGCACTTGTATTGGCTTGTAGCCAATCTTTAAAAGTTTCTATAAAACGTACAGTAGTTTCTTGACCAAAATTATCACGCAATCCTGCATCCATTACATCAATAATTGGCTCAGTTGGCAACCAAACATTTGGCAGCACATATGGAAAAGTTGCATTCATACGTAAGGCGCTTAATACCCTAATTTGATTGCTACCTTGCTTTGCAAAAAAACTATTAAAATCAATAGCATCAGGTTCGTAATTAGCCAAGCGATTACTATCCGTTATAGTTCTCATTAAAAACCGTACCGGTTGCGAACTGATAATCATTCTTCTGCCATCTCTTGTTATTACTGAGTTGTAGAGCATGGTTGGTATTCTTCCGCTTGATTCATCTACTGCGTAATCTTGTAATTGTTTATTTAAAATGCCATTGGTGTTTATATTTAATTGTCGTTCAAATGCATAGCCTCTATCTTTAGTAAACCGCATATTATTTGCAGTAAATTTTTGTGCTGGGCCTAAAATATCACGTGCTACAAACGATGAAAAAATAGGGTTTAGCAGGTCTTTAGAAATATCTTCTACATATTGTTTACTACTTAGGTTAATGGCATTATTACCAAGCTTTTTTAAGTAGAGCTCGCGGTAATAAGCTGCCCCTAACATACCACCAGATGCACCGTTTATTAAAATAGTTTGCTGCATCAATTTGCCATGTAGCAAGCTATCAATATGTTGCAGAGCGTTCACGGTAAATGTGGCACTACGTGTGCCGCCGCCACTAACGTTAATGATGAATAATACAGGCTTTGTTTGCGTTTGTTGATGCTTCCAATTGTTTAGGGTTTTTAAAAAGCGTCGTTTATCTATCAAAATATTACTATCGCTTGCCAATGTATTAATGGCTTCTGCGTTGTAAGCAGGTCTGTTTTCTTTTACTTCATAATTTAAACCATATGCTTTATTGCGAGGATCGAAATACTCTTTAACATACAAATAGTTAAAAACAATAATTGCCAATACCAACAAAGGAATACTCCAACTTTTAAGTAATATAGAAAATGCACCACCCACTGCTACTAAAATGGCAAATAAGATAGTAATACTTGCCGCCGCAGGAATAATAAAAAAGGGGTTATCTAGAAAAAAGCCAATAATAATTAAAAATAAAAAAGCCGCCAGAATAGCATAAACAGAGGTTAAGTGGTGCCGTTTAAAAATACTTTCTAAATAGGTTTCAGAATAATGCCTCACATCTCTTGGCTGCCTAATTTTAAACATGGCACTTAAAAACCAATCAACACGCATGTAAAAATGTTTAGCTGGTAAAGTTTTTCTGGCTACCACTCTATTGTAGTGTTTATTGGCGGTAGTAATTACTGCCACCATACTACGGTATATACTTTTATCCGCAGTAAAAAAATATAAAAATGCTACTAAAATAGCAGTTACTAAACCTATTAAAAAGCCTGAAATCAGCACCAAAATATCTGTAATTGAATTGTACTCTTCGAGGCGTTCGTAAGCAACGGCTTCTACCAAATAAAATACCAAAAAAACCAATGGAATGATGGCATTATTAATACAATATTTTAGAAATGGCTGTGCCGTAGTTGCTAAAAAACTAATTAATTTACTATGCAATATAAAAGTGGTAATGTTCCAACTCATTACAAACACACCAATGGCAACACCAACTATTGCAGAACTAAAAAAACTAACATTTCCCAAATATTCGGGTGCTAAAAACAACGAAATAGCACCATAGCTACTCATAAAATTACCAGCTACGGTTTCAAATAAAATGTACCAGAACACCAAAAAAATTTGATATTTTCTAAAGTGTAATAATACTAATTGAATAGGTAAGCTAAACCAAATACCAATTAAATACTTCCTCATTTACAGAATGACATTAAATTTTGTCAATGTAAATTAAATGCATTACAAAAAGTACAATTATTTTATAGCAAGGCGTAAGTAATTGTTAAAAACAATAGCTACTAAAATAGATGATAGCAATAAATGAAAAGGTTGTGCTACAGCGGGAAATTCTAAATACACCAACACAATACCTACAATAATTTCAGCAATAATTACAATAATACTTGCTTTAAATAAAGCCAATGCTTTAATATTATTTTTTGATTGTAACAAGAGGTAAACAACCAGCGCAGTAATGACCAACGAAAAGCTACGATGTATATAAAAATAAACGTTTAGTTGCTCAACCCAGCCACTACGATTTAGGTAGTTTAAATGCTCGGCAATGGCATCAATTTGTCCACGAACATTAGTGCCTAACACTATTTGCACAAACACCATTATTAGCAATATAATATTTAACGTAACAATTTTTTTATTAGTAGCTACTCTTGGTTTGCCTTTTGCTAAAAACAAAATATACAAACATAAAAATACCATGGCTAGTGCACCAAACAAATGCAATGAAATTTTTAAAGCAGCTAAGTTGCTATCAACTACTGTTTTGCCCAACCATGCCTGAAAACCAGTTAGAATAATAAGTGCGAAGCTTAAAAAGGCAATAGTTTTTTGCTGACGCCAAAACCACAAGCTCCAAATAAATTGTGCGGCTATAAAAATGCCCAATAATGCCCCCAATAAACGGTTTAAATATTCTATCCAAGTAGTTAATACACTAAAAGTAGCATTGTTATGTTTTTCGTATTGCTTCCAGTTTTCATAGCTATAATTGGTACTACTTACAAACTTTTGTATCGCGTATTTTAGACTATCGTTATAAATTATAAACTGCCCTTTTTTGTAGTGATGGTTGGGTTGAAACTGTACCTCGTTTACATTAGTTGGCGGTATGGCACTACCAAAGCAAGTTGGCCAATCTGGGCAACCCATACCACTTTGTGTTGTACGCACTACGCTACCTGCAACGATTACTAAAAAAATATTAACCAATACAAACCAAACGTAAAACCTAAAGCTTTTTGAAGCCATATTTTAAATTAAGGGGCAAATGTAAACCAATGCAATTTGTGAGTACCACGAAATGAA
This sequence comes from Chitinophagales bacterium, assembly GCA_038327865.1. Taxonomy (GTDB): domain Bacteria; phylum Bacteroidota; class Bacteroidia; order Chitinophagales; family Chitinophagaceae; genus Parasediminibacterium. The sequence goes on along the minus strand of JBBQLL010000001.1, from coordinate 62,098 downwards.
TGATTGATAAGTAAACGGCTTTGTATGTTTAACAAAACTTAGCAGCGGGTATAATTTTGCTTGTAAAATGCAGCAAATATCTTCATAGTAATACCATAAAAATCCACTTAATTTTAGACTTTTTATAATTCAGCTATGTTATTATCGTCATTTCAAAATATACAATTAGAAGCAGGTTGCGATGAAGCTGGCCGAGGCTGCTATGCTGGTCCCGTATTTGCTGCGGCTGTTATTTTACCAATAAATTTTTACCATCCCTTATTGAATGATAGTAAGCAGGTGACCAAAAAAGATAGGAGTATCTTACGGATAATTATAGAAGAACAGGCTTTAAGTTGTGGCGTTGCCATGGTTAGCAATACTGATATTGACAAGTTCAATATTTTGCAAGCATCGTTTAAAGCCATGCATTTGGCTATAGATAAGCTATCAATAGTACCAGAATTATTATTAATTGATGGCAATCGTTTTACAGCATATAAAAATACCATGCATCAATGTATTATTAAAGGTGATGGTAAGTACGCCAGTATTGCAGCTGCCAGTATTTTAGCCAAAACTTACCGCGATGATTATATGTTACAACTGCATCATCAGTTTCCTATATATCAATGGCAAAATAACAAAGGTTATGGTACTTTAAGCCACCGTAAAGCCATTGAGCAATATGGTTTGTGCGAGCATCACCGATTGAGTTTTAATATTTTACCAAAATAGTTTGTGCTTACTTTTTTGATAGTTGGATGGTTAAACCAATAGAAGCATTGAAGGTTTTTGCTTTCGGATAATTGTAACCAAAACTGGTTGCGGTGGTAGAAAACTGTGTATCTATTTTCAGCCAAGGATATTTTGGAACTCTAAACTGCATATTAAAATATGGCTCCCAAAGTAGCAAAGTATTACGTTCAATCCTATCTAAATAAAAATAATTAAGCTCACTTGTTTTATATGTTGTGTTGATAGATTTGAAGTTTAACAAGGAAAAATTACCACCTATTGAGCAGTGAAAATTTTTAGACGGCATAAAATTAAAGCTCCCTTGTAAAAAATATTTAGTAGGCTTTGCATCATAATATTTTGTGTACTGCTTATTGTTAGAATCTAAACCAATATCGTAAATAGAAAATTTACCAAGTATAGTACCAACATATACATTGTAAGTGGTTGTTTTTTTCTTGTTAAGTGGTACAAAATACCCAATACTAATTTCAAAATTGTTGCGTTTATATTTAATAACCGAACTATCAAAAATATTGGTTTCAACAATGTCAATATTACCCCTAAAACTAAATCTTACCGAGTCATACCTATAAGTTTGAGTTTCCCACTTATTTGTGTAAGATGCCATGATAGCAATATGATTACTGATGGCATAACCTGCCTGTACATTTACGCCGCCATTTTCTTCTTTACCATCTCCAGAATAATAACCAGTAATTTTCGCATCGCCCTTTTTTGTAAAGTAGTTAACGTTGGCAGCTTGGCTGGCATAAACAAACCTGCTTGCCCTTTCTACTTTGCAAGAAGTTGATACAATACAAAACATCAATAGTAAGTACAGTAGTTTCATAGTTTCTAATGACGCAACACATGATAATTATGCTGCTCATATTATTTTTTGATACAACTTAATAGTAACATCATTCATCCCAGTCACCTAAGCCCATTCTAATTACTTCGTAAGGTTCTTTAGTACAATCTATAATAGTAGATGGTACCATGCCACCAATACCACCATCAATTACAATATCTATTTGGCGTTCAAAATTTTCAAACATTAGCTCGGGATCAGTATAATCTTCCACTATATCGCCTGGCAGAGATGCTGATAAAATAGGATGACCTAGCCGCTGTAGCATTGTTTTCACAATATTATTATCCGGCACACGCAAGCCAACAGTACTTTTTTTACTCTGTAAAATTTTTGGCACTTCTTTACTAGCTGGTAAAATAAAAGTATAAGGTCCTGGTAAATATTTTTTTAATAATCTATACAAGGGTGTATCAATGCTTTTAGTGTATTTGCTAAGATCACTTAAATCGTTACAAACAAAACTTAACTGGGCTTTTGCGGGGTCAATATTTTTAAGTTTGGCTATCCGCTCAACCGCTTTGTGGTTAAATATGTCGCAACCCAACCCATAAATAGTATCTGTTGGGTAAATGATAATACCGCCATCTAATAAACATTGCACCACAGTTTTTATATGTCTTTCGTTAGGGTTATCCGGGTGTATATGTAACAATAATGCCATGTTGCAAAGTACTAACAAATTGTGCCATAACTCCAATATTTATAAAAGGTATACCTACTAACATACAATCTGGGTTACTTACTATTGCCTACTTTATTAAAAATTAGTATATATTATGGTATAAAATAATATTTATTTATTTAATATGTAAATACATTTACAATTTTTTTATAACTAAAGCCTTTATTTTCGTAAATTAATTATTTGTAAATGATTCTACGAGCAATAGACGTGGTTGATAGTATTAGCGAAACTGATTTTAAAGTCAACTATTACAACCCTAAAAAGCCACTAGTTATTAAAGATTTGTCAAAGCAATGGCCTGCTTATAATAAATGGAACTGGAACTATTTTAAAGTTCTAATTGGCGATAAAAAAGTGGGTTTATACAACAATATTAAAAGTGATGCTTATACACCCATTAATACCGCAGATGACTATAAAACCTTTGGTGAATACATTGATATGATTAAAGCCGGCCCTGCTGGCTGGCGCATTTTTTTGTTTAATATTTTTGATCATGCACCACAACTAATTAACGATTTTACTTGGCCAGAAAATTTAATGACAGGCTATGTAAAAAAATATCCTATGTTGTTTATAGGTGGTCAAACATCTATTACACATATGCACTTTGATATTGATTTAAGTCACATTTTGCACACCCAGTTTATAGGTAGAAAACGTGTGCTGCTATTTCCGTACGAGGAGCAGCACAAGCTGTACCGCAAACCTTTTGAAGTGTTAAGTATGGCAGATTTTAGCCACTACTATGATATAGAAAAAAGCAAAGTCGACTATAATAATTTCCCTGCATTGCGCACCGCAAAAGGTTATGAGGTGATTTTAGATCATGGTGACACTTTGTTTATGCCTGCTGGATGCTGGCACCATATGGAATATTTAGATAGTGGTTTTGCCATGAGTTTGCGTGCCATGCAAAGCGATATGACAGGTAAGTTGTGTGGTGTTTGGAATTTGTTTGGTATGCGTACTATTGATACCGTATTAAAGAAAACTGCTCCTAAACCTTGGTACAATTGGAAACAAAAAAAAATGAACATTCTCGCACAAAAAGAAATAGCATAAGTAGATGTAAAAATTGGTTTTTTGAATGATAATAACAGGATTAATCTAAACTTTCACGTAGCCTTTTAGATAATCCTTCAAATACCAAATTGTACGAGTCGTCAATCCATTCTTCAATTTGCTTAATACTCACAGAACCATCTGGTACAATGGTGTTCCAATGTTTTTTATTTTGATGAAAACCCGGTTGTACACAATCAAAATCGGCACGTAATTGTTCTATTCTATCTGGGTGACATTTAACGTTAAACCTAAAGTCTTCGCTGTCTAGTGATATTAATAAAAACATTTTACTAGCAACTTTAAATACAAGTGTCTCTGGCCCAAAAGGAAAACCTTCTTCAACAAAAGGCTTATCTAAACAGTAATCCCGAAGGGTTTCAATATTCATAAACAGCAAATTTTTATCAAAACAAGGTAGCAATTTTCTATCAAATAATTTTACGATAAATAATTCAATTCACTTCATTTGCTTTCTCATAAGCCATTATAAAAATAGCGCCTAAATTTTTATGCGGTGGTATATAATCATCAAACTTTTCTTTGCTATCACCTTTAAATTGCGCTTCAAATCCCTTCCATAGTTGCGGCCAGTTTAAATCTCTATTATTTCGTAACTCATCGGTAATTTTGTTAATTAAACTCTGGTTTATAAGCCCTGTACCAACTTGTTTTGACGAAATAATTTGTGCTTGCGTTGTTTTATTTAATACGTCGTTTAAACTTTGATAGCCGCCACAACTACCTAATAATACCACTTTTGCAGATGATGGCAACTGATTGATGGTACTTTTTACAAAATAACTATGCCCACGATGAATAACCACTGTTGGTTTTAAACTTAACGAGTCTAAATACTTACCTAAATGTGCTTGTGCTTGTGCATCTAAATCTTTTAATTCATCAAGTGGTTTATTAGCATAAATAGTAACAGCAATGCCTTTAGCAGATTTTACCTCAACCCATTCTGGCTTATTAATAATCTTCCAATTGGCATTTCTAAAATTGGCTAAAAAGGCATTGAATACATTGTTACCATCTTTATCGCCATAAAAAAATTGCTGAATAATAATTCTATTGCTACTATCTTTTAACAAAGCAATTGGCATTTTAAAAACAGGATTAATGCCTAGTGTTTGGCTGATGTCTACATTATTATTAACATCCATCGATAAAAAAATGGTATTTAATAAATTATAAATTCTTTCGCCTCGTTTATTGCCATTTTTAATAGCCAATTGCAGGTTTTGATATACCTGATCTAGAATTAGTTTTTGTATTTTGGTATTGCTAATGCTGGCATAACTATCTGCTACATCAACAGCATCTTCTAGTGTTTTAGCAAGTTCTAAGCCTGATGCAAATTTACGCATCATGGTGTCTGCTTCAGCAACATCCATCCTTTTTAAAAAATCATCCAACGTATTGTAAGCCGATGCCATTTTTAAAAATTTTTTATAATAATCGTAATTAACAGCTTGAAGTAAAGTATCACCTCTAGGAATTGGCATTCTTTCGAAAATACGCTTATACACACCTAAATAACTGCTAGTATAAATTTCTTGCTCGCTTAATACACATAAATAATATAATTCTGTTGGGGTAAGTTTATCAATGCGTTTAAACCTTACAGCATCGCTTCGTTCATCGTGTAAGCCGTTAATGGAATCAATATAGTTGTCAATGCCTTTTGTTTTTAATTTCTCTGTTAATACATTTTTTACCAATGGCGTATCACCTTGTAACATGCGTGAAGCATACTCAATTTCGGTTTTTACCAACAAACTATAATAGCCATCTGGATCATTTTTAAGTTTTGTAAGCGTATCTAACGATAATTTATTGCGGTACAAATCATCTAAAAAAGGAAAATATACCCTGCCAGAATTCATTAAAGCCAGCAAACCAATTGTTTTTACCAATGGGTCGTTTACAGCTTGAATTTTTTGGGCTAAAGGCGATGTCATAGACGCATAATTGTACAATGCTTCTTGGTTTTTATAGGCTTCCCCAATTATTAAACTATCTGCAAAAGACACACTTACATTTTCTTGCAAAATTTTTAAAATTCTTTGCGGATATTTTCTACAAAGTTTTAACACCAATTCATCTTTTGCAGCCCGTAACCCAATATTGCTTTTAAACGCAAAATTGCCAGTTAAAATATTACCTACTTCTAACTCGTTAGCTACAATTATTGGGTAAATAGATTTTTGACGTAGCTGCAATTTCATGCACTGCTCGTACGCTAAAATTAAATCACCCAATAAAATTTCTTTTATGTCTTTTCGCTTGCTATAGTTTGCAAAGTCCGTAAGCAAATTCTCAATGCTACGTAGCCAAATAATTTTATCATTGCCAGATATTGTACTGTCTAGTTCAATTTTTGCTTGTAAGTTATTGATGTGAGTAAAAAGTAGTTGTTGTGTTTGTAGATTAATACTTTCATCAGTTGATACTTTTAAAACAGAATCTTGGCTATTGTGTAAATGCAAAATTTTTTGTTGAGCTTCATCTATTTTAAAATGAAACAATTGCCTATTTAATGGCACTTTGGGCATAAGCAATTCTGGTTGTGCTTGCGCAAATACACATAGTTGTACCAAAAAAATGGTGAGATAAAATTTCATCATGTAAAAGTAACGACAAAAATATTGCCAGATATTGTATGAGTAATGGACTAATTAAATATACTGTTAACAATTACATAATGCAAGTAAATTGCCATTTTGCAACGGTATAAAGTTATTTTTGTGTAAACTTTATGTTAAGATGGAAGCAAAAGCAAAACGTATTTTAATTGCTGACGATGAACCAGACATTTTGGAAATTGTTAGTTACAACCTTAGCAAAGAAGGATATGATATTTATACTGCCAAAGACGGTAGCGAAGCTGTAGCACAGGCCAAACTTCTAAACCCCGATTTAATTATTTTGGATGTAATGATGCCCAAAAAAACGGGGGTAGAAGTTTGCCAACTGCTACGTGGTTTGCCCGCCTTTCAAGACACATTAATTATTTTTTTAACAGCCATGAGTGATGAGGCTTCTCAAATAAAAGGCTTAGAAACGGGTGCAGATGACTATGTAAATAAACCAATAAGTCCTAAAGTTTTAGTAAGTAGGGTTAATGCATTGTTTAGGCGCATTTATAAAGAAGAAGGTAAAACCGTAAGCATTGGCAATATTCAAATTGATCCAGTAAGGTTTATGGTAGCTATAGATGGTAATGATATTGTATTAGCCAAAAAAGAATTTGAATTATTATATCTCTTAGCATCAAGACCAGGCAGGGTTTTTTTACGCAACGAAATACTATCGCAAGTTTGGGGTAGCGAAGTAATTGTAGGCGATAGAACTATAGATGTACACATTAGAAAAATTAGGCAAAAATTAAATGTAGATTGTATTACAACCGTAAAGGGTGTTGGCTACAAATTTGAACTGTAAAGTTTGCAAGTTTCAAGAAGCAAGATTCATGTATTTGCTTCAAGGATGTTATTGGTTTTTTGCCAGCATTTTTGTAGCCACTTTTTTTCTTTGCCACTTGAATGCTGTATCTTCAACGCATATGTTTAAAACCAAAAATCTTTCACCCAAGCAACTATCTGCTTTAACAGCCTTACTGTTATCGATACCAATTGGTATAGGTTTTTTTATAATAGAAAAGAACTGGGTATTTGGTATTTCGGCAGCCGCAGTTATTTTTATTGGCAGTTATTTTTTAATAGGTTTTGTACTTGAGTCTTTTATTTATAGAAAAATAAAGCTTATTTACAAATTTATTTATCAAACAAAAGCTAGTAAAAGAGAAGAGACTTACTACAAATATATTTTACCGAAAAAAAGTATTGATGAAGTTAGTGAAGATGTAGAACGTTGGGCAGAACAACGTAGTGCAGAAATAGCCTTGTTAAAAAGCAATGAAGCCTACCGAAAAGAGTTTCTGCAAAATTTAGCACACGAGTTTAAAACACCAATTTTTGCCATACAGGGTTACGTAGATTCTTTGTTAGATGGTGCTATGGAAAATCCTACTATTAGTAAGCGTTTTTTAGAAAATGCTGCCCGAAATGTAGAACGAATGGTAAACTTGGTAGAAGATTTGGATGAAATTTCTAGGCTTGAAAGTGGCGAGCAGCCGTTGTACAAACAAAACTTTGTGATACAGGATTTGATAAAAGAAATATTTGACACACTGTCTATAAAAACTAGCCAATTTAATATTAAGTCTGCCATAAAAAAGGGCTGCGAAAATCCTATTACCGTTTTTGCCGATAAAGAAAAAGTAAGGCAAGTAATTAATAATTTAGTAGAAAATGGTATTAAATATGGCAAACAAAATGGTACAATTGTAGCCAGCATTTATAAAACAGATGATGAGCATGTATTAATTGAAATAAGCGATGATGGTATTGGCATTTCTGAAGAGCATTTACCCCGCATATTCGAGCGTTTTTACCGTACAGACCGTGGCAGAAGTAGAAATGTTGGTGGTACAGGTTTAGGCCTTGCTATTTGTAAACATATTATCGAAGCCCATGCACAAACTATTCATGTGCGTAGTACACTAGACCTTGGCACTACCATTGGCTTTACACTTGATAGTAAGAGAGATTAAAAATACATAGCACTACCATCTAAACTTGCTAGTAAATAAGTTTTACATTCATGCAATATGTTTGGGATTTATGATGAAATTATTTTAGTAACAAAATAAACATCAATATAATCGTATTTAAATGTTTATATATATTATATTGAATTTTGTTAAACACATTTAAAAAAACTGCCTAAAAAATTGATATCGTAGGCAGTTTTAAAATTAGTAAGTTTAAAATTTACAAATCATATGTGTAAAATGGATCGATAGCTGAGTTAGCTTCTAACTCAAATACTGGGTTTATTATGCCATCCTTTAATCCATAAACCCAACCATGCAAATGTGGTCGGTTATCGTTTTTCCAAGCTTTTTGAATAATAGATGTTTTGGCCAAGTGCATTACTTGCTCCATAACATTTAGTTCTACTAATCTATCGGTCCGTTGCTCTTCGTTTGCAATACCATTTAGTTCATCTTTATGTAAGTGGTATACATCTTTAATATTGCGAAGCCACATATTTAAAACATAGTTAAAATCGTGGTTTGTCATTGCGGCCTTTATACCGCCACAGCCGTAGTGCCCACAAACAATAATGTGTTTTACTTTTAAATGATTTACTGCATAATCTACAACGCTAAGTAGGTTAACATCTGTATTAATAACCAAGTTGGCAATATTGCGATGCACAAATATTTCACCAGGTTGTGTGCCAGTAATTTTATCAGCAGGTACCCGGCTATCACTACAGCCTATCCATAAAAATTCTGGTGTTTGAATATGTGCCAAACGAGAAAAAAATTCGGGATCATCTTCAATTTGTTCTTGTGCCCAAGCTTTATTTTCTAGTAATAGTTTTTGGTAAATTGTCATAGTACTATTTTTTTATTTTTAGAATAATCCTCATTAATGGCCATCTAAAATTGTTTTAGGTATGTAACTGTTTGGGTCATCAATATCGTTAAATAATTGATGCATTTGCTTGTTTAGACATTTTTTAATTTCTACTTTTATATTTTTTAAATGTGCGTGGCAAAGAAAGTTATTTACCTCTTCAATAATGTCTTTATCAATAAAATCGGCACGTGTTGCATCAATTATTACAAATGAGTTTTCTGGTACTTCCTCAAGCTTTTTCTTTACAATGGGTTTATTAAGAAAAGACACATCTTTTCTTAAACGGATAAGGTAGTTATTATTATCATTTACTACAAAAACAGCCGACCTGAAATTACTTCTTATCATAAAAAATAAACCAACAAAAATGCCAATTATAATACCAATTAATAAATCGCTCATTAAAATAGCTAAAATTGTTACGATAAATGGCACAAACTGATCCCAGCCTTTATTAAACATCGCTTTTATTAATTTTATATTTGCTAGTTTGTAACCTGTAAAAATTAAAATAGCTGCTAAGGCACTTAAAGGAATTTTATTGAGGACAAATGGTAAAAATATGACAGTGAGCATTAAAAAAAGACCATGAAAAATGGTACTAGTCTTTGATTTTGCGCCAGCATTTACATTGGCAGAACTACGTACAATTACAGAGGTAACAGGTAGCCCACCTAATAAGCCAGACACCATGTTACCAAGGCCTTGGGCTTGCAATTCTCTATTAGTTGGCGATACGCGTTTTAGTGAATCAAGCTTGTCAATTGCTTCAATACTTAACAACGTTTCTAAACTTGCTACTATTGCAATAGTTACTGCAGTAAGCCAAACTTCTGCATTGTTTAGCGATTTGAAATTTGGAAACTGAAAAGATGCAAATAAAGCTTCCTTAGTTTGAGGTAAATTTACCAAGTGCTTTGTTTCTAATACAAAAGCTGGTACATATAATTTATACGCTTCGCTTAAAAGTGTACCAATAATTACCACTATCAAAGCCCCTGGTACCAATTGTAAAGCTTTGATGCTTTTAATAAATTTACTTTCCCAAAGTATTAATAAAAAAATACCAATAATGCCAATAATTGTAGCCGATGGTGTAAGGTATTTAATAGAATAATAAATGGATGTAAATGTATTTTTATGATTGGGTTGTAAAAAAGATTCATCTCCCTCTGGGTCAATATCCTCACCAATTAAATGTGGAAATTGTTTTAAAATTAAGATAATGCCAATTGCTGCAAGCATGCCCTTAATAACACTATTAGGAATATAATCGCCTATAACACCAGCTTTTACAAGACCCATTACAATTTGAATAATACCTGCAATAACCACTGCTGTTAAAAAAATCTCATAGGCATTTGTGGTGCCTCCTAATTTTATTAATGCTGCACCAACCACACCTGTTAAGCCAGCAGCAGGACCACTTACACTTAATTGCGAGCCACTAAAAAAGCCAATAATAACACCGCCAACCACACCTGCAATAATGCCACCAAGCAATGGCACAATGTTTTGCCCTACGGGGTTACTAGCTTGTGCTACACCAAGGCAAAGTGGCAAAGCCACTAAAAAAACAACAATTGATGCTGAAATATCGGAACTAAAAGACTGAAAATATTTTTTCATGAGTAGTTTTATTATGTAGCATTTACTACATAAAATGGATGATAATATAATTACTATAAGTTGGATTAATAAATAATAAGTAGTAATAATAAATTAATTATTAACTAATAAAATTGAAATAAATATGGCACTTTCTAATACTAGATTAGTAGAAATTAGTTAGCAATTAGGTGGTGGTGTAGGTATATCTGTAGAATGGTTGTGAGGGAAAATAACATTTACTTCTGTTATGGATTGCGAAAACATAGTATAGTATTGCGTGATACCCTCGTAAATACTCGCTAAAAATTCACTTTTGCTATCACCTTTAAAATTTTCTTTTATAGTATCATCTATATCCTGTGTTGCCGCTTTGGTTAATTGACTCCCAAAGATTAGTTCGCTAACCTGCTGAACAGGCAAAATTTGTGTTAGAAACACAATAACCAAGAAAATATTGATAATTTTTTTTACCATCACAAGTTGGCACAAAAATAAGTGCTGAAACAATTTTAATGCAAAACATTTTAAACTTTAATGTAAATTTTTCTTTTATCAAGTATAAAAACGATACTCCAGTAAAAAGCTATCATTAATATGGCATATAATATTGAACCAAAGCGTAAATCGGATGCTACAATGTCTTTACAAATATGGGTGTAAAACCATCCAAAAGGGGTGGTATACTCTTTTAAACCATTAGGTTTTACATAATCAACCCAACGAATTAAGCCTAAAATCCTTGGCAAAAAACCACTTAGCACAAATATAAACAATGGATTTTTGCCAAATACATCAAAAAATTTGCTCCAAATACCTGTGGCTTGCTTAAATTCTATAAAAAATATTAGCAAGGCTAATGTAATGGTAGCAAGCCCTGCGGTATAAAGCGTGTAACTGCTTGTCCATATTTTTTTATTAATAGGAAAAACCATATCCCACCAAAATCCTACTAGCACTAGTAAAGTACCCGCAATAAAAAGGTTAGTTAACATCTCATACGATTTGCCTTTTTGCTGTATGTATTGCCCTACAAAAAAGCCAATTATTATTTGTACAATAGCTGCAAATGTACTTGCTAGGCCTTCAGGATCAAATGGAACGCCTTCACCTTTGTATACGTGTGGTTTACCAAACAAATTAATGTCTATTGCTGTACCAAAATACCCAGATAAACTATATGGGTCTGTCGAATTACCTAACAACCAACATACCAACCAATATGTAAGTAGTAAAAAAATAGCAGCTACGTAAGCACCCTTTGTTTTTAGAAAATAAATAATTAGTGCAGCAAAAAAGTAACTTAAAGCAATGCGTTGCAAAACTCCCATTATTCTAATGCCGCTAGTACTACCATCATTATTTATCCAAGTCCAAGTTTTTGCTACTAGACTATCATTTTGATACATCACAAATGGGCTCCAATTTAAAAATAAGCCGATTAAAAAAATTAAAAGCGTGCGCTTTATTACCTTTTTTAAAAAGTAAGCATTGCCTTCTTTTTCAAATTTTGGCATTACAAAAGCCATAGCATTACCTACAGCAAATAAAAAGAAAGGAAACACTAAATCTGTTGGTGTGCAACCATGCCAAACAGCATGATCTAATGGTAAAAAAATATGCGCCCAACTGCCAGGATTATTCACTAAAATCATTAACGCAACGGTTGCGCCTCTAAATACATCTAAAGAATAATAGCGCTGACCCATAAGAAATTGTTTTTGATAACGAAAGGTAGTGGTTTGGTTTTTATACCACACCGATATTAAATAATAAATATTTTTTGTACACAATAAATCCAAGTTTTTTCAAATTGAGGTTAATATGCTAATAATTTGGACGTAAGGTGTAGTGAAGCTATATATTTGTAAATACCAATTTTTAGATAAAATTTGGCAGTAACATAAATGGCAATTTTTTTAACTTATGTAAGTAAGCTGGCGAAGCTGTGCAAATATTAATAAAATACAAACTTAATTATAACGTTTTATTATAAAGGGTATGAAAGTTTTAAATACAAAATCATTGATGCGATACAGAACATTGTTATTACTTGGCTTTTTTATTTTTTTGCAATTCAATCTAAAGGCGCAGGATATATTAAATGGTAAAGACCTAAGCACTTTAAAAATTGATGAACTATCTGATGCAGATATTACCAAATTAAAGCAGCAATTGCAGCAAAGCGGGTTGTCTGAATCGCAAGCAGAACAATTAGCCATGCAAAAAGGGTTACCACAAAATGAAATAGCTAAATTACGAATAAGACTAGCAGGTAGTAGTTCATCATCTATAGCCACAAAAAATAATACTAATAAAAGTAAATATGTTGGTAGAAAAGTAGATTCATCAAATATTAATTCAAATAGCGATAACATAGAAGTTAACTTACGGAATACTATTTTTGGCAGCGAGTTATTTAGTAATAACAAGTTAATATTTGAGCCAAATTTACGTATTGCCACACCAAAAAATTATACAATTGGTCCCGATGATGAGTTGGTAATAGATGTATTTGGTTATCAAGAAGCTAATTACCGCTTGACAGTTTCGGCAGAAGGCATTATAAATATACCAATAATTGGTGTTGTTTATGTGAATGGCTTAACCATTGAGCAAGCAAGCAAACGCATAAAAGACAAAATGCAGCGTAATGGTTATGGTAGTATTGCTAGTGGACAAACACAGGTTCAAATTAGTATTGGAAATATTAGAACTGTAAAGATTACTATTATTGGCGAAGCAAAAAAGCCAGGAACTTATAGTGTTTCATCTCTATCAACTTTGTTTAATGCCTTATATTTAGCAGGCGGGCCAACTGATAAAGGCTCGTTCCGGGAAATAGAATTAATACGAAATAATAAAGTATTGGTTATGTTAGATGCTTATGATTTTTTATTAAAAGGCAATCAAACAAATAATGTACTCTTGGCAGATCAAGATGTTATCAGAATACCTGTAGCTAAAGTGCAGGTTAGTTTAGTAGGCGAGGTAAAAAGAGAAGGGATATTTGAACTATTGCCTAATGATAATTTGCTACAATTGATTAATTTTTCTGGCGGGTTTAGTAATGAGGCCTACACAGCATCTGTACAAGTAAAACAAATTACCGATAAAGAACGTAGTGTAAAAGATGTAACTAAAGATGATTTTACTAGTTATTTTCCATCAAAAGGCGATTCTGTATTTATAGGTAAAATACTCAATAGATATAGTAACAAAGTATCAATATCTGGTGCTGTATATAGACCTGGCAGTTTTGAGTTAGAAAGTGGCTTAACTGTTTCTAAACTAATTAAAAAGGCAGATGGCTTAAAAGAAGAAGCTTTTAGAGATCGGGGCTTGATTATTCGTATAAATGACGCAGATCTTACTAAAAAAATTATCTCATTTAATGTACGATCTGTAGTAGCTAAAAATGATGCAGATATAGTATTGCAAAAAAACGATGAGGTTATTATTGGTGCTGCTGATGACTATAAACAGCAATATACCTTGACATTGCAAGGCGAAATAAAAAACCCTGGTGTTTTTAAATATTTTAATGGCATCACTTTAAAAGATTTATTATTTTTAGCAGAAGGGTTTACTGATGCTTCAGCTATTGATAAAATAGAAATTGCCAGACGTATCAGTGGCGATTCTGTAACAAATCCTAATACAATTTCTATACTAATAGATGCAAATTCGCAAAAAAATTTATCCCTTTTAGGTAGCGATGTTCTTTTATCGCCATGGGATATTGTTGTAGTTAGACGAAAACCAAACTATTACGAGCAAACCAATGTAAAAATAGAAGGTGAGGTAAAATATCCTGGCAATTATGCACTTACATCTAAAAATGAACGTGTAAGTAGTATTATAGCACGTGCTGGTGGTTTAACTTACTCTGCCTTTAAAGAAGCTGCGAGTTTAACTCGTAATAATAAAAGTTTTTTAAAAAATATCGAAGAGGCTAAATTAAATAAAATACAAAAAGAGTTAAAAGATACATCTAATCGTATATCAGACGATCTCAAAAAATCTACCGTTATAGTTGGGTTAGATTTAAAAGAAATTTTAAATCATCCAGAAGGAATTGATGATGTTGTATTACAAGAAGGTGATGTATTGAACATACCTAAACAAAAAAGAGAAATAAAAGTAAATGGAGAAGTTATGCTACCATCTGAAATTGTATTTAAATCGGGTGAGAATTTAGACTATTACATTAATAAAGCTGGTGGCTACACCGATAATGCTAGAGAGAGTAAAGTATATGTTGTATACCCAAATGGTAGCGCATCAAGAATAAAGAAGTTTCTTTTTTTTAAAACTAATCCTAAAGTTACAGCAGGCTCAGAAATATTAGTACCTCAAATACCTGAACGAAAAAAATCAGGCCTATCTACTCCAGAAATTATTGCCCTTACAAGTGGTGTAGCTAGCTTGGCTGGGGTTATAATTGCAATATTGAGATTATAATAAATTATATGTACAATAAATTAAATGGTATAAATTCCAAAGATTTGAATGCACGTTTTAAACTTTTAGTTTCTTATATAATTAGCAAGTGGTATGTAATTATTTTAATTTCATTATTTTTTAGTGGTTTTGGATATTATGATGGATTAACAAATCCACAGAAGTATATAGCAACATTAACATTTGTATCCGAAAATAAAGGTGCTGATAAGTTTAGTTCTTATTCTGGCATAGCATCACAGTTTGGAATTGACTTAGGTGGTTCAAGTACTGGTGGTATTTTTGAAGGAGATAATTTAAATGAATTTTTTAAAAGTAAATACGCCATCACATCAACCTTATTAACACCTATTAATAATAATAGCGACACCTTACTTTTAGATTTATATACTAACAATCATAAACTTTTTAAAGGCAATAAAGAATTTCATGTAGTGACTATATTTAAGAATGAATCTACTACTCGTAAAATGGATAGCCTTCTTAATTCAATTTCAAATAAGATTTTGCAATATGAATTGCGTGCAGATAAAAAAGATAAGAAATCTGGTATAGTTTCTTTAGAATTTGAGGATATAAATGAGGAATTTGCTAAAATATTTATTGAAAAACTTAGTGATTTTGTAATTAACTATTATATTGAATACAGAACAACTAATGCCTCAAAAAATTTAAAGTTGCTATTAGGTCAATCAGATTCCTTAAAAAATTTGTTGAATAATAGTATTATAGGGGAAGCTCAAAATCTAGATTTTAATGTTAATCCGAACAGGCAAATTTTAAAAATAAATAGTTCAAAATCACGAATCGACATAACGGCTAATTCAAATATGTATAGTGAAGTTTTAAAACAATTAGCTATTGCGAAAATTTCTTTATTAAAAGAAACTCCTTTAATTCAAGTTATTGATAAGCCAATTATGCCTTTAATAAAAGTCGGATTTAGTATTGTAAAAAAAATATTAATTTTTTTTACAATAGGATTTTTCTTAACCACTTTTCTTTTCTCAGTTATATTTAGCTTTAAAAACTTTAGTGAATAAAAAAAATATATTTCGATTTGACAAATCCAATATTAATATTATTTCTTCAATAGTGTTAATGTTCTTAACGGCGTTAAGTTATTTTGTTGTATACAAAATAATTATTGCAAAACTAGGTATTAATTTTATGGGTGTTTGGGCACTTATACTTGGTTATACATCTATACTTAGTCAATCTGTATCTTCAATAAATACTAATTTAATTAGAAAAATTGCTGGGTTTAGCAATATAGAATTTACGGATAAGGTATCAGCACTTATAGTTAATGCGTTATTTATATATTTCTTTTTTTTTCTGCTTTTGTTGGCAGTTGTGTTATTAGCATTAACTTTTCTAATGCCTTCAATGTTTTTTAAACTTGTAGGTTATAAAGTAGTTGTGGTATTAATATTAGGTAACTTTATAGGACTTTTAACTACTATTTTGTCATCAAGTTTAGATGGCAAAAATCTGTTTTACGTAAAAAATAGTTTAACAATAGTTGCATTAATTGTAGCATTCATTTTTTTTATATCCTCAATAAACTATATTGGAATTTGGTCAGTTGCAATTATGTCACTTATACAATCAGTGCTTTCATTTATTCTAATCTATACATATGTAAAGAAAAAATATAATTTAAAGTTTAGATTTTCTGTTTTATCAATGCAGCAATGTAAAGAATTGTTAAATGATAGTTGGAAGTTACAATTAATTTCACTAACATTAATGTGCTACGAACCGATAATTAAATATTTTCTATCTATTTATGGTATTTCTTATGTTGCCATATATGAAATATCTAATAAAATAATTTTTCAAATTAAAAATCTCTTCTCAATAGCCAATCAAACACTTGTTCCCAAAATAGTGGAATTACATAAAAAAGAAGTAATTAAATTTTCCGAATTTTATTATGCTACCAAGCAAAAAACTGTAGAATATGCTTTTTTTCTTTTTTCAATCTCAATTCTTTTACTGCCAATAATTTCGATATTTTTTCTTAAGTCAACCAGTAAAGAATTTTACTATATATTTTGTATTATTTCTGTTGGAAACCTCGTAAATACATTAGCCATACCTTCTCATATTAGTTTTGTTTCTATAAATAAAATTAATACACCATTATTATCTTTTATAGCAATCTTATTTTTCTTAACAGTATTTTGTCCATTATTAGGATACTATTTTAATGGTATAGGTGTTATAATAGCAAGTGCTTTTGCACTGCTTTTAGGTTCATTGGTAACTATCATTTACTTTGAGCATTTGTATAAAAAAAATAATAATACAAAACAGTTTTCTGTAGATTACTTAGGTATAATAATTTATTTATCTTCTATAATATTTATATGCAATTTTAGATTTACTAATTACTATATAGTTTTTATTTATATCGGATTATTTATCTGTGTTGTTAGTAATTTAATATTTAGGTTAAAACTATATTTAAGGCCAACAATTTAATTTTATGAGAAGGCTGTTTATAACATTATACGCAATAATAAGAAGGGTATTTAATAATTTAGGTAACATGCTAAACTTACTTACTAACAGAAATGTATCAATAAATATTTCAGATATTTTTTTAATAAAAGGTATTATAAAAATATATGGTACTGGTGTAATTACTATTGGAAAAAACGTAAAAATTAATTCTCGAGTTTCTGCAAATCCAATTGGAGGTCAATCTTATACAAGTTTTTACGTATCTAATAAAGGCAACTTAACCATTGGCAAAAACGTTGGAATATCTAATTCGTCAATCGTATCATTTTGTAAAATAGATATTGAGGATAATGTTTTAATTGGTGGTGATTGTAAAATATATGACTCTGATTTTCATTCTATTAATCCAGAAGCTAGAAAAATGCCCAATGATATATATTACAAATCGTTACCAGTAACAATAAAATCTGGGGCATTTATTGGTGCAGCCTCTATCATACTTAAGGGTGTAGTAATAGGTAAAAATAGTGTTGTTGGTGCGGGATCTGTTGTTACAAAATGTATACCCGATAACCAAATTTGGGCTGGCAACCCTGCTAAATATATTAAAAATATATAAGCCCGTAGATAATGCAACATGTAAAATTTTCTATTATCACTGTGGTATTTAATGGCGAAAAATATATTCAAGAAACAATAGACAGTGTTCTTGAACAAACTTATTCCAATATTCAATATATTATAATTGATGGTGCATCTACAGACTCTACTAATGATATAATAAAACTGTACAAGAACCAAATTGACTGTTATATTTCTGAAAAGGACAATGGCATGTATGAAGCTATAAATAAAGGGTTAAAACTGGCTACAGGAGACTATATTTTAATTTTAAATTCAGATGATTATTTGGCTACAAAAAATGTTTTATCTGAATTGAATGGACATCTTAATAATAAATCTGTAGATTTTTTTTATTGCAATTTAATTAGAAATAAAAATAATACACTAAGATATATTAAATTAAAAAAATACTCTTTCGTTGACGTTTTATGTTCTATGCACGGTACATTTATACCACATCCCACTTTATTTGTATCTGCAAATTTCTTAAAATTAAATAAGTTACAATACAACTTAACATTTAAATATGCTTCTGACTTTGATTTTATATTAAATTGTTTAAATCTTTCCAAAAATTATAGTTATATTAAATTATATACTTCCGTATTTAGAGAACATTCCGAAAGTATAACGAGTAGTGGTAAAATTGACGTTGAAAGAATTGCAATTTTAAATAAATGGCATTTACATAAAATTAATTTTATTAGTAGGTC
Organism: Chitinophagales bacterium; assembly: GCA_038327865.1. Classification (GTDB taxonomy): domain Bacteria; phylum Bacteroidota; class Bacteroidia; order Chitinophagales; family Chitinophagaceae; genus Parasediminibacterium. The sequence continues at coordinate 43,375 of JBBQLL010000001.1, read as the reverse complement.
ATTTCGTTATTATAAAAATTGGATAGTATATAAAATTTTTAATTTAAAATAATTGACATTATCGTATAAAATTATCTTTATCGGATATGTTTTTTCAATGCAGTTCACTTCTGCATTTGCAATAACTGGAACTATAAATTTACCTGTATTATTTGGGTGTTTGCTATTAATAGCTGGAATTTTAAACTTATTTATCACTAATAAAATTTCTAATGAAATTTTTTGCCTAGAACATAACCTTATTCTATTATTTTTATTTTTTGTCTTACTATCATTTATTATAAATGGATTAGGGTACAATTCAGCAATTAATCATACCGCAGCTTATTTTAGTAGTTTCTTACTCTTTTTTACAGCACCTTTTTTATATTTTTTTCAAAATGAAAATTATAAAAATCAAATATTCACAGTTACCCTAAAGGCTATATTTTATTGTGTTACTTTTAGTTCTATATTTTCAGTTATTGAATTTGTATTTACCAATTTTTTAAACATTAGTGTTACCGATTTTATTCCTCGACATTCAGTAAAAGAATATGATCCACTAATAGTAGGCTTTTTAATTAGATCTAGGGGTTTTGCAGAGGAATCTGGTCACTATTCATTTATGATTGAAATCCTAGGCCCATTAGCTATTTATTATATGTTTTATAGCAATTATTGTAAGTTAAAAAAAATTATAAAAATTATTGTTACATTTTTAATAGTCTTATCAGTTCTTACATCTTTTAGTGTGTCTTCATTCCTCATTATTCCATTAACAATACTCGTAGCATTAATATTAAAATTTAAACAACTAATAATAATATTTAGAAAAAATATGTTATACATAATTGGTACGATAGGTACAATTGTAGTTATGTATTATATAATAAATTTGCTCATCCCAATTAATGAAATTATTTCTATCACAATAAGCCAAAAATTTGATTCATTTTCATTTGATGATAGAAAATTTAGAACAACATTTTTTCAAAATACATTCTTTAAACTTCCATTAGAAAATATTCTTATTGGAAATGGACCTAGTGGTGTAAAATTGTTGGGTTATGATGATTCTTACACTTTTTTATCGCTTTACCAAACATTAACCTTCGAAATAGGTGTTATCGGACTATTAATTGTTGGTGTAAATATTTTAATAATTTTAATGAAGAATTTTCTTTCAAATAATCCTATTGCTTCCTATTTTTTTGTATCAATTCTTTCTGGTTTAATTCACTATAACTCTATATCAAACTATTGGTATCCATTTTTATGGTTTATACTAGCTTTTTGTATCTTTTGTTACAAATCATTTGACGTTGCAAATGAAAGTTAAAATAGCACATCTAATATCATCAATACACTTGGGTGGTGTAGAAAAGGGAATACAACTGTCTATAAATGACCTAAACCTTTACTTTAATTACCAAGTTTACACTTTAAGTAATGAAAATACGTTAAATATTGGCAATGGATATTTAAATGCTGGAAAATATAAAAATTTAATTTTTTCGTTTTTTTTAATATTAAACAAATTACGTAGTTACAAGCCCGATATATTGATTTCATCATTATGGAAAGTTGCTTTTATTTCTATAGTTTATAAAAAAATATTTCATAAAAAAGTTGTATTAGTTGCGTTTATTCATAGTGAGACATATTTTCATTTTTTTGACCGATTCTTTATCAAACAACTTTTAAAAACGGCTGATGCTGTGGCATTTGATAGTAAAGGCAGCTTAGTGGGTATAAAAACAAAATCAATTACTGCAAAAAAAACATACATTATACCTTATATTTTTTTACACAATAACGGGTTTATAAAAAAAATAACAAATAAAAATATTATACGTTTTCTTTTTGCAGGAAGAATTACAAAAATAAAAAATATTGAAGCTACTTTATTTTTTTTTAAACTTGCGAAGGATAAAAATATAAATTTCATATTTGATATATACGGACTTGGCGATATAGCTTACATTAAAACATTACAATTATTAATTGATAAATACCAACTTTCAAATAATATATTTTTTAAGGGGGTTTTTGATAATACTACTTCTAATTCAATATTTAATAGCTATCATTTTTATATTCAGTTTAGTAAAAATGAAGGCATGGCTATGAGTGTGGTAGATGCAATGCTTTGTGGTTTAGTACCAATAGTAACACCAGTTGGCGAAATTAAAAATTATGTAAATCATCTCACTAATGGGTTACTATTAAATATGGTTGATAAAGAATATGACTACGCCGAACTATTGAAAAATTTAGTTTCTGTAATTAGTCAGCCTCTTCTGTTTGAGAAAATGTCTTACAATGCCTTAAGCTATTTTAAAAGTCAGGAAACTTATTTAGCAGCGTTTACAAATATGATTAATGATTTAGATAATTGTTATACTATATCAAAAAATAAATGAATAATATACTATTTGCCATCACAAAAGGTGAAGTTGGTGGGGCACAAAAATTTGTAAAGGAACAAATTGATATTACATCAACCTTTTTTAATGTACATCTTTGCACCAATGAAGAAGGGTGGTTGTCAAAGCAGTGTACAAACAATATTAAAGGGTATCTTTTTAACAAACAAATAGAGGGTAAATCTTCATTACTCTTTTTATTAGATTTATATAAATACATTAAAAAAAATAAGATAAGCTTAGTAATCACCAACTCGGCAAATGCTGGTTTTTATGGTAGACTAGCAGCTTTTTTTGCAAAAGTCCCTTCATGTTATATAACTCACGGCTGGAGTTCTGTATATAATGGTGGTAAATTAAGTGGCATTTTAAATTTCATAGAAAAATTACTTTCCACTATATCCAATATAGTAATTTGCGTAAGCGATAATGATTATCAAATAGCCATTAACAAAATTGGTATTGCGCCTGCAAAACTCCAGGTTGTAAAAAATGCAATTTTTCCTATTATAAGTAAAGCTAGCCCATTCAAAAAAAATGAACCCTTTAAAGTTATTGCTTTGGCAAGATTTGCCAAACCGAAAAGAATTGACTTAATGGTTAAAGCGTTTAAGAATTTGCCAAACTTTCAATTACATATTGCTGGTGATGGTTACGAATTAAAGTATTGGCAAGAATACATTGAGGTTAATAAAATAAATAATGTTATTCTTTTAGGTGAAGTAGCATCGTTTAATCAATTTGATAACTATAATGCTTTTTTGCTTATATCTGATAGTGAAGGATTGCCGATTTCTGCAATTGAAGCAATGTCTGCTGGACTGCCATTGATTTTAAGCAACGTCGGAGGATGTGCTGAGTTGGTAAATGCAAATGGTTTATTGGTAGACAATACGGTTGATGATATTGTAAAAGCGATATTTAGAGTGCAAATAGAGCAATATGAGATGGCAGCTAAATCTTTACAATTATATAACCAACATTACAATCTTAATAATAATATTAATAAATACGTGTCAACGTATTTACAATTAATTATACCAAATTAGCCTGTACAAATGCAAGCACTCATACTCTCTGGCGGTTTTGGCACACGGCTGCAAAGTGTCGTAAAAAATCAGCCAAAAACCTTAGCACCTGTTGCTGGTAAGCCTTTTTTGTATTGGCTAATTATATATTTACAAAAAAACAATGTTACAGATTTTATATTTTCACTTGGCTATTTGCATGAGCAAGTAGAGGCTTTTTTAAATAACGAATTTACTACCCTTAACTACGTAACGGTTATAGAGGTAGAACCAATGGGTACAGGCGGTGCTATTAAATTGTGCTTGCCTTTTTGTAAAAATGAAGAGATACTGTTGGTAAATGGCGATACTTTTTTTGATGTAAATATTCAAGACTTTCAAGCAAATTTTTTAGCTACCAAAGCAGATTGTAGTATCGCCTTAACACCAATGCAAAATTTTGATAGATATGGTGCTGTTACTATTAATGTTGATAATGTTATAACAGAATTTAAAGAGAAAAAATATTGTGACTTTGGCCTCATTAATACAGGTATGGTATTGTTTAAAACAGCAATTTTTGAAAACAAAATTAAAAATTTTCCACCAAAATTTTCATTTGAGAAAAATTTTATCGAACCCAATATATCAATTTTAAAAATAACGGGTTACATTGCGAACGAATATTTTATAGATATTGGTATTCCAGATGACTATCAAAAAGCACAATTAGAAATTCCAAATTTTTTTATAAATTATAATAACATTTAATGAAAGTAGCATTAATTACAGGTATTACAGGGCAAGATGGGGCATATTTAGCAGAGTTATTACTTAAAAAAGGCTATCAAGTTCATGGTATTAAACGCAGAAGCTCTTTGTTTAATACTGGTAGAATAGACCATTTTTACCAAGACCCGCATATTCCACATCGCAATTTAATATTGCACCATGGCGACTTAACCGATAGTACCAATTTAATTAGAATCATTCAAGAAGTTCAGCCAGATGAAATTTATAATTTGGCTGCTATGAGCCACGTGCATGTAAGTTTTGAAGAGCCAGAGTATACTGCAAATGCTGATGGCATAGGCACCCTAAGGCTTTTAGAAGCAATTCGTTTACTAGGGATGATTAAAAAAACTAAAATTTACCAAGCGTCCACTTCAGAGTTATATGGTTTGGTACAAGCAGTACCACAAAGCGAAACAACACCTTTTTACCCGCGTTCGCCATATGCAGTTGCTAAATTGTATGCGTATTGGATTACGGTAAACTATCGTGAAGCTTACGGCATGTTTGCTTGTAACGGTATATTATTTAATCATGAAAGCCCGCTACGTGGCGAAACTTTTGTTACTCGAAAAATTACCCGTGCAGTAGCTAAAATAGCTTTAGGTATGCAGGATACTATTTTCTTAGGTAATTTAACAGCTAGACGAGATTGGGGTCATGCAAAAGATTATGTAGAAGGTATGTACTTGATTTTACAACAAGAGCAGCCAGAAGATTTTGTATTGGCAACGGGGGTTACAACTGAAATTAGAACATTTGTTAAAATGGCTTTTGAACAAGTTGGTGTTGAAGTTAGCTTTAGGGGCGAAGCAGAAAATGAAGAAGGCTTTGTAATTGCCTGTACAGATGAATATAACTTGACAATTGGAAAAGTGGTGGTTAAGGTTGATCCAAGATATTATCGCCCAACAGAGGTTGAATTACTAATTGGTGACCCAACTAAGGCAAACACAAAATTAGGCTGGCAACCAAAATACGATTTACAAGCCTTGGTAACAGAAATGGTAGCAAGCGATGTTGATATATTTAAAAAAGAAAAACACTTACGAGATGCTGGTTTTGCCCATAAAAACGAGTTTGAATAATGGAAAAACAAGCTAAAATATCTATTGCTGGTCATCGTGGCATGGTTGGTAGTGCTATTGAAAGACGATTGCGACAAGATGGATATAATAATATTATTACTAAAATATCTAAAGATTTAGATCTTCGCAATCAACAGGCTGTAAATGACTTTTTTGAAACAGAAAAGCCAAATCATGTTTTTTTAGCTGCTGCTAAAGTGGGCGGTATTGTTGCAAATAATACTTTCCGTGCCGACTTTATTTATGAAAATTTAATGATTGAAGCAAATATTATCCATGCTTCTTACATTAATAAGGTAGCTAAATTATTGTATCTTGGGTCATCTTGCATTTACCCAAAATTGGCACCTCAACCACTTAAAGAAGACTATTTATTAAGTGGTTATTTAGAACAAACCAATCAGCCTTATGCTGTTGCAAAAATTGCTGGCATAGAATTGTGTGATGGCTACAGAACGCAATATGATTGTAATTTTATATCTGTCATGCCAACTAATTTATATGGGCCAAATGATAATTACGACCTCCAAAAGTCGCATGTGTTGCCAGCATTGTTGCGAAAATGTATTACTGCAAAAAGAAACAACCTTTCATCAATAGAAATTTGGGGTAGCGGTAGTCCTAAAAGGGAGTTTTTGTATGTTGATGAAGTTGCCGACGCTTGTTTATTTTTAATGAATAATTTTAATGAAGGCGGCTTAGTAAATATTGGTTGTGGTTACGATATAACTATTAAAGAACTCGCTTTACTAATAAAAGAAATTGTTGGTTTTGATGGTGATTTAGTTTTTGATACAACCAAACCAGACGGTACACCACAAAAGTTAATGGATGTTACAAAAATTAATAAACTTGGATGGATATCTAACATTACACTAGAGCAAGGGATCAAAATGGTCTATGAGGATATTAAAGACACCATTTGGGTTTAATACAGCTTTAGCACTTTGTTAATGCTATTTTCTAAATAGTTATTTGCATCTAATGCTATCAACATTGTAAATAGTAAGCAAACTTCAAAGAAAACCCTGTATCGTACAATGGCGCCTGCAAAAGGTACAGTGTAACCAATCATTAAATAATTAATCATAGCTAAAGATAGTAGCAACATCAAAAAAGGATGTGCGGCTATTATCTTTAGCTTTTTTATTTGCATAAGAACTAAACCAATAATTAGTAAAACAAATAGCGTTTCTAAAGAGGCAAATAAGAGTAATGGGCTTTTGGCTTCGGTAATATATGGGCGAATAAAAGGATGATTGATAGCAAAAGGTAACACATGAATATAACTAGTAAAACCGTCGTCTAACTTAGGTGTGTACATATACGAGCCACCCAGTAGCGTAGAAAATGCGGCCTGCTTTTCTGCCATTTTTTCGGGCAGATTTAAGTTTTTTATAAAAACAGAACTCAAGAAAAAGGCAGTTAAAAATACACTCATAGTAACAACATTTGTAACAAGCGGATATAGTTTGGTTTTGCTGCAACAATAAAAAGCAATGCTTACAGGTAATAATGACAAAGCAATAAAATTTCGTATAAAAAGTACCATCAAGAAAAATAATAGCATACTAACTAGATTTTTTAATTTCTTATATCTAATATAGATAGAAAAATAATATATAAATCCAGCTAGACCAATAAATACTAACCCATCTTTACTAATACCGCTTTCCCAAAACAAAAGTGGTGGAAATAAAAATGCAATAGAAAATGCTATAGCCTTACGGTTTTTAAAGTTGAATACCAGAGACTTGTAAAGTAAATAATGACCCCAAAAAGTAAAAAAATTAAAGAAAAGTGTATTAGTGTAATAATTACCTTTTGTAAATAAATTACAGATTGCTAATAATTTTACTAAAATAGTACTTTGCAAGTCCTTCCAAAAGTTATTACTACTGTCAAAGAAGGTTATACTTTGATCGCTGCTATAAATATTTATAAATAAATTTTTGAAAAAAGTGCTTGGTGTTTTTATTAAAATATTGTACTCAAAAAAAGCTAGTTCATTATAAGACCAAGTATCATTACCAAAGCCATTGTAAAATTTAAAAAATATAAAGCCGTACAAGCAACCTAAGATAGTCTTTAATATAATTATGCAAATGACCTGCTTAAAAGATAAGTCAATTACTTTTTTGGCGCACAAATAATAAAAAAATAGACTAAAAATTATTAAATAAAAAATGAAGTTAAATAGCGGCATACAAATTCTTAAAGAATGCTCTTGCAGCAATACTGCTGAAAAGTAAATTTTATTAAAATTAGTAACCAAATTTAAAGATTATAGGCTTACAAGTCAGCATTAGCGCTAGTTTAAGTTTGATATTTTGCTATAGCTATGTTTTACTGTTATAGATGATAGTAGTTTTTTAGTAATAGCATAGAATTAAAACACCATAATAAGCTCTTAATATTTTCCGGAACAAGATATTTTACGTGGTACACCTTTATTCATTTATTTTGTAAATTATTTAAAATCATAAATAATTGCAATCTAAATAATTACATGAAAAATATACTCATTACAGGTGGTGCAGGTTTTATAGGCAGCCACGTTGTGCGCTTGTTTGTAACAAGATATCCAAATTATAAAATTATTAATCTTGATGCACTTACCTATGCTGGTAATCTTGAAAATTTAAAAGATATTGAACAATCTGCTAACTATCGCTTTGAAAAAGTGAACCTTTTAAATGTTGACGAACTAAATAGGGTTTTTACACAACACGCTATTACAGATGTGATACATTTAGCCGCAGAAAGCCATGTTGATAGAAGCATTGAAAGCCCTTTAGATTTTGTATATACCAATATTGTTGGCACTGTAAATTTACTAAATGTAGCAAAAACATACTGGGCTGCTAATCTAAATGACCATTTATTCTATCATATTTCTACTGATGAAGTGTACGGTGCCTTGGGTGCAGAAGGTTTTTTTACAGAAACTACATCATATCATCCTAATTCCCCTTATTCTGCAAGTAAAGCCGCATCTGACCATTTTGTAAGGGCTTACGCAGAAACTTACCACATACAAACTGTAATTTCTAACTGCTCTAATAACTATGGTCCTTTTCATTTTCCAGAAAAATTAATACCATTATTTATTAATAATATTATTAATAAAAAATCGTTACCAGTATATGGTGATGGCTTGTATACAAGAGATTGGTTGTTTGTAAAAGATCATGCTTCAGCAATTGATATTATTTTTCATAATGGTAAAGTAGATGAGACTTACAATATTGGCGGCTTTAACGAATGGAAGAATATTGATTTAGTAAAGCTCTTATGTACATTAATGGATGCGAAACTTGGTAGAGCAGCTGGCGAAAGCGAAGCATTAATTAGCTATGTAAAAGATAGACCTGGCCACGATAGACGCTATGCTATTGATGCCGCAAAACTAAATAAAGAATTGGGTTGGAAACCTTCGGTTACATTTGAAGAAGGATTAAGTGAAACAATAGATTGGTATTTAGAAAATACTGAATGGTTAAACAATATTACGAGTGGTAAGTATGCTCAGTATTACGAATCAATGTACGCAAATAGATAGGTAATGACTATTAAAGAAACAAAACTTAAAGACTGCTTTATCATTCACGATACTGTTTTTTCAGATGCTCGTGGCTACTTTTTTGAAAGCTTTAATCAACAACGTTTTGCAGCGTTAACAGGCATTACACCAAATTTTGTTCAAGACAATCAATCAAAATCTACTCGTGGGGTTTTGCGTGGTATACACTTTCAACAAGGAGAGCATGCACAAGCAAAATTGGTACGTGTTTTAGAAGGAAGTGTGTTAGATGTAGCTATAGATTTACGCAAAGAGTCACCAACATTTGGGCAATATGAAGCCGTAGAATTATCGGCTGATAATCATTTACAATTGTTTGTACCACGTGGTTTTGGTCATGCATTTATAGTATTAAGCCCTATTGCTACTTTTTTTTATAAGTGTGATAATTTTTATAATAAAGCCAGTGAAGGCGGTATTATTTACAACGATGCTACAATTGGTATTAATTGGCAGATGGATGCATCAGAAATATTGTTGTCAGAAAAAGATGCGGCTTTACCAACGTTTAATCAAGTAAAAAATTCAATTAACTTTTAATTATTAGAAGGCAGTTGTCAGATGGCTGGCACTATCAACTATCAACTATCACTAAAATGAAAGGTATCATACTAGCAGGGGGCAGCGGCACCAGATTATACCCAATTACAAAAGGAATTAGTAAACAATTAATGCCTATTTACGATAAGCCGATGATTTATTATCCGCTATCAGTATTAATGTTGGCAGGTATAAAAGCAGTGCTAATTATTACCACACCGGAAGATTCGTTTCAATTTAAAAAGCTATTAGGCGATGGTAATGAGTTGGGTTGCACGTTTGAATATGCTGTACAAGAAAAGCCCAATGGCTTAGCACAAGCCTTTACAATTGGTGCAGATTTTATTGGTACAGATAAGGTAGCCTTAGTGTTAGGTGATAATATTTTTTATGGTGCAGGATTTAGCAAACTAGTACAATCGTTTAGCAATATTGATGGTGCTGCCATTTTTGCCTACGAGGTTAATGACCCCGAAAGGTATGGTGTGGTTGAGTTTGATGCATCGTTTAAAGCCATTTCAATAGAAGAAAAACCCACGCTTGCAAAATCAAATTACGCAGTACCAGGCCTATATTTTTATGATAATAATGTTGTTGAAATTGCAAAAAATATTCCATTATCGCCCAGGGGCGAATATGAAATTACTGATATAAATCGTGTGTATTTAGATAATCAAAAATTAAGTGTGGGTGTAATGAACCGTGGTACGGCTTGGTTAGATACTGGTACGTTTGATTCTTTAGCTGATGCATGCGAATTTGTACGTGTAATAGAAAAACGCCAAAGCCAAAAAATTGGCTGTATAGAAGAAGTAGCGTTTCGTATGGGTTTTATTGGTAAAGAAAAACTATTGGTACTAGCAGATAAATATGCTAAAAGCGGTTATGGTGAGTATTTAAGAAAACTAAAATTGTAATAGCAATACCACAATAAGTAGCAGAATTTTTTAAAATAACAAGCTATTTGTTGCTTTTTTATTTATAATAATTTTATTCTTGTTTAATGTTCAGCTCATAACGTTTAAACTTTTTTAAAAAAATATTGTTCTATTTTACATGAATGCGTTTACTATTAAAGATTTAGAACTGCTATCTGGCATAAAAGCCCATACCATTCGTATTTGGGAGCAACGTTATACTTTTTTAAAACCGCAACGTACCGATACTAATATTCGGTATTACACAAACGATGAGTTAAAAACTGTTTTAAACATTGCTTTGCTTAGTAAATACGGCTTCAAAATTTCGCATATTGATAAGATGACAAATCCTGAAATGAAAGATAAAATCATTTCATTATCACAAAGCCAAGCACAACAAGAACGTGCCATAAACGATTTAATTCATTTTATGGTAGATATGAAGATTGAAGAGTTTGAAACGCTTCTTAATAATCATATAGAAGCTAGAGGTATTGAGAAAACCATTACTTATATCATTTTCCCTTTTCTTGAGCGAATTGGTATTTTATGGCTTACCAACCATATTAACCCTGCTCAGGAGCATTTGGTTACCAATATCATTCGCCAAAAATTAATTGTAGGTATAGAAACTGCTAGTACGCATTTGGCTATAAACAAAACAGTTTTGTTGTTCTTGCCCGAAGGTGAACATCACGAATTAGGACTACTTTTTATGTATTATTTGTTAAAAAATAAAGGTATAAAAGTGTTGTATTTGGGTGCCAATGTACCTATGAAGGATGTTGAATTTGTAGCACGATTAAAGAAACCAACTTTTTTATATTCTCATCTTACTGCTGTTGCACACAACTTTAATTTTGAAAAATTTTTAGTAAATGCTCAAAACCGCTTAATAGATCATAAAGTAATTGTATCTGGTCAACTTGCTCAAAGCTATAAAAAGAAAATACCTTCAAACGTTGGGTTTAAAAAATCGCTTAACGAAGTAATTGAACATATTTCTGAATTATAATTTAATAATGTTTCGTTTTATGTTAAAAATAAATGGCTCGCTTCTACTTTCGCCATTGCCGTCTGTTTGCACATAAGGTTGCCCCTTATCATCTAATGTTTGAAGTGTCCAGATAAACTTTGATGGTATTGTATCTGTACTATTAAAAGCCAAACGTGGCTTCTACAATACTACTAATTTAAAATTTGTTATACGAGCAAGCTACTTAAAAAAATTTAAAACACTGTCGGCGGCATATTAATGTCTAAAAAAACAATATCATCCATATTGTGGGTCAACCAATCTTTCGCATCACTGGCATTTCGTACTTTACCAACCACGGCTATATCTTCACAATCGTGATGCAGTAAAAACTGTAGGCTTTCTAAATTATTAAACTCATCATCTATCAACAAGGCTTTAAGCATACTTTAAATACTTGAGATTTAAAGATAATCATTAATGACACTTACGATAAATAGTTGTGCGACTACTTGTAATGATTGAGCATGGTATAAATTGATTGAGTAAACGGTAAATTGTAGCTAAAACTTTGCCATCTGCTATTTATTATTTTGCAAGTGTTAAACCTTTATTATGTTTACTACTCAAAACGCTTATGACAATACTTACAACCCAAAAACAACTTCTAAGCCAGCATGGCTTTGCCAATGTAGTATTAAATACAAGTACCAATCAAAAATCGCTAAACGCAGTAAAAGTTATTGAATCTGCAGAACTTATAAGCTTTTTTAATGCTAAAGAAGCTTATAAGTCGCCCACCTATTTAACTATTCAAATCGGCAGTAATCAACACATCACATTAATGCCTGAGTTTCTACAATATGTTAACCATAGTTGCGAACCCAATGTTTTTTTTGACACCACTTTAATGCAACTAATAGCCTTAAAACGTATTGAAATTGACGAAGAGTTACGTTTTTTTTATCCATCATCTGAATGGAAAATGACACAATCATTTGTTTGTAATTGTAGTGCTAGCAATTGTTTGCAATTAATACAAGGTGCTGCCTATTTAAGTAGTGATGTTGTAAAGCAATATCAATTTACCGACTTTATTAAACAACAATTAGCCAATATATAAAACATAATAACTCAATTACTTTTCATCAGTTCTATAACGCTTACCATCGTATTAAATAGTGCTTTTTATTAACAATGACTACCAAAATACACCCAACTATACCGCTTAATAAACTAAAAGTTTGGGTACTTGCTCCGCAGGTACTAACACATGATGCCAACCTGAATTATTATTACGATTTTAGCCAAAGTATTGCTGAATATACAACCGTATTTAAACAGCTACATATTACTTGGCTATGGCAGCCTGTAACCATGATTGATTATGAAACAATAATTAATACAATTGCTGCGGAAAGAGATTTACAGATTATATATCCTATTGTTTTTAACTTGTGCGATGGTGATGAGGTAAATGGTACACCTGGTATTTCGGTAGTAAAATTATTAGCAAAAAAACAATTGATTTATACTGGTGCAGATGCCAATTTTTATGCCATTACCACCTCTAAAATTGATATGAAGCGGGCTTTTGATACTGCTAATATTGCAACACCAAAGTGGCAAGCCATATTGCAACCGCAACAAATAGTTACTGACATATTTAGCCAATTGGGCACACCAATAATTATAAAACCCTCGGTTTCTGGTGGCAGTATGGGTATTGGTATTAAAAATGTGGTTAGTACTGTTACGCAACTTGAAACCCAGATACAACTTATGTTTCAAGGGTATCGTGGTTGGCAATTAACTACAGACGGCTTAGTTGCTGAGACATTTGTAAGTGGTCCAGAATTTACAGTGTTTATTGTGGGTAATTACAACGATAAAACAAATGCTATAATTTACCCACCAGTAGAAAGAGTGTTTCATGCGAGTTTGCCAGAAAACGAAAAATTCTTGTCGTTTGATAGGCTTTGGGAAATTTATGAAGATGAAAAACCTATGCCAAACGCGGCTAATTTTTATGAATATGCGGTGCCAGAAATAGCGATGCATGCCGCAATACAGCAATTGGCTTGGGATGCTTATGTTGCAGTAAAAGGTACAGGCTACACAAGGGTAGATATACGTATGGATACAGCTACTGGGGCATTATACGTGTTAGAAGCAAATGCGCAATGCGGCATTAGTGATGACGAAAATTTTACAAGTATTGGTGCCATTTTAAAGTTTGCCAAGGTTAGTTTTACCGAGTTGGTGGTGCAGATAATTAATAATAGTTTAAACTGATACCATCATGGATATAAGGATTAGCTATGTTTTATTGAACCGAAAAAAGAGCCTAATTTAATATATCATGGCAAATCAAATAAATCATAATAATTAGCGATTAGTATCATGGTAAATCAAACAAATCATAATAATCAGCGGTTAAAAAATCAGCCATTAAAAATCTGTGTCCTTCAACCCGATTATTCAACCTCTGCTGTTGATTATCAATATTACGATCCTGCAAGAGAACTGCAACCGTTATTACCAAATGATGCCGTTGATACTATTTTTTTAAATAAACTAACTACTTACAAGCAGCTAAAAGCCTTGCAGCATAAGGGTTATGATGTGTTTGTAAATTTATGTGAAGGTTATTTAGAATGGGAAGTGCCATCTATTGATGTGATTTATACGTTAGAATTACTGAATTTGCCATTTACGGGACCAACATCAAAACTCTACGATCCGTCAAAAGCATTAATGAAGTATGTGGCTTATTGTGCTGATATTGCAACGCCTGCTTATGCGTTAATTTCATCAAGTAATCATCTTGAAAAAGAGTGTAGCCATTTGCAGTTTCCATTGTTTGTAAAGCCATCAAAAGCTGGCGATAGTTTGGGTATTGATGATGAATCGTTAGTAGAAAACCACCAAGCACTACTAAAAAAAGTTGCCGAACTTTTAACCGATTATGATGAGCTATTAGTTGAAGAATATATTGCTGGTAGAGAATTTACAGTTATGCTGGCTGCAAATGCAGATGGTAAAACTGTAACTACATTTAAACCGATAGAGTATATTTTTCCAGATAATTTTCAATACAAAACCTACGCATTAAAAACATCCGAATTACATCCTAATGCTAACATACCTTGTAATGATGGTGAGATAGAAAAACAATTGCGTTCATCTGCCGAAAAGATATTTAAGGGTTTTGGTGGTATAGGTTATGCAAGATTAGATTTTAGAATGGACGCAAATGGTAGGCTTTATTTTTTAGAAATTAATTTTACCTGCTCGGTATTTTATACTGATGGTTACCAAGGCTCGGCAGATTATATTTTACAACACGATGGTTTTGGACAGCAACAGTTTTTGCAGCATATTATTGCAGAGGGAATTGCTAGGCATAGTCGAAATCAAAAAAAATATATTGTAAAAGGTAATGCTATTGCTGGTTATGGAATTTATGCTACGCAAAATTTACAAGTAGGAGATATAATTTTTGTGGGTGAAGGCAGGTCTCAGCGAATAGTTACCAAGGCTTTTGCAAAGGCTAATTGGGATGAGGATGAACAAGAAAATTTTAGAAGATATGCTTACCCAATTAGCGATGAAGTATTTATTTTATGGGATGAAGATCCTCAACAATGGGCACCACAAAACCATAGCTGCCAGCCAAATACCGCTTACAAAGGTTTAAACGTAAATGCCATAACAACTATTGTAAAAGGCCAAGAGCTTACACTAGATTACACCGCGTTTTTAAATGATAAAATGCAATCTTTTACTTGTAAATGTGGCTTGCCAAATTGTAAGGGCTTAATACAAGGCACACCTAATAATACTATAACCGAAAGAGAGAAAAAATTAATGTAAAATGTCTCGTTTTTTAGTTTTAAAAACAATAATGCTGCAATACAAATACAGGCTGCTATTAACGTATAGCTTGTTTAGTATAGAGATGTTGGGTTTATTGCTACGACCATTTTTTTTAGGTAAAGCCGTTGATGATTTGTTAGAAGGTAGCTACAGAGGCTTAATATATTTAGCTGGGGCACATTTGGTTTGGTTGGTAGCTGGTACTATACGCCACATGTACGATACGCGAACATACACAGCCATTTATACTGCTTTGGTAACCCGTTTATTATCTCGCAAGTACAAAGATTCTGAAGTATCTAAACTAAGTGCACACAGCACCTTGGCACGAGAGTTTATAGATTTTTTAGAGTACGATTTAAATTATGTTGTTGAAGCTATCTATAACTTAATTGGCTCGTTAATAATGTTGTTTTTTTACGATAAAGCAGTAGTGTTAGTATGCCTTATAATACTAGTACCAGTAATAGCAACTAGTTATTTTTATGGTAAGCGAATGAAACGTTTAAACCAATTAAAAAACGATGAGCTTGAAAACCAGGTAGAAATAATTGGCACTAGAAATGAGAAAAAAATACAGCAACACTATGCCAACTTGCGTAAGTGGCAAATAAAAATATCTGATAAAGAGGCTTGGAATTTTGGAATAATGGAATTGATGGTTTTAGCAGTAATAATTTGCGCTTTATTAATAACAACTGACAAACACTGGCAGGAAGGCTTTTTGGCGGGTGATATTATTGGTATTTACAATTATATTTTAAAATTTGTAAGCGGTTTAGATACCATACCTTACACAGTGCAACGGCTAAGTTCTTTAAAAGATATTACTAAACGGCTAGAGTTTGAGGTAGAAGAAATATTGTAAAATAATAACTTAAAAAATAGGAAAAAGGATTTTAAAATTGGCTTTTACAAGGGGTATTTTATCTTTTAATAATCACTTTTGTGCCTACGGGTAATACGCTAAAAAGCTTATCTATATACTCGTTTTTGGTGCTTACACATCCCATGGTCCAATTTTGAAAAAGATCTACTGCAAAATCTTCGTGTGGCCAGGTGCCATGTATGCCTATTGAACCACCAATTTTTGCAGTTGCTGGTATAATGCCTTTTGCTTTGCGATCGTTAAATTTTTCATAGCTTTCTTGGTTGGGATAATCAATAGCCATAAAACGTTCCCACTTTGCATGCGGTCTTTTTGCAATAATATGAAATGTGCCTTCTGGTGTTTTCCTATCGCCTTCTACCATTTTATCACCTAAATCTTTACTTCCAAAAACTACTGGGTAAGTAACCAACCACTTGTCATTAGCATCATATACTTTTAGTTCATAATCACTTTTATCTACAACTACATAATAATCATCTTTGTCGTTGCCAAAATTTTTAAAGGATGTAGCTGCAAATAAAACAAGCAACAACAACAAATAATTACGAGCGGATTTCATGCGAGGGGATTAATTTGTATAATAACGTGAATTTCGGCAAAAGATTATTTGTGATGTGTTAATTTTTTAATTTTATATCTTATTTGTGAAATGGCTACATAATTTTTCTTAATTACTATTGTTGATGCACCTATTAAAATATAGTTTTAGAATTTTTAAAGGCTGTTGCACTTTGCGTTAGGGGTTGCAATGGAAAGCCCACAGTGCTGCAAGGCAGCACGAGGACTTGGAATAAAAAACCCGACCCGCCCAAGCGGGTAATGCCATTAGAAATGAAAAAATAAAAATGAAAAATGAAAATGGTCAGTAGAATTTATCCAACCGACCATTTATCACTCAGCAGTAACCATTTATTTTACCAATTGCTGAACCTGATACCAACCGAATAAGGATACTGGTCTATTTGTGTAGCATCTTTATGCAACTTATTAAAGCTATACGAGCCGAAGAGGCGTACCGGCCCCAAACCAATCTCTCCAACAGCTGCCAAACGCCAAGGGTTTAAGTTAAAGCCGCCCTGCGATTTTTGTTTGCCGCGTTCTGCACTAATTTGTTTGTTTCGGCTGCTAACTAAATAGCCCGCACTTACACCAGCACTAAAACTAAAACTTTGTTTTTTATTGGGGTTTGAATTGAAATTTAACATGAAGGGCACGGTTAAATATTCAACAAATAATTTGTTTTTCCTAAAGCTAATACTATCGGTATAGGCGAAGGGATTAGGATCTTTTCGATAGCTTAAACTTCGGTCGTAGCGAAAGTTGTACATCTCTAAACCCAAACCATATTTAAGATTTAATTTATGGTTAGCGATGTTTAGTTTTTGCATAAAAAACCAAAGGTTAACATTGCTTGATTTGCCAGAGTTTAGGTTATTGGCATTAGCATCTACTTTGGTGCTAGAACCTACTTGTTTTAAGTAACCAGTTGCTTGTGCCAAGGGGTAATTTGTTTCATCGCGATAGTTGGCAAAGCCTAAATCCATAATCCACCAATTGGTACTAATATTTTTCTTTTTCTGCCTTTCGTTTCCACCATCAATATTAATGGTAATGACTCTTTTTCCATTGTTATAAGTAGTGTCTTGCGAGTTGGTTTTGTTCTTTTTTATAATTACAAAATTGCCCACTTTTATAGTATCAGGTACATCAATTTTTTTGGTAGTATCTGTTTGCGAAAAGCCAACAGTTGTTGCTAAAAGCATTGCTGCTAGTAAGTTGAAGTGTTTCATAAAGTTTGAGGTTTAATGGTTATTTAATTAGCAACAAAAAGTTAGTTATTATCGTCTGTTTTTTGTTTAATGCCAAATAGATTAGATGCCTTGCGTAACAAGCCCCTTAACTTATCTTTATTAATTTCTATTGAGCCAACCAATAAGCTTTTATCGTCAGTATTAGTATCTAATTCTTTGTAAATAACCTGTTGTGCTGTTGTGTTTATTTTGGTGTTTGTAACCGCTGGTAACTTTACTGGCTCGTCAATAATGTTGTTTTTTATTGTGTTTTCTGTTGTACGATTTATGCCACTATTTGTTACAAGTACCTCATCATTTTTTTGACTATTTTTTAGAGGTGTTTGTAAGTTTTCAATAGCGTTTTGCTTGTAGTCTTTTTGTTTAATAATAGCAGGTTGCATATTGGTAACAATAGTAGTGTTTAGCATATTTTTTATGCTTACAACACGATTAGTATTTTTATTAGTTGTTACTGTGGTAGCTGCAAAAGGCTGTTCTGCTTTTGGGGACGCA
Organism: Chitinophagales bacterium; assembly: GCA_038327865.1. Taxonomy (GTDB): domain Bacteria; phylum Bacteroidota; class Bacteroidia; order Chitinophagales; family Chitinophagaceae; genus Parasediminibacterium. The sequence goes on along the minus strand of JBBQLL010000001.1, from coordinate 24,984 downwards.
ACAATTGCTGCTTCTACTCTTTTTGGTGTTATAATATTGTTTTGTGTAATTGTGGTTTTAAGAAGTGATGCTACGCTTTTGTTCGGGTTTATTTTATTAGTTGGTAATACAAAATATAGTAAAGCAATAAAGCCAATAACTAAAGCAGCAGCCGTTTTGTACCACTGCATATATACCACTTTAGGTTGTTTTTCTTGTTTATATAGGCCTTCTTTATTAGGGCAAACAATTATTTCAATAGTTAATTTAATTTGCTGCAATGCCGTAAAATCGTTTTGCAATTGTGGATGTTGCAATACAAATTTTTCAACTTCGGCTCTATCTTTTGTAGACAATTCATTATCTACATATAACAAAAATTTCTCTTCATAATTAGTGGTGCAAATGTCGTTACCAATATGTCTAAACAATAAATTTTTATTAGTAAATAATATGTCTTCTTCGGGTAATAATACAGCTTGTTGAAGCATCAGCAACTCATCCTGTAAGTCAGGGTTTTGCTGTGCAAATACTTCAACCATTTTTTTATCTGTAATAGACAATTCATTATCTACATACATTAAAAAAAACGGTTGGTAATTATTTCTTTTTATCATTTTTTATTTTATTACACCAATCAAGCTTATCTATTTGCACATGTGCTCTTCTGCTACATCACATTCTCTTTACTCACCAAATAGTTTCTTAAAGCCAATCTTGCTCTATGTAAATATACTTTTACCTGACTTTCTGTTAAATCCATAATCTTACTAATTTCGTCATAATTATACCCTTCATAATCCTTCAATAGTACCAAACTTCTTTGTGTATCGTTTAGGCGATTTAAAGCCTCCATTAATACTTGTTTTGTATGGTTGGTGCTACTTTGATGCCCAATTTGTGTTTCTTCAGCAAAATCTTCTTTTAATGTGATACGTTTAATTTTTCTAATATGATCAATCATTTGGTTATAAGCAACTGTAAATAAATAACTTTTGCATTTATCATTGTCAACCAATTCTCTATTGCGCCACAATTTCTCAAAAGCAGTTTGCACAACATCTCTAGCGTCCTCTTCATGGCGTAAATTTTTTACAATGAAGCGAAACACATTGTCTGCGTATAAATTAACACATAGGTTATAGTCTTTCTCAGTCATAAAAGCAGGAAGGAGTGAAGAAAATGTTGCTTATAGAAAGTTGATACGAAGTTTTGGAAATAAAGTTACAGTGATAAGAAAATAATTTTGCGAAAGGGTTTAACTCAGGCACACAAAGTTAAAATTCAGTAGGAACAAAATTTTTAAAACAAAGTATAAAATGTAATAATGTATTTAGTTCGAAGCATAGAGACAAACTTCGTGTTCTTGATTCCTATGTGAGAAGTTCCTTTTTTGGGTGAAACCAAAGTATCAATAATCTATTACTTGTTCTTCTATTAATTCTGGTATTTCTCGCCATTGGTATTGTTGGTTGCGTAGTTGTGGTTCAAAACCGGCTTCTGAAATGGCTTCTTGTATAGATTTATAAGTAAACCTATGTGGTGCGCCTGCTGCACTTACCACGTTTTCTTCTAGCATAATGCTGCCAAAATCGTTGGCACCACTGTGCAAGCATATTTGTGCCGTTTCTTTACCAACCGTTAGCCAACTAGCTTGAATATTCTTCACGTTTGGCAACATGATACGACTTATAGCAATCATACGAATATATTCATCTGGTGTTGTAAGGTTTTGTACACCTCTAATTCTGGTTAGTAAGGTGTCAACATCTTGAAAAGTCCAAGGTATAAATGCTAAAAAGCCTTTTGCACCTTCTGGTTTTTTGGCTTGTATATCTCTAATTTTTACTAGGTGAACAAAACGCTCTTCCAACGTTTCTACATGGCCAAACATCATCGTAGCGCTGGTTGTAATGTCTAATTTATGCGCCTGGTGCATTATTTCTAACCATTCTTCTGCACCACATTTGCCCTTACTTATCAATCTTCTTACCCTATCTACCAAAATTTCTGCTCCAGCACCGGGCAAGCTATCCATACCAGCATCTTTTAATGCAGTTAACACTTCAATATGCGTACTTTTTTCTAGTTTGGTAATATGTGCTACTTCAGGTGGGCCAAGTGCATGTATTTTTATAGTAGGAAATTCATCTTTTATCTGCTTAAAAGTATCTACATAAAACTGTAAGCCAAGCCCAGGATGATGACCGCCTTGTAATAATAATTGATCGCCACCCCATTTTATGGTTTCAATAATTTTTTTGCGATAGGTAGGCATATCAGTGATGTAGGCATCCGCATGGCCAGGTATGCGGTAAAAATTACAAAACTTACAGTTGGCAATACATACATTAGTCGTATTTACGTTTCTATCAATTTGCCAAGTTACTTTGCCATGTGGTACTTGCACTTTACGCAGTTCATCTGCTATAAACATCAATTCGGTTAAGGGTGCGTTTTCAAATAAAAACATGCCTTCCTCTATACTTAAAAATTCAAAGTTTTGAGCTTTTTGATACAAATGTGCCAACTGCATAATCAATCATTTTATAGTTAAACAAAGGTAGGGCCGCGTTTGTTGCAAACTAATATTTACCATATTGATTAAATACTTACTTTCAACTCTGTAAAAAGCCACTTTAATGAAACTATTATTTATAGTAACAACCTGCTTAGCAATTGCCCCATTTTTACATGCACAACAACCAACAACACCACAAGAAACAAAAACTGATAGTATAGCAAAAAAAGTATTATATTTTTTTGCAAATAAGCAAACAGATAGTGCCTATACTTTAGCAGGTGTATCTTTTAAAGCAGCATTACCTTATAATAAATGGATAGACGTTTGCGAAAAGCAATTGTATGGTTTATTACCTTTTAAGAATGTAGTATTTAAGCGAAGTAAAAATGGTGTAAATAAGTACCGTATGGAAAGCGTGGTACCGCTACAACTGTTTGTAGGCTTAGATTCTTTGGGTAAATTTCAAACATTTGCCATACAACCTTACCAAGATGATACACGTAAAAAAGTAGTATCTCAAACGGATAATGAAAAACTGGCAACTTTAGATAAAACTGTGGATACATTGGTTGGAAATTACATCAATACGCTAGGCAATATTGGTGCAAGTGTAGCAGTTTTTTATAATGGAAAAGATTATTACTATAACTATGGTGAAACCGTAAAAGACAATAAACAACTACCCGATAAATTAACCCTTTACGAAATTGGCTCAATCTCTAAAACCTTTACAGCAACAATATTAGCAAAGGCTGCGTTTGATAAAAAAATCAATTTACAAGACGCAATTACCAAATATTTGCCCGACTCTGTTGCTGCCAATAAAGACTTACAAAATATTACGCTGCAACAATTAAGTAACCATAGTTCTGGTTTGCCACGATTGCCAATTAATATGAATTTTACTGTAACCAATTACTTGCAACCGTACGAGAATTACGATGACAAAGCCATGTTTACTTTCTTATCTCAATTTAAAGCAACACGTAAACCCGGTGAAAGTTATGAATACAGTAATTTGGCAGTAGGGTTATTAGGGGTAATTTTAGAACGGGTTTATAAAAAACCGTTCGAGCAATTGGTGCTTGATTTTATTGCTAAACCACTGGGCTTAAATCATACAAAACAACTTTTGGTAGGTGTTGATACCCTCAAAATGTCTCAGGGTTATAACGAAAAAGATGAAGCTGTACCTGCTTGGAAATTTAAAAGTATGGCTGCTGCTGGTGCTTTAAAATCTTGCTCAGAAGATTTGTTAGTTTATGGTAAGCAGCAGCTTGCTGCATTCAAAAGCCCATTGGCAAAGTATAATACCTTAGCACATCAACCAACTTTTAATGATGGTACGCAAAAAGTTGGATTGGGCTGGCATTTTTTAATAGATGATGCAGACACTGTTTGGCAACATGGTGGCGGTACTTACGGTTACAGAACCATGTTGTGTATAAATGAAATTAAAAATATTGTAGTTGTAGTGCTTACAAACAATGCAACAAATGGCGATGCGCTCGGCATAAAATTGATGCAAATAATAGAACATTTATAAATTTATCTGGTATTTAATAAATTGGATTAAGTATTTAGTTCTCTTTTCATCGGCATTATAAAAAATATGTCTAGAAAAATATAATGCTTGTTGTTAAGAAATGAAATTAATGATACAAAAGCTGAATAATATTTTATTGCTGGCATGTCTAGGTTAGCTTGGATTTGCACAAAAGATTGAGCTAATTTCATTTTAGACAAGTATTTTATTTTTTAGCTTTTTTTATAGAGCCTTGAATTTTTTTGTTGCTTTTTTGTCTTAAAACAAAAAGTAAATGAGTGAGATTGAATAAAATAAAACACTTTGCGAACTAAACATCTAATACTATTAATAAATATCTAACGAAGCATTGGGTACTTCGTAAACTCAGCATAAAATTGCTACAAATGCTACATAGTACTACAAATATTGGTTCTATTAAAAAAATACTACTTGGCTTTGTGCTATTACTGAGTACCAACCTTTATGCACAAGAAGAGTTTGTGTTACCGCAATCTAAGTTTATAACTAAGTTTTCCTTTACTCAACTAAGTGGTGGTATCATCCTTTTACGTGCTACAATTGATGATATAAAAGATAGTTTAAATTTTGTGCTTGATACTGGTAGCGGTGGTATATCGTTAGATTCTACAACCGTTGCTGCATTTGGGTTTAAGCGTTCTAAAAGCGAGAAAACTATACGTGGTATTGCGGGTATTAAAAACGTTGAGTTTACAAATAATCACACCCTTCGTATGACAGGTATTAATGTTGAAAACCTAGATTTTCATATAAACGATTACGACTTATTAACCAGTGTTTACGGTGTAAAAATTGATGGTATTATTGGTTTTAGCTTTTTAAGACGCTATATTATTAATATTAATTACGATGATTTAAAAATTGAGATTTATTCACCTGGTACCATAAAGTATCCTAGAGGTGGTTATTTAATGAAACCCAATTTTTCGTCCTTAGCATATTCACCAGCAAGTGTTTTTGATGAAAGACAAATTTTTAATCAATTTATTTTTGATACAGGTGCTGGTTTGTGTATGTTACTTTCAGAAGATTTTGTTGCAGATAGCGCCTTGCTTAAAAAAAAGAGTAAAAGGTATCAAACACAAACTGAGGGCTTAGGTGGTAAAAAAACGATGGACATAATTGTTATTAAGCAAGTGCAAATAGGTGCCTACAAGTTTAAAAAAGTACCTATTTATATTTTTAAAGACGATTTTAACGTCACTAATTATCCACTTTTAGGTGGATTAATTGGTAATGATTTATTGAGACGATTTAATGTGGTACTTAATTATCCCGAGCAATCTATTTACTTAAAACCTAATACACACTTTAACGAAGCATTTGATTATTCCTACACGGGTCTTGGTATTTATCAAATAGAAAACGATGTTACTGTAATAGATATTATTCCCAATTCGCCAGGCGATAAAGCAGGTTTTAAAACTGGCGATGTGATATTATCAATTGATAATGTGTTCAGTAAAAATATCCAAGTTTTTAAAAATGCCTTACAAAACGCTGGCAATAGAATAAGAATTTTAATTTTACGAAATGGGGTACCCGTAATACTCGCTTTAAAGGTTAAAAACATTTTGAGAAACAAATAATCAATTTTAACCATTGTTAAGTTGTAGATACACTTGTAAATGGTAAAAAAAATATAAAAAGCAATGGGCTTTTATTAGCAGTAAGTCTAGCAGTGGCTATTTTTTATATAATAAAAATAATTAAACCGTAACAATCTTTGGCTAAGGCGCAAGCAACTTATTATGCTTCTGTTGGTATAGTTATACCGTTAAACTTTACTTTTTATGGGTTAAATATTAGTCGTCATTAAAATGTTATTTATTGGTATATCCCTAATAATAATGTAATAACGTTTAAAGGCAAATTTAGATAAATTAGAAAGATAATATCACATTAAATAAATAATATATACATTTCTATACTAATTATTTGGGTAAAAATTTTAATGACTATCGGCTGTGGGTAGCGCATTATTTAAAACCTAGTAGAACACGAATAAAAAGAAACAAGTTGTTTTGGCAGCACATTGATAAAGCAAATATTATTGGCATTACTACATTTGTAGATTTTAATGTTTTTAATGACGATAGCACTCAGTTTAGAAAAATATTAATAAAGTAGCTTGCTAGTTTAGCTAATCAATAAGTAATAACATTTTTTTTGTAAACATTATAAAAATAAAATATTTCTAAAAAACTGTCCAGTTCTTTATTAAAAATGATATTTTTCGAACTAGTAAAATCGTTTTAACAAAGTACAAGAAACCCTTGGCATTGTGTTTGCGTATATGTGTGTATTAAAAGTAAAAAAGACATTAAATTTTCTCATAAGCAGTTAGTTTTGGTTGCGGCCTCGATTTCCATCGAGGCCAATTTTTTTATATAAATTGCACAATCATTATACAAAATAGTTCTACCTTTTTAGCAATCTATTTTTTACAAAAAAACCGTTTAGACCAATAGTAGCCTACAACACAGCCTACTGCGTCTGCCATAATATCAAACACGCTAAACGTCCTATTAAGTATAAAATATTTTTGGATATATTCTATTGCAATGCCATACAAAATGCCACTTATTGTAAAGACTAAAAACCACGTTAAACGTATTTTATTGTCAAGTGTAGTTTTATTAAAGGGGAATGATAATAAAACAAGTAAAATAAAGAAAAGACCAAAATGTACCAATTTATCTACTTTAATTAAATCACCCCATTTAAATTGTGGAATTTCTTTCCCAGGTATTGTAAACAGAAAAAAAATGAACAAAAAGAAAATTAAAGCAGGAATAAAATTATAAAATCGTAAAGTTTTCAAATTGTATATTTTCCACAAAAATAAGGGGACTATGAATAGCCCCCTTCCATCTGAAAAAACCCGCTATTGATTAGCTATTTTATTAAATATTGTGATTGATGTACGTGGGCATTTTATTTATGGTTTGATAAGCAGAAAAAAATATTGTTTTAAACATTTTACCGTAACGTTGCATTGGAAATAAACCGATTACTGTTTAGTCATCTCACTAACCCTTCAGTTTATCCCTTCTAAATTTTCAAATAATTAGATTTTAAGTTTCAAAACATTTAAGGACTAGATTAATTACAACAAGCCCCACGATTTTATTATCTCAAAAAAATTTATGTACGACATTTTGCAATTAAACGACATGCTACTGCCAGAATTATTAGATGTAGCAGAACAAATGAAATTATCACAAATAAAACAGTTAGACAAGCAATCACTTATTTATAAAATTTTAGATGGTCAGTCGGTAAAAGATGAGACAACAGCTGTTCGTAAGCCTAGGAGCAGAAAAGTAGTTGCACCAAAAACCAATCCTATAAATGATACAGACCCAGCAGAAACAACGCAACCAGAACCAACGGAAACCACAATTGAAACACCAGTTTTAGAGGCTAAAACTGCCGAACAAGCAGATGAAACAAGCGCAAACGAAAAATCAAAACAAGCCAATAAACGTTTACGTAAGCCTAAAATTGAAGTTGATGAGCAGCAACTAAGTTTGGCCGAGCAAATGTTACAAGCAACTGAAAAACGGATGAATGCTGTTGCCATTAACAATCCATCTACCACTAGCAATAAAGAAACTACAGAAGCACAACAAGAAGGCGAAAATGCTCTGCAACAACCAGAAACAGCACATCAATATCCTGAAAAGAGACAAAATTTTCGTCGTGAGCCAGTATTTAATATTGAATTTGATGGGATTATTGCTGGTGAAGGCGTTTTAGAAATGATGCCAGATGGTTACGGTTTCTTACGCTCATCAGATTATAATTATTTAAGTTCTCCAGATGATGTATATGTGTCGCCAAGCCAAATAAAATTGTTTGGGTTAAAAACAGGCGATACTGTTTCAGGATCTGTACGTCCACCAAAAGAAGGTGAAAAATATTTTGCCCTACTTAAGGTAGATGGCATTAATGGTAAAAGACCCGATGAAGTAAGAGATCGAGTACCTTTTGATTATCTAACACCATTATTTCCATTCGAGAAGCTAAGCTTATTTACTACTCCTAATAATTATAGTACAAGAATTATAGATTTATTTACACCAATTGGTAAAGGGCAGCGTGGATTGATAGTTGCCCAACCAAAAGTAGGTAAAACCATGTTGTTGAAGGAAGTAGCCAATGCTATTGCCGCCAATCATCCTGAGTGTTATTTAATGGTGGTATTAATAGACGAGCGACCAGAAGAGGTAACTGATATGGAACGAAGTGTTAATGGCGAAGTTATTGCTAGCACATTTGACGAACCAGCAGAAAAGCACGTTAAAGTAAGTGCTATGGCTTTGCAAAAAGCAAAACGCTTAGTTGAGTGTGGCCACGATGTGGTGATATTATTAGATAGTATTACACGTTTGGCTAGAGCACATAATACTGTTGCACCAAGTAGTGGTAAGGTATTAAGTGGTGGTGTTGAAGCGAATGCGATGCAAAAGCCAAAGCAGTTTTTTGGTGCAGCTCGTAAAATAGAAAATGGCGGCTCATTAACTATTTTGGCTACCGCGTTAATAGAAACTGGCAGTAAAATGGATGAAGTGATTTTTGAAGAATTCAAAGGCACAGGTAATATGGAATTGTTGTTAGATAGAAGATTAGCAAATCGCAGAATTTTCCCTGCTATCGATTTGGTTGGCTCTAGCACCAGACGAGATGATTTGTTATTAGATAAAGATGTACTATCTCGTATTAATATTTTACGTTTATTTTTAAACGATATGAATACAGAAGAGGCCATGAACGAATTATTAAAAAGAATGCGTGGCACAAAAAGCAACGAAGAGTTTTTAGCAAGTATGAATAGATAAGGCAACTGTTTTAAGTAATATGTTTTGAGTTGTAAATAAGGGTGAAAAAAAATAATAGCATAACAACATATTTTACAAACAAACCCTTACTTTTGCCGTCCTTTCACAAAATAGTGGTAATGGTCGCTACTACATCGTTGAAAACAATATTATTGGGTTAGTAAAAAACAAACAATGAAACAAACATTTCAACCACATAAAAAACGTCGCAAAACTGTTCATGGTTTTCGTAAGCGTATGCAAAGTGCTAATGGTCGTAGGGTATTGGCCAGCCGCAGAGCAAAAGGTCGCAAACAATTAACAGTTTCTAGCGAGAAAGGATTAAAATAGTCATATTTCCGTTTACTAAGGATTTGTATAAATAGTTGAGACGGTTTCAAGTAATTGAAATCGTCTTTTTTTTATGTCTGATAGTTTTAACTTCAAATTTTAAGATTTTTTTGAGCTGAAAAAGGGATCTTCAAAATTTCTTTAATATTACTAAATAACAGTTTAGAAAAAATTCGTTTTATTTTTACTATAAATGACCGCACTTACTTTTAATAAACAAGAAAAGCTAAAAAGCCGTAAGCTTACTAAGCAATTATTTGCAGAGGGTAAGTCGTTTTTGGTGTTTCCTATAAAAGTGGTGTATTTACCAATAGTAGAGCTGGTTAATTTTCCTATTAAAATTGGAGTTAGTGCTAGTAGCAAAACCTTTAAACATGCCGTTGATAGAAACCGTATAAAACGTGTGTTAAAAGAACAATACCGGTTGAATAAATTGCCGTTGCACCAACATATTACAGCTACAAAGCAACAGATAGCCATTTTTTTTATTTTTATAGATAAAATATTACCTAGAAATGGCTTAATGGAAAAGAAAATGCCCATCATTATCCAAAAACTGATAACAACTCTTAATGAAAATATTGCTGCAACTACTTAGCTTGCCGTTAATAGGGCTAATAAAGGTCTATCAATACGTTATTTCCCCTGCTATTGGACCTAAGTGCCGATATACACCTACTTGCTCTAATTATGGTTTAGAGGCAATTAAAAAATATGGGCCCTTGAAAGGTGGTTGGTTGACTATTAAACGTATTGCATCTTGCCATCCATGGGGCGGGAGTGGCTACGACCCTTTACCATAAAAAAATTTGTAGAAATACAAATGACACGGATTGGATAGATAGTCACTGATTTTATACCATAAAAATGTAGCATCAATTAATCAACCCAATCATTTAATCACTATTATATCTTTGTTTAATGACAGGAATAGACAGCGTAGAAATTATCCAAGCTATTGTACATAAAGTGGGTAATCCTACTAGAAGCGAAAACTTACAATTGTCAGTTAACCCATTATTACTAAACGATGGTACGGTTAGAAGCATTTTAGCAAAATATTTTTTGGCTCCTTTTAATATCAGCGAGCAATATCATTTTACCCATATTAGCGATATTGGTTTGAATGAAGTATATAGTTATATCGGGCAAATATTTAATAATCCTAAAAAATTTACTTCACAATCTGCCTTACTTGCTACCTTTTTATACAATAAAAGTATCCATGCTAAAGTAAAAGAAGGCGAAATGTATGTGGTGTATTTTAAAAACGTACCGTTTGATACTGAATACATAGAAGCAATTGGGATATTTAAAAGCGAGTCGAAAGAAACATTTTTAAAAGTATTTCCCCATGGGCAGGGTTGGGAAGTTACAGCCGAAGATGGCATTAACATTAATAAGTTAGATAAAGGCTGCCTTATTTTTAAAACAAATACTGCCGATGGTTACGTGGTGTGCGTGGTAGATGCGACCAACAAACAAAACGATGCACAATATTGGGTGAATGATTTTTTAAACGTTACGCCTTATGCCGATAGCTACCATAGCACTAGCAATGTGTTAAGTATGGCTAAGCTGTTTATTAGTACCGAAATAGCTGAGCAATTTGATGTTAACAAAAGCGAGCAAATAGATATGCTAAACCGCAGCATAAACTATTTTAAAACCAAAGAGAACTTTAAGTTTGATGAGTTTGCCGAAGAAGTCATTCACCACCCAGAAGTGATGGCCGCTTTTACCAACTATAAGCAAGTATACGAGCAAGCTAAAAAAGTAGCCATTGATGATGAATTTGCCATTCACGTATCGGCGGTAAAAAAGCAAGAGCGCCATTTTAAAAGTATTTTGAAGTTGGATAAAAATTTTCATGTATACATTCATGGGCGCAAAGATTTAATAGAAAAAGGGTATGACGACATGAAAGGAAAGCATTTTTACAAGTTGTATTTTGATGAGGAGACCTAATTTTGATGGGATTGATTTTAATGAAAGGAATGTTTAACCACCGCGACTTCAATTAATTTAAAAAAGAAATACACTTTGCCTACAAATCTATACATAACACTCATTTTAGCTTGGTTAGGTTTTGGGGTGCTGCATAGTATTTTGGCCTATCAACCTTTAAAATTCAAACTCGAACTTTGGCTAAAAGCTAAGTTCAGATTTTACCGGTTGTCTTATTCAATATTTGCCACTATTAACCTAGTATTTATTATTTGGCTGCACTTTTCTATTGCCAGCCAATTGCTTTGGCAACCATCATTATTACAAAAATTTATAGCGGCTATGTTTGTAATAATTAGCAGTTTCTTAATGTTGGTATGCATGAAAAAATACTTTGCCGATTTAAGTGGTATTGATGCACTTACTAGTAAAACAGCTATACCGCATTTAGAAACAACAGGGGTACATGCATTGGTAAGGCATCCTTTATATACAGTAACCATTGCCTTTGTGTGGAGTTTGTTTTTATGGCAGCCTTTGCTAAGTAATTTAATTAGTTGCATCTGCATAACGGTTTATACCCGTATTGGCATTTACTTTGAAGAAAAAAAATTGGTAAAAGTGTTTGGTAAAGATTATCAACTGTACCAGGCTACTGTGCCTATGCTGTTGCCAAAGTTTTTTTAAAGTAGTTTAAACTTTGCTGCAACAATATTTTACTATATATTTTAAAACAAATAGTTAGTATGTGTTTTTCAGCAATTGCAAGTTTTGGGGCAGGTTCGGTATTGTGTGTTACGGGAGTAGTTACCACACAAAAAGTACAATCAAAAGTACAACTAGCTTTTGCTGCCATTCCTTTTCTGTTTGGTCTACAGCAGTTTACCGAGGGTTTTGTTTGGCTGAGTTTAACACATCAACAATATGCGCATTGGCAACAAACAGCTACCCATGCTTTTTTATTTTTTGCACAGGTATTATGGCCAGTATGGGTACCTTTTGCCGCCTTGTTGTTTGAGGATAAGCAACCTCAAAAAAATATTATTTTTTGCTTTTTTATACTTGGTTTTTTATTAAGCGCTACTGAAATTTTTTACTTATCAACTCATCATACCGAAGCCAGAATTTATGGCCATCATATAGAATATTTAAATACCTACCCGCAACCATTTATAGTTATTAGCATGGTAGTTTATGGTATCACTACTCTAATTCCTTGCTTTATTAGTAGCTTTAAAAAAATGCGTTGGTTCGCCATTATTTTAGCAAGCTCTTTACTGTTTACTAATCTTTTTTACAAAGTTTGGTTACTATCTGTTTGGTGCTTTTTTGCTGCAGTATTAAGCCTTGTTATTTATTACATATTGCGTATACATAATAAAAAAGAAAAGATATTTATTGCTTAACCGTTACACAGTAGTTTTGTACAATTAATTAAATATTTTAAACATGAGTTATCAACCTGCATTCAACCGTTATCAAACAAATATGCAGTATCGTCGTTGTGGCAAAAGCGGCATTAAATTATCTGCTTTATCGCTTGGCTTATGGCACAACTTTGGCGATGTTGATGTGGTAGATAACTGCAAAGCCATTTTAAAAACTGCCTTTGATAATGGGATTACCCATTTTGATTTAGCCAACAATTATGGCCCTCCACCAGGTAGTGCTGAAACCAATTTTGGTAAAATATTAAAAGAAGATTTTGCAGGTTATAGAGATGAAATGATCATCTCTACAAAAGCTGGGTATTATATGTGGGAAGGCCCTTATGGGGAATGGGGAAGTAAAAAATATTTGGTATCTAGTTTTGACCAAAGTTTGCAAAGAATGCAGTTAGACTATGTAGATATTTTTTATCACCATCGGCCAGACCCGGATACACCTTTAGAAGAAACAATGGCTGCTTTAGACTTATTTGTTAGGCAAGGTAAAGCCTTATATATAGGCATATCAAACTATCCGGCAGATGTTGCTGCTAAAGCATTTGAGATACTAAAACAATTGGGTACACCTTGCTTAATTCATCAACCAAAATACTCCATGTTTGATCGTTGGGTAGAAGGTGGATTACTTGATGTGTTAGAACAATACGGTGTTGGGTGCATCCCTTTCTCGCCATTGGCACAAGGCTTATTAACCAACAAATATTTACATGGTATTCCTGATGGCTCTAGGGCAACAAAAGGTGTTTTTTTAAAGCCAGAACAAATAACAGTTGATAAGTTGCACACGATAAATGCACTTAATGATTTAGCGCTAAAACGTAACCAATCGTTGGCGCAAATGGCTTTGGCTTGGTTGCTAAAAGATGATAGAATAACTAGTGTACTAATTGGCGCAAGTAAGCCAGAACAGTTACTAGATTCTATAAAATGCTTAGATAATTTACAGTTTAATACAGAGGAATTAACAGAGATTGAAACTATATTAAAAGGATAATTAGAAGCAAATAATAATAATAAAACGGATGCATTTTTAAAGATGCATCCGTTTTTATTTAAAATTTTGTCTAAAAATTAAATATTCATACCACCACAAACACTAATAACTTGACCTGTAATATAGGTACTCATATCGCTTGCTAAAAACAATGTAGCATTGGCAATTTCTTCGCCTTTACCAAAACGACCTAATGGTATTTTTTTCATAAAATCATCGGCAGCAGTACCTTCTGTTAAGTAATGCGTCATATCGGTTTCAATAAAACCAGGTGCTATGGCATTGCAACGAATATTACGACTACCAAGCTCGGCAGCAATAGATTTTGTAAACCCAATAATTCCTGCCTTACTAGCGGCATAACTTGCCTGGCCTGCATTGCCACGAATGCCAATAATAGAACTCATATTAATAATGCTTCCGCATCTAGCTTTCATCATGGGCTTAATGACCATTTTGGTCATATTAAAAACACTCTTTAAGTTAATGTCAATTACATCATCCCATTGCTGCTCTGTCATGCGAAGCAACAAATTATCTTTACTAATACCAGCATTATTTACGCAAATATCTATAGTACCAAATTCTTTTAAAACATCTCCCACAAATGCTTCGCATTCTGCGAAATTGCCTGCGTTGCTTTGGTAGGCTTTTGCCTTTACACCTAAACCAATTAATTTGGCTTCTAATACAGCGGCTTTTTCTGCACTACTATCGCTGATGTACGTAAAGGCAATGTTTGCCCCTTGTTCTGCTAATTTTGTGGCAATAGCTTCTCCAATACCACGTGCTGCACCTGTAACAATAGCTACTTTTCCTTTTACCATAAATATTTTATTGTTTAAATAATTTGCAATAATAAACTAAGCTACTTTTTTAGGCTTATATTTTTTTAAAAGATACCGCCTTATAATTGCAAAAACTATGACAGATTCAAAACTAAAAGCCTGATACTTTTTATTATCTGGATAGAAAAAATAAACTAAACCAATAACTATCATGGAGACCAATATCATATAAATTGATAGTTTGGCTTCCATAAGCATATAGGTTTTCTCAGCTTCCTCACCAGTAATTATTAGTTGCTTTTTTTGTCGTAAAGCATAATAAGCAATGGTATAGTGGGCTATTGTAACCATTAAAATATTGCTTATATAAATAAACATAGGCAATAAAAAACTAGGTGTAAAATGCCCCATACTTGCAGCCGAAAATGGGAAAACTACAATAAAAAATAGGAAGAAAAGGTTGCGGATAATTAAGCCATCATCGTAATTTTTTAAATAACGATAAAGCTTTAAATGCCGTAACCAATAGCCGCCAATAATTATAAAACTTAGTGTAAAAGTTGCAAATTCTACCAAAGTGTGATGGAATAAATGGAACAAGTCGCTACCATATATACCCTTTGGCACATCAGGAAATTTTATTTCAATAATTAGTAGGGTAATGGCAATTGCAAAAACAGCATCACTAAAAAGAATCAAACGTTCTAATTCAAATTCTTTGTGAATATTAGTTTGGTTTTGGCTCATTTATTTATTTGCCTTATTGGTTAATGATAGATAGTATTTCTTCTACAATCTGCCGCTCATTACTTAATCTTGGTACTTTATGTTGACCACCTAATTTGCCTTTGCTATGCAACCATTTATGAAATGTATTTTTGGGCAATGCCTTTACAACTGGCATTTTAAGGACAATATCTTTGTGGCGTTTTGCTTCATAGTCGCTATTTAAGCCTTTTAACGCACAGTCTAACTCGTAAGCAAATTCTTGTATATTTTCTGGGTCATTTTCAAACTCAATCAACCACTCGTGGCTGCCATTATTGCCATCGGTAAAGTAAATGGGTGCTGCCGTATAATCGTTTACCGATAGCTTCATTTTTTCGCTAGCAATAGCAATAGCTTTATCGGTATTATCAACCATCACCTCTTCACCAAAAGCATTCATAAAATGTTTCAATCTGCCACTTACTTTTATACGAAAAGGATAGGTATTGGTAAACACAATTGTATCGCCCACTAAATAGCGCCACAAACCGCCATTAGTGCTTATAACAGGTGCATATTGCTTGCCAATTTCAACTTTATCTAGCCCTATGGTATGAGGATCTGGTTTTCCATATTCTTCTACAGGCATAAACTCGTAAAAAATACCATGGTTTAAAAATAGTAACATACCGTCTTCATCTGGCCTATCTTGCGCTGCAAAAAATCCTTCACTAGCATTATACATATCCAAAAAATGTACACCTTCCCCCAATAATTTTTTAAACTGTGCTTTATATGGTATAAATGAAACGCCACCATGAATATATAATTCTAAGTTTGGCCATACTTCTTTTAAGGTTTGTTTACCTGCAATTTGAAGGATGCGTTTTATTAAAATCATCGTCCAAGTAGGCACCCCAGAAATTGAAGTAACGTTTTCGTTAATGGTATTTTGCGCCAGTTGTTCTATCTTATTTTCCCACTCATCTAATAAGGCAATAGATAGCTCTGGTGTACGTATCCAACTAGCCCAAATGGGCGCATTTTGTAATAGCACCGCACTTAAATCACCATATTGTACATCCTCATTAATTGTATGTATTTGATGACTACCACCAATTACCAATCCTTTACCTGTTAGCAAATCGCTATCTGGATTAAAGTAGTAATACATAGTCAGCACATCTTTAGATGCTTGGTAGTGACAGTCTTTTAAACTCTCTTCAGTAATAGGAATAAACTTGCTTTTATCGTTGGTAGTACCACTACTTTTTGCAAACCAATTTACTGGTGTGTTCCAAAGTAATTGTTCTTCGCCTTGCATTAATCTTTCAACATAAGGTTTAATATTATGATACTCGTGTATAGGTATTATTTTTTTAAACTCACGAAGAGAGAACACTTTTGTTAAGCCATATTGCCTACCAATTTCTGTGTATTGTGCGTGTGTTGCCAAGTCTTGTAATACCTCTCGTTGAACTGTAATAGGGTTATTAATCCATTGTTCTATTCGCCAATATCTAAATCTTGCAAGTCTTGATATGGTTGGGCTTAATAATTTCATATATCAATTAAGGTAATAAAAGCAAAATACACAATGCAATTGATATGTGGTGACTATTTATAAATTAGCTAGTATTTTTTATTATCAAATAGTAACTAAAGCAAACTGCTTCTTATAGTTTTTTTATTTTTTGAGTAATTGGTTTGCTACAACTATTAAACCAAAACCCCCAACAGCAAGTAGCTATTAGGGTTTTGAAAAAGTTTGTATTAAAATTTTATAAGCCACTAATACTAATGCCAATTGAGTAAGCGTTCATGGCAGGACCAAAGCCATCTTTAGTAACACCTAAAATATTGTATGCACCATGTACTGAAAATACACCATAACCTATACGACCTGTTACTGCTAATTTTGTTCCGTTTAAATAACGTTTATTACTTTCTTTAACAATGGCAGATGGCCCAAAAACACTTTGACCAGTGGCATTTTGTAAATCTTTACCTTTTGTAAATGCTTTTAATAACGTGCCAACTTTAGCACCTAATGCAAATTTCCAGCTTTTTGCTGGGTTTTCTGGGTCGCTATAAAACCTAACTTCAATAGGAACTTCGGCATAAATGGTAGTAAGTTTAAATTTTTTATACCTGTTAGTGTTTGAAACATCTGTAAATGGTAATGTAGGTCCCAAGCCATTTACATTAACTTTTACATTATCAAAAAACATATTGCTACTTCCAAGGCCAACACCATAAGCCACACTAAAACGAGGGTCAGTTTTAAATGGCTTATCAAGCATAATATAAATATTAAAATGGCGGCTAAACCCCTTTGTACGTACACTATCTGGTCTATTTGTCCAAGCATCGCTACCATATTGTATCATTAAATGATCGGCCGCTCGGTTGGTTAAAACAACCTTACTATAATCTTTTTTGGGCTTAGGTGTTGTTATTACTTCGGCTGTTTGCTTTGGTATTGGCTGTAACGCTGCCCTTGTAGAATCGGTTTTGGCAGTTTTATTTTTCTTTTTAAATAAAGATATTTGTGCTTTCAATGTTGTAAAAGAAGCAACAGCTAAAAGAAATACGACTAATTTTTTCATTGTGAAATTTTAAAATAAACAGCTTGCTGGTTTAAAGATTAACAAAAATAAAAGAAATGGGTGCATTAAAAGGGTTAAAAATAAGCGAAAGTATTTACGACTTGATTGTAATGTAGCTAACACTAATTTGAAATGATACAAACAGGCTCAACAAATGCTGTATTTTATATAATAATTGTAATAGATTTATAAGTTTAAATAGGTCATCAAGTGATTATAATTTTCTTTTAACTCGTTGGCAAATTGCTCTTCGCCAAAATAATAGCGTATCACATAGTCGTACCGTTGAAATGTTGCTAAAATATCACTAATCTCTACTTTGTTTATTTTAATAGAAACAACTACTAATCCAGTTTCGGTTTCAGTATAGGTATTAAGCTGGGTAATATAGGCATCATTAGTTTCAACCAATCGGCTTATTTCGCCAAAAGAAAAGTTTCGCCTTTCTACTTCTAATACGATGATACCACCTGGCTCATCAGTTCCTAAAAATTTAGATAGGTTTTGAAGTAAAATATTGGTGGTAATAACACCAATATAATCATCTACCTCATTTAATACTGGTAAAACACTCAATTCGTTTTCTGCAACTAGTTTTAAAGCTGAAACAATAAACTCATCTTTTCTTATCGAAATTTTTATAAAACTGTCTTCCAATGCAGCAAGAGTATGGTCCTCATCTTCGTCTAATAAATCGCTTTTTGAAACAGAGCCAACTAGTTTTTCTTCGGTAATAATAGGTAAATGTTGCACATCGTATTCATCCATCAATTGCAAAGCAAAACCTACTTTATCTGTAAGATGAAGTATAGGAAATGTTTGTTGAATAAGTTGATATGCCAGCATGGTAGATATTGTAATTTTTAAATGCTGATTAAATGATTTGTAAGACCTAATAATAACTTACGAGTTAAAAATATAAAAAGTTGGCACAATACTTTTTGCTACAAAACAACTTGCCCAACAGGTTTTAATTTACGTAGAAAAGTGCTTAAAATTTCATTAAACTCGTCTGGTACTTCCATCATAGGTGCGTGGCCACATTTGTCTATAAAATGTAACTCACTATTAGGTATTAGCTTATGAAATTCCTTACCAACAAATGGTGGTGTTATAGTATCGTTATTGCCCCAAATTAATAAGGTTGGTTGTTTTATTTGGTTCAGTTCCTCACCCAAATTACTTCGTATGGCACTTTTGGCCAAGGAAATAATTTTAATAACTTTCATACGAGTGGTGGTTATGTCAAATAATTCATCAACAAGTTCCTTGGTGGCCATGGCAGGATTGTAAAAAGTTAATTCTGCTTTCTTTTTTATATACTCGTAATCGCCCCGTTTTGGGTAACTATCGCCCATGCCATTTTCAAACAACCCAGAACTACCAGTTAAGGTTAAAGATTTTATTTTTTCTGGATGTTTTAATGTGTGTATCAATGCAATATGCCCACCCAAAGAGTTCCCTAATAAATTAATATTAGTATAGCCCCTTGCCTCAATAAAGCCATGAACATGTTTGGCTAACCCGTTAACAGTTGTATGAAAAATATCTAATTCAAGTAAAGGCAACAACGGTACAATTACTTTATATTTTTTACGAAAATGCTCAACCAAATCAGCAAAATTACTTAATGCACCAAACAAGCCATGCAGTAGCAAAAGCGGTTCGCCTTCGCCTTCTTCTATAAATTTAAATTTATCTTGTTGATGTATCTTATAACTCATGGTATATTTTCTTGTGCAAGCCAGATTTAGCAATAAATACAAATAAACGCAAAAAGGAGCATTAAAAAATTGTTTCTACAAAACAGTTAATACAACAATAATATACGTGTACTAACTTATTTCATTACAACACAATTTAAGGTAGCAATTTTACGAAGCAGCCTTTTTGCCTATACTATCGAAAAAAGTTTCTAACTGCGTAAATAAATCTTTAAACAAAGGCACTATTTTACCTAACCCATTTATTACTTTTATACCCAATGGTTGCACATAAGAGTAGCATTTTGATGAGGCAATCATATCTTGTTTTAGAACAGCCATCTTTTCGGCATAAAATATAACAATACTAAAAATTAGTGTATAAATAATGGCATAAAATAAAATACCTGCTATTTTATTTGCCCAGCCCATTAATAAAAATTCAACACTTTTTTGCAAAATATTTGCTACCAACCTTAGCAAGACCATTACCCCAATAATTACTATAACAAAGGATAAAAAGGGTAACCATTGGCTACCAATATTTGTACTTTCTCGCAACCAATTTGCTACTACGGTTGATAATTTTACAGCCGCAGCCAATCCTATTATTATGGCAAAAAAAGATATTACCGATACAATAAAGCCACGTGTGTAACCTTTGTAAATAGCAGATAATATAAGAATGAAAAAAATTATATCAATAGGCATAATTGATTAATTATGAATTATAAGTGATGAATGATTTGTTTACAAGTTTTAAGCTTATAATTCATTATTCATGACTCATTATTCTATGGCTTATTTATTAAGCAACTCTTTTACAACCGATGAAATAGTTTTGCCATCTGCTTTGCCAGCTAACTGTTTAGAAGCAACACCCATTACTTTGCCCATGTCAGCGGCAGACATAGCGCCGACCGATGTAATAATAGTAGCAACAGCTGCTTTTAAATCGGCTTCGCTTAATTGTTTTGGTAAAAATTTTTCTATAATAATAATTTCCTCAGTTTCTTTGGTAGCAAGGTCTGCCCGGTTTTGTTGTACATAAATTTCTAAACTATCTTTACGTTGCTTTACTAATTTCTGTAATAATTTTAGTTCACCATCTTCGGTTATAACACCACCAGCACCAGGCTCTGTTTTTGCTTTAATTATCTCTGCTTTTATAGCACGTAACCCACGTAAACTACCCTCATCTTTTGCTTTCATGGCATCTTTCAATAAATTCATTACTTGTGTTTCTAAGCTCATATTTTTTTAATTAAAATGAAAAAATAATATTGAAAAATTGGATTTCCACCTTACGCCTTACTTTCTTTTAATTGTATTTCTTTAAATTTTATATTAAAATCTTTGGCAAAAGTTTTCATTTCGGCAACCAATGCTTGCTGGTGTGTGGCACGTTCAAAAGTATCAGCCATTGCCATCATTGTTTGAAAGTAAAAATCTGCCATTTCATCTACCATCATATCTTTTGTCCAAAGATCAATTCGCATAGCACTTTTATCTTCGCCATCCCAAAAAGCTAGCATCATAGCTTTGGCCTTTTGCATCATATCGGCATTGCTATCTGTAGCTGTCCATAGTATGGTTTCTGGCACTTTATCATTATCTAATGTTACTTCAACTGTAATGGTAGATTTCATGTGTTTCTATTATTTTAAGAAACGGCAAAATTAAGTAGTTAACTAAATTACTGTAACTGATTTATTTGTTAGTTGATGATTTAGGTATATAAAGAAAGATAAAATAGTTATAATCCTCTATTTATTGCGATGCAGTAATACACTGCCACAAAGCATTGGCACTGTTTGAGAAATTAAAATTTTGTGCTTGTTTTAAACCCTTAGTAATAAGATTTGAACGCAAGTTTTCATCTCTATATAACAACTTCATTTTGTCAGCTATTTCTTCGTGGTTTTGCATGTCAACATATAACAATACATCTGTAAATTGCGACTGCAAAGCCTCGCTATTATGTGCTATTATTGGTACAGATACTTGTAAAGATTGAATGATAGACAAGTAAAAATCTGGTAGATTAGATGGTAATATTACAGCATAAGCTCCGCCCATTAGTTTCGACTTTTCTTGCAGCGAAATAGCACTAATGGTCAATAAATCATCTCGATACTTATACGTATCAAATTTTTCTTTTAGTTGCTGTTTATTATCTACTATGTTGCCAATTATTAACAGTTTCATATTACTTTTTTGCCAGCGTTTGAATATAGAAAATGCTTTTAAAAGTGTGATAAATTCTATAAACGAATAACTATCGGCAACAGCCAAAAAGTAATCACGTCCATCTGCATAGCCATCTTTTACAAACACTTTTGCTAAGTAATCCATCGGCTTAAAGTAAGCATTTGCAGCACCTGTAATAATTTCAAATTTTAATGGGTTTATACTAGGATATTTTGCAGTAATGGCTTGCTTTGTATCAATTGCATTAACTAATATTTTTGTCGCCTTTTTTACGGATTTTTTAAGTATATTTTTAGCAAATAATGAACTAGCAATATCACAATTTTTTATTGTAATTATCTGTGAAATATTTATTGTAGGGCTACAAAAACTGTGCACATGTAGCAACACATCTACCTTGCATTTTTTTACAATTGATTTTAAACCAAAAGTATTAAAAAGTATTAGTTGCAACAGATTAATTGGCTTGGTAGCAACTAATTGACAACTACAATTTTGCGGCAATAGTATTTCTTCTGGTAATGGTTGGTTAATTATAAAAACAAAACTATTATTTGGTTGTGTTACAGCTATAAAAGCAATCAATTCTTCCAAAAAAATAATTACTTCTTCGTGACTGTTTCTAACTAATTCAATTGTATTTATTGCAATAACCATAATGTTACAAAGCTAGCCAGCTATTTAAATGATTTGATGGCTAATACTTCCAATAATTTATAACATAGCGTATTTCAGAAAAAGAAAAATCATCGCCCAATGGTACTTTTAAAGCAATTTATTTAACTTACTATAACACCTATTATAATATATTTTATTCAATAAAATTAAACATTGAGACCAAGAAGCCTAGTATTATAAAACAGAGGCCAACCAATATAACAACAATAATTTTACCACCGCCATCAGGTACATTAGAGATAAGTAAAATTATGATGAAAATTACGCCAAAAGCGAAAAAATCATATAGAAATTCTTTGATAAAATTTTTCACGTATTCATTTTTTTCAAAAAATTTAACGGAATTATCTTTTTATAAGCTTGTCTAAATTTAATAAATAAAGCGTCATCAAGTTTAAAATATTTGCTTTTGTAGGTTTTACAAGGAATGAAAATTTTCATTCCCGCCATTTTTTTTATTCGTGTTATTTAATATGGGTTAATCCTTTTGTGTTTTTTTGATATTAAAATCTGCATTTCTAATACTTTGAAGATTGTTCCGAAGTTTAAACGAAATAAGTTTCGGTCATGTGTTACATTTTACAGCCCTCAAGAGGCATATAAAAAATAATAATGAGGTTACATGAAATATTGAATAAATGTTTCGCCCTTTTCGCCATTGTTGGCATGCAACGAAGTTAGTATGTTGGGCTAGTCAACAATATCTTGCCCATGCTAATTAAAAGTTGTTGACAAAGAGAACGACAATAGCAAAAAAATTAACAACAACTCTTAACTATAATTTTTGGTATGGTTATTTTACATTCGTACCATGAAGCAACTACTTATTGCCATAGTCATTCTCGCCGCAGGCTGTACTAGCAAAAAAAAAATACCAGACGTATCTAACATAAAAATTGATATACAAACGGTACGTTTTGAGCAAGACTTTTTTGCAGTAGATACCAATAATATCAATGTTTCGTTGCTACAGTTATTTACGAAACACCGAGGTTTTACACAAGATTTTTTATACAATATTTTAGGGGCACATCAGCAAGCAGATAGTGTAATAAACGATGTGAAAGCATTTACCACCAGCTACAAAAGCCTGTACGATACGGCTGAATTGCAATACAAAAATATTGGAACCATAGAAAAAGAAGTGAAACAAGGCTTGCAATTTGTACACTATTATTTTCCAAAATATCCTTTGCCTAAACAATTAATTACGTTTATTGGCCCCATTAATAGCTATGGCAATATTATTACACAAGATGGGTTGGCGGTAGGCTTACAATTATATATGGGGCATCAATATTCGTTGTATCAAAACGAGGCGTTTCAAGGCCTGTACCCAGATTATATTTCTAGGCGTTTTGAGGCCAATTATATACCTGTAAATTGTATTAAAACTATTGTAGAAGATTTGTATCCCTTAAAAATAAGTGGCAAGCCATTAATAGAACAAATGATAGAAACCGGCAAACGTTTGTATCTGCTAAATGCATTGATGCCCTATGCAAATGATACACTTACAACAGGGTATACCCAAAAGCAATTAGCCACTTGCTTTAGTAACGAAAAAAATATTTGGGCTTTTTTTATAGAAAATAATTTACTGTATGAAAGCGACCCTAATAAAATAAATGTGTATGTAAATGATGGGCCAAATACACCAGATATTAATGCAGAAGCACCAGGCTTTATTGGGCAGTTTGTAGGATGGCAAGTAGTAAGAAAATGGATGGATAAAAACGATAACATTTTACTGCCAAAACTATTGGCTACGCCAGCAAAAAAAATATTTGATGAGGCAAAGTATAAACCGAGGTAACTTAAAATATACTTGATAATTATTTAAGTATGAATATTATACAGGGCTTGCATAAAAATATATTATTAAATATAGATGTTATGTATATTTGATAATACAAATTTTTTCAATAATTTTCAATAAAATTCGTAATAGATAGATGGTATTAAAAAAGCGAGTACCAATTAAAGAACTTCGGTCGTCTGCGGCTATAGCTTTACAAAAATTCAGGCAAATAGTAGTTATCAAAATATTCAGCATAAACATTAGACTAGCAAAATACTCATTGAATGCTAAAAAATAATAATATTTACGTCAGCACAGAAAAAAGATAACCAGGAACTATCTTTAACAAGAGTAATCGAAGAAACCAGTACTATAACCTTGAAAATATTTGGAATCTTAGCAGAAAATACAGAAACAGAAGAAGCGATTCACACTAAAGCTTAACCTAATTGCAACCATTTTCTAATACCAATTTTAAATTCGTAATTATTTTAGACGTATAATTACACTTAATGTTCGTATAAACAAAAACCCCATTTCAAATTCATGAAATGGAGTTTTTGTTTTAATAAAAATAATATTTATTGTTTCAATATTTGTTTAGTACCAAGGAAGCCATTTTGAGCATCAGATATATGTATGATATA
The DNA here is from genome assembly GCA_038327865.1 of Chitinophagales bacterium. Classification (GTDB taxonomy): domain Bacteria; phylum Bacteroidota; class Bacteroidia; order Chitinophagales; family Chitinophagaceae; genus Parasediminibacterium. Next base: position 206 of record JBBQLL010000001.1, on the reverse strand, counting down.
ACTGCCGCTTAGGATGTTTCTTGTATCAAAGGTGGCTGTTACATTCGCACCTGCCGACATGGGTGTTACAGTTTGTACTTGCAATACCCTGCCTTGTAAATCCATAATCTTTATCGTTGTAACTGTAGCTGACGCTGACCTAAAGCTTACCTGTACCGCATCCATTACTGGGTTTGGATACACACTTACACTTGATACGACTAACT